>JBCDGZ010000011.1:0-85429 GCA_038750655.1 Bacteroidota bacterium | reverse complement strand
GACCGCGACCGAGTTACCCTGACCAGCCCCCCAATGGACCTCAGTGACTACGATTTCCCAGTAATGAGCTTCAGCTACTGGTTCTTTAGCGGATTAGGAAATAGTACCCCCAATGATAACCTCGAAATTATACTGACCAACGGCACGGACGAAGTCGTCATCGAGCAAACCCCAGACATCTCCTTGGGGGGCTGGGTCGACCGCTCTGAAATACGCGTGGCCGATTTCATCACCCCTAGCGACAGTATGCACATCATCATCACCACCCGAGACAATCCCAGCCCGGGCCACTGGGTCGAGGGCGGCTTCGATGCCTTCCTCGTTACGGATGACATGCCCAGCTCTACGACTGATTTGCTCAATAACCCCATTCAAGTCAGCGCCTTCCCCAACCCCTTCGACGACCAAATAACGGTACAATACACATTCGAAGGCCGGGAAGCCGTCCAGCTCAGCCTCTTCAATGTGCTGGGCCAACGCCTCCGCCATACCAGTCTCACGCAGCCAGAAGGTACGCTAGCCATCGGCGAGGAGCTGGGTAAAGGGGTCTACTTTATTCATCTTGAATCGGATGGGGAGCAATTGAAGGTGTTGAAGGTGGTTAAGCAGTAGGCAAGCGCCTTTGGCGCTGGGTTGACGGTCGACGGTGGACGGTTGACGGCAAACGTGATGAGACGTGAAAGGTGTGGAGCCTACGTGCTCTCATATGCTTTGCAGCTAACTGTCTACCGTCAATCGTCGACCCAAAGTACCAGAGGTATTTATCTAGCCGCCTACCCTGTCGTCCTGTCGTCCGGCCGTCTACCGTCAACCAAAACGCCAAAGGCGTCGACCGTCCACCAGAGCGCCAAAGGCGCTTTACCCTCCAGGGTCCGCATTCCCCGTCACATCCCCGACCTTGTAGCCCATAAAATCCTGTCCTATCAAGTCACCGCTGAGGTCTTGGATGGTGAGGACAGGTTGGTCGAAGCGCCAGGAGGGGCTGCCCAGGAAGTTATCTTCAATCAGCAGGATGACCTTGCGGGTATTGACCACGTCGAAGGTGGTGACGGTGCCGGAATTATTAACATCGGCAGCCAGGAATTGGTAGGGCTCGGTGAAGGGCTGGACTTGTAGGATGTGCTTTTGGATCAGAACGATATCGAAGGTGCTGACGCCATTTTGGGGATTGGTGTCCTTGAAAGGCGTGATGGTATAGTCGCCGCCGACCGGGACTTCGAAGGAATAGAAGCCATTGGTGTTGGTGCTGACGGAGTCGATAAGGTCGCCGCCGAGGTAGACGGTGACATTGGGCATGGGTACTCCAGCGGGGTCGGTGATGGTGCCAGAGATGGAGGAGGCTGGTGGTGGAATGTAAGGTCCGAGCTGAAGGACGCCGGTTCCGGCGGGGTCCAGCCACTCTCGGAGGCGGGCATCAACGGTGCTGCCAGCATTCCAGGATTTGGAGAAGCGCCCATAGAAGGCCCGGAAGGCGAAGCAGCTGGCGCTGCCGCCGTGTAGCTGCCCGACGATGTAGCGGTTATCATCGAAAAGTGGGCTACCGGAAGAGCCACTTTCGAAGGACCCTTCGTCAAATTCTACGCGGATATGGTGGTTGGCGGGTGTGGTGACATTATTACTCCAGGGGATACTGCTACTAAAAATGGTAGCAGGATCATTTTCGATCGAAATCTTGCGAATATCGCCTTGGGGATGGTGGATACCGGCGCTGTTGGTGGGCAGGTCGGTGCTATCGCGATTCCAGCCGTTGAAGTAGGCATTATAGCTGTAGGGGACCCGACGGGGCAGTTCGAGGAGGAGGAAGTCGCTCTGCTCGCGGCCAGCGCGGTAGGTGGCACCGAGGATGGATTGGTAGCCAGGTTCCAGGGCGGGGTTGGCGCAGCCGTCGGTTTCGTAGTTGAAGTCGAAGCGCCATAGGTCCATCTCGGGGGTGAAGCCCGCCCAGCAATGATAGGCACTGAGCACGTAGGGCGTTCCGTCTTCATTGGTGTTGTTGATCAAAGAACCACTACACCAGCCAATTCCCTCTTCAAATACCCGTAGGATGCGGACAATGCCTTGCTTTTCGTCCTGCCAATCGGCCCCGGCAGGGCAATTGACATTGACATTACAAGACAGTGACTCGCCAAAATCGAAGGCCGCACTGTTGGCTTTGTAAGGATAATCGTCCGGTTCCATCAACTCCCGCTGGTAGCTGTTGAAGACCCGACCGATTTGTAGTCGCCCCTGCCCGCGCACGCCCTGGGGCTCGTAATATTCAATAATCGCCGTTTCGCCGTTGATCATTCCGGTCATAAAGCGACCACTTTCTGTATTATTTTTATGCGTATACGCCCCCTTTATCTGCTGACCATCCTCGCTGTACATAAAAAGGCGACTCCCGAAGGGCAGGAAAAAATCTTCATAAACCACAAAAAGACCCAAAGCGCCTTTAGATTGTAGCTTTAATCGCCAAACCCGATCGCCATTTTTCAGCTCCGTCCACTGCCCGGATCGTGCCATATTGAAATCTACCGGAATCGGCGCAGCGAAGCGCACCGTACCGATTTTCTCCTCATCCTCCTTTTTAATGCGTCGCATGTCCAATGCTTGCACCGGAGTAGCGGGCAAAACAGATTGCCGATATTGACTTTGGAATTCATTGCTCAAGCCATAGGGGGTACCGCCAGCGCTGACTTGTGCGAAAAGTGAAGGGGAGAGCAATAACAACAGGCAGAGGACAAGCCCGCTTAGTTTGTAGGTGTTGTTCATGGCTTAGGATTATAATTCGCAGGGGGAACTATAAAATGGTTTTTGTCTCTTAAACGGGCTGGGATGAGAACCCTAACGAATTCTAAAAATACATGTTTTCTGTCCCATTGTCAAAGAATCCCCCCTACTGCAGCCGCTTTTTAGCCAATTTAGGTCCATTATTGCCCTCTTTTGGGGTGAAATACCCTATTTAGGGTAGCTATTCTACACGCCGCCGGAGGATAACGACAAGCACAAAATTCTAATTTTTTATCCCCTAAAACTACTGAAATTCCCGTTTGGGAACGTACCTTTATGCAGTTGACAGCTATTCGATAAAATCAGCTGTTCTTTGTCTTTTTGTACACATATATACGGATTTTAGCAGGTGACAAACAGTTATTTTGACCTTATAGATCAAACATTCTATTTCCCACAGGAAGGATTTGATCTAGAAAATGGCTATCTCGAATTTAATGGTATTCCCCTCAAATATTTAATTGAAAAATACGGTACGCCCCTGCGCATCGCCTATCTGCCGCGTATTGGCTTTCAAATCAAAAGAGCCCGCAACCTTTTTACGCGCGCCATGAAAGCCATCGGCTACAATGGTAAATACCACTATTGCTATTGCACCAAAAGCTCTCATTTTAGCTATATCATGGACGAGGTGCTGCAGCACAAGGCTCAACTAGAGACCTCTTCGGCCTTCGATATTGATCTGGTATGCAAGCTGTATGAGCAGGGTAAGATTAATAAAAAAACCATTATCCTCAATAATGGCTTTAAGCCCATCACCTACATCAAAAAGATCAGTGAGATGATCAATGCGGGCTTCGAAAATGTTATTCCCATTTGTGATAACATGGAGGAGGTACAGCATTATATGGAGCTGGTCAAAGGCTCGTGTAAGCTAGGGGTGCGAGTGGCGACTTCGGAAGAACCCAACTTCGAGTTTTACACTTCCCGACTAGGTATCCCCGGCCATCAGATTCTTGATTTTTATAAAGAAAAAATTGCCAACAACCCACAATTCCAACTCACCATGCTGCACTTTTTTGTCGATACGGGCATTAAAGACAGCCTCTACTATTGGGGGGAACTCAAAAAGGCCATCAAAATCTACTGCGAGTTGCGTAAATGCTGCCCTGAACTCACGGCCCTCAATATCGGTGGAGGGATGCCTATCCGCAATTCTTTGGGCTTTGAGTTTGATTATAAATACATGATCAAAGAAATTGTCAAGCTGATCCAGGAATCTTGCGAGGAGCACGGTATTCCGGAGCCGGATATTTATACCGAGTTTGGGTCCTATACGGTAGGAGAAAGCGGAGCGACCATCTTTTCGGTCTTGGGCCAAAAGCAGCAAAACGACAATGAGCTGTGGTACATGATTGACGGTTCGCTGATGACGACCCTGCCCGATAGCTGGGGCATCGCTCAGCGTTTTATCCTGCTGCCTATTAATCATTGGCACAATGAATACACCAAAGTCAACATCGGCGGGCTGAGCTGCGATAATTCGGATTACTACAATTCTGAGGTCCATGTCAATCAGGTCTACCTCCCGCGCGTCGCCCCCAACGCCAAAGAACCCCTCTACCTCGGGTTCTTCCACACCGGCGCCTACCAAGAATCGATCAGCGGCTACGGCGGCATCAAGCATTGTCTGCTACCCGCGCCCAAGCAAATCATCATCGACCGTAATGACAAAGGCAATCTAGTCGACCACCTCTACGCCGAGGAGCAAAAGGCGGATTCTATGCTAAAAATTTTGGGCTATGAGTAAAGCAGAAAAAACGGCGAATTTTGACCCCAATGGTGTTGGCCTCAAGAATGGCCACTTCATCGGCCTGCCCTACGAGGAGGAAGAATCAGACTTGGTGATGCTCTCCGTACCCTGGGATGTGACGGTTTCTTTTGGTGCAGGAACAGCCGGAGGGCCGGAGAATGTACTGGCCTGCTCCAGTCAGCTCGACTTGTTTGATGTAGATTTGGATCGACCTTGGGCGATGGGGATTTATCTGCGGCGGCCGGAGGCCCATTGGCAGCAGCGCAACGCCCAGCTCCGCACTAAGGCCCTGGCCTACATCGATTGGCTGGAAGCGGGGAGCCCGAAGGGCCAGCGCGAGCAGATGGAGGCCAACCGCCAACAAGTCAATCAGGGCTGCACCGAGCTGCACGAATGGATCTACCGGGAGGCCAAGGGCCTGTTGGAGCAGGGTAAAATCGTCGGGCTGCTCGGCGGAGAGCACAGTACGCCGCTGGGGCTGATCCGAGCGCTGAGTGAGCGCTACCCCGCCTTCGGCATCCTACAAATCGACGCCCACCAGGACCTTCGCATCGCCTACGAAGGCTTCCCCTATTCCCATGCCTCCATTTTTCATAATGCCCTACAATTCCCCCAAGTCACCCGACTCGTGCAGGTAGGCATCCGGGACAATTGTGAGGCGGAGGCGCAGTACGCCGCCCAAAACAATAAGCGAATCAAGGTGTTCTATGATCGTAAACTCAAAGCCGCTCAATTTCACAAGCAAAGCTGGATCAGCATCACCCGATCAATCGTTGCCATGTTGCCCAGAAAAGTCTACATCAGCTTTGATATTGATGGCCTCAATCCCAGCCTCTGCCCCAATACCGGAACGCCGGTCCCCGGAGGTTTGCAATACAACGAAGCCATCGCCCTGATCAAAGCAGTCGTCGACAGTGGTAGAGAAATCATCGGCTTTGACCTTTGTGAAGTCGCAGGCGAAGGCGAGTGGGATGGCAATGTTGCTGCACGCCTCCTCTATCAACTCTGTGGATGGACGGGCTGCTCTCAAGGAAAAGTATCGAGAAATGGATAAGCAAAAATACGATTTGATTATCATCGGTGGTGGGCCTATCGGGCTGTGTTGTGCCATTGAAGCCAGTAAAGCTGGTTTGCATTATTTGGTATTGGAAAAAGGAGTGCTGGTCAATTCGCTCTACCGATTTCCCACTAACATGACCTTTTTTTCTACTTCTAAGCTGCTAGAAATCGGTGATATACCCTTCATTTCTCATTCTGAAAAACCTACCCGACGGGAATCCTTGGAATACTTTCGTCGGGTGAAGGAAAGTTGGGATTTGCAAATTCGTTTGTTTGAGGAGGTACAGGAAATGGAACCAGTGGAGGATCAAAGCTATCGCATTCAAACCAATAATAGAACCTACTATAGCCAATCCGTAGTGATCGCTACGGGCTTCTACGATACACCACGCAAGCTCAATATTCCGGGGGAAGAACTGCCCAAAGTCAAGCATTTCTACGATGAGGCCCACCCCTATATCGGTCAGGAATTACTGGTCGTCGGAGCAGCCAACTCCGCCTGCGATGTCGCACTAGAAACCTACCACAAAGGCGCCAAAGTTACCATGGCCATTCGCCAAGATAAAATCAGTCCTCGGGTAAAATACTGGATTCGTCCCAACATCGAAAATCGCATCAAAGAAGGCTCTATCAAAGCCCATTTCAATACCACCATTACGGCCATTCATCCTGACCGCGTCGACCTGCTCACGCCCCAAGGGCCCCAAACCATCGCCAACGACTTCGTACTGGCCATGACCGGCTACCAGCCTAACTTCCAGCTCCTGCGCCAGCTCGGCATCCAACTAGCCGACGACGGCCACCTCACCCCCATCCACAACCCGGAGACCCTAGAAACCAACCTGCCCAATGTCTACATCGCCGGCGTCGTCAATGCCGGCCTGCAAACCAGCAAGCTGTTCATCGAAAACTCGCGGGTGCACGCCGAGATGATCCTCAAAGCCATCGGGGCCAAGGCCAGCGTGCCTTGATGCTGACCTTAAATAACCAGCACCTTGTCTTCCAGACTCATTAACCCCGAGGCACTCTGTGCCAAGACTCTAAATTGGTGAAAGCGCTCGTAGCCCTCATCGTCCTCTTTGACCAGCACGTTCGTACCCAAAGAAGTCGTTGACAAATCTACAGTCATCGTCGCATCATTGCTGATCACTTCGTGAATCTTTTCCCAGTTGCCCACCTTGGTCCATTTATACAGGTGATAGCTGCCGTTGTGCACCGTTTTGTCCCAACTGAGGATGACATTGGGCAGCGTCGGCGGTGCGGTGGCGGTCAGCGGACTGGAGGTGTAGCTCAGTACGGGAGCGGGTGGATAGCCGGGGTCGAGGATGCTGGCCAAGGCCAGTTCGGAGGGCTTGGAGGGGGCATACTCGGTGGCATTGAACTCGTTGGTGATCTCGCGCAGGGCAACGACGCGGTAGAACAGCGGTTCTCCGTAGGGCGGAATGCTGAGGTCAGAAAAATCATCGACGAGCTCCTCGCCAACATCGAAGGTCTTGGCCAGCGTCATCGTCCGCACGCTCATGGCATCAACGCTGTCGGTTGCCCGATAGATTTCAAATTTCGTAATGCCTTCCACACCGATAAAGTCGTTGAGTTCCAGCTTGACCGCCGCCGGTCGCTCTAAAACCAGATTGGCCTGCTGCGAGGTGATCTTGCGAATGCCCGGTTGCTCCGCCGGCGCGGAGTTGACCAATTGAATGGGCCCCGCGACTACACTGGCCTCACTTACTTCCAGCTTCTTCGACAGTTCTACCGCAAAGTAGAAGAAGAAACTGCGAGAGGAGCCGTCTAGCGTATAGTCCGTAAAGCGCAGCTTAGTCTGCCCCGAATCGACAAATTGGACGACCATCGGAAAGGGGTCGAAGACGTTGAAGTTGATGGTATTGCCCGGAACAATCAAATCGCCGTTGGCATCGCGCACTAGCGGACGGCGATTGGAGGTCACCCGGCCGTTTTTGATGTACTTGTAGAGTACGGGCTGCTCGGTCAGCGGAAGGAAGGCCCCTTGGATGGCCTCTGCTACTACATCAGCCATTTTCACGACTTGGGTTACCGGATTATTGTCGGGATCAATGTACAGCGTAATGGTATAATTGGCATTCAGGCTACCGCTACCACCCGCAAAAGGCGTCTGTTGGATATTAGGGTCAGCGTTGGGAATGATGTAATCATCATTGTCAGGCTGAGGGAATCGGTAGCCATCGTAGCTCAGGAAGTTGGCCCCGCTGTAATCCACATTCACTAGGCCGTTCCAGCGATCGGTGAAGAAGAGGTCGTTATCGCCGTAGAGGCTGAACAGTTGATTGAGAATGCTCTCCACGGTGGAGGGTTTGTAGAGGGTATCCAGAATTTTGCGCTCGTCGGAACGGTAAAAGATGACGGCGTAGGGCGTCCGGCCGTTGGTATCGATTTCGGTATCGAAGGTGTAGGTGGCTTTGCCGTAGAAGTCGGGGCGGGTGGCAAAGAGGGGGCCACTAGGTTCGCCGGGGACTTCCAGGGTCAGTACTTCCTGCGCCAAGAGCAGCGCGGGTTTGGATAAGGACGAATAGCAGGGAGAGCCATCGACGGTATCTTTGGAGCGGGCGGCCATGAAGGTGGTCTTGGTGCCATCGCCTTGAGCGGGCAGCAGGGTCGCTTCGTTGAAGGTATTGCCGCCGTTGGTGTCTACGGTGAGGTAGAGTCGGTAAGAGGGGTGGAAATTGACGTCGATGGTGTTGCCCTTTTCGATTGGCATATAATCGAGGAAGGGATTGCCCGTGGGCGGATCGGTGCTGAAGGTAGGATCAAAGGCTTTGACTTTAAGGTTGGCACCGCTGGTGTCGATGGTCAATACCTGCAAGACTTTCATTTCTGGTGGGCGGTAATTGGGATCAGAGGTAGGTGGGAAGTTGCTGACATCCTCCACAATTCTGATCGTTCCACCGTACCACTCGGCATCGGGGTCTATTGGGTTGGGGAGCGAATAGGCATTGAACTCAATATCATAGGCTCCCGTCGGGGAAACATTATCCACAGGGTCAACAATATCGGAGATATTGGCCGTCTTGGCCACCCCACCGATATTCAGCGTCGTTATACTTCCATCATCTTCTACTTTCGATTCCTGGTAGAGGGGTAAAAAGTTGTTGAGCTGCATGGACTTGGTGAGCTTGAAGTCCCAGGTACTCGGATCGCTGAGGTTTTCAAACACCAAAAAACGTTCATCGGGATTGGGGGCCAGAAAGTCCTCTGTGACCACAAATTCGCCCGAAGGCGTTTCCAAGACATCCGTAAACCGTTGCTTTTTCAGGATGAACTGCGGATTATTTCCCGAAGTCACACTTTCCACTTCGTAGGCCACTTCATTCGCCGTAAAGAAGCTACCGACAAATCTACCCACATTAGCAGCAGCAACAAAAGGCTGCTCATCGTAAGGCGGATTGGCGCTTTCTACCGTGTAGGATTTGGTAAATACCCGAACCCGATTGTTGCCCAGGTCTACTACGCTGTCAATATCCCCAAGTACGGTCAGGGGTTGAGTTTCTCTAAAGAAAAATTCCACTTCTTCGGCAGCCTGATAGGCAATATTATGCACCTGATTCCAGTCGAAGGTAAGGCGCACCAGGGTCTTATCACCGGCAGGAAGGCCCGCTAGCATTTGCTGCTCGGCATTGGTAGTAAAGATCAGAGGGTTTTCTTCCTGCACCAACTGTGCGGCAAAATTGGAGGGCGGTAAGAGGGAATTTCTTTTGGGAAAATCTGTAAAATTCGTATCCACTAAATTCGAAACGGGCGACACCCGCGAGAACCAGTTGATGCTGTACATCCCGTAGCGATGCTCTCCTTCTTCCGTTTCCATATGCGTATATACCGCCTCATCAGGCTCTCCACTCTCAGGGATCGGCACCACCTCCGGCAACCCTGCGTGATCACTATAATCCGAATCGTTCAAAATCTCTGGCCGACGAAACTGCGCCTCGCTGATCTCCTTGTACTCCAGCCCAAAGGCCACCGCCTGCGTTTTATCACACATACAAAACTCCTGACTGCTGTCGAAGAATGACCGCAAACCATACTCATAAGGAAAACGCTGCCGGAACAAATTAATGTAGCGCACATACTCGTAAGGATCATTGATAAAAGGTACATAACCATCAGGATCGGAAAGCAAAGTCGGCGTACCCGTCCCATTGTCCGCATACAAGCCATAAGTCACCGGATCGAGCACCGGAGCCTGCGGCAGCCGATGATCCAACTGCCTCGTCGGCAAGGTCATGTAATAATGCGTATTCACTCCGGCTACCCCACCCTCCTCAAGGGCCGCCTCCGTGACGTACTGGGCCAGATAAATGTAAGGCGTCGTCACCTGGCTGGCGTCCATCCCATCGATGTGCCCAAGTCCCAGCATCCGGGCGCCGTGGTAATCCAGGCTGGCCAGCCGCAAAAATTCCAAGTAGCTGACTTCCGTACTCGAATCGCCCGCGTCGTCGAGGATAATCTCCAGCGCCTGCGTATTAGTCTGGCTCAAGCTGAGGTATTTGACCACCCCTTCCTTCAGACCCGTATTCGGATCAGCCGCCGGCAGCCAACGGTCTTTGTAATTGTCCACATTGACCTTAAACTCTCCAGTCCCCGGATCGCTTTCGTTGAACTTGCTCCACTCCTTATCGACAATGTAGGCAGGTACATCTTCCAAACGCTGGTAAGCCGTGTTGTTATCCGTCGTCAAACTAAACTCCCCCAACTGCGCCCAGCGATCCTGATAGCCAATCATCGTATCCTCATAAGTGACAATCTGGATGTCGTAGATGAAAGTATCTATGGTTTGAAAACGGAAGACATCAATATTTTCGCAGACTATGTAAGTCGGCTCCTTTTGCTTGTACACCCTAACGCCGTCCAATTTCTTGCGGCAGGAAACATAGCGACTGTTCCCGTCCGTCGTATCCGGCCAGGAAACGGTCTCCATTCGAATACAGGCCTGGGGAGCATTGAAGTTGATCTCCGGCCCTACGTCGACCATGAAAAACAGGTGCCCAGGCACGCGCAGTTCTACCACTCCGCGATACTGAAATAAGAAATCTATAGGCGACTGCTGCGGATGAAGCTGTTGGCGAAGCTGGTCATACTCTGCGGTATCAACAAAGTCCAGCTCTACCGTACGGTCGTTGCCTTGATGGACAAACAGACCGGTATAAATCCAGCGGCGGGTGCTGCCCGCCTCGATGAGCTGGTTAGGGCCAGCCCCCAGACGCAAGCTAAGGTTATAGACGGTATTGTACGGAGCACGGTAGATACGCACAAAATCATCGGCGCGGTTGAAGCCGATATTGGTGGGATATTGATTGGTGAGGTTGCCTTTGGGCAGGTGATTCTCGCCCAGGTATTTCAGCAAATCCCAGCGCAGGTGAATCCCCCGCGAGGAACCATCGGTGGTGTCCGAACCAGCAGCCTGACAGTAGAGATGAGGAGATTGGATGATACTGGTCGCATCCAATTCGATCCCCGTATCCGGGCAGAGGGGATTCCGCTCGGGCATCACATTTCGAACAATCAGCGGAACAGATCGCCCGACCTGATCGACGGGGCTGACGGGAGGATTCCAAGGTTTGGAACTGAAATCCAGCCGCTCGAATTGCAGGGCGGGAAGGTCGATGGTCACACAACTGGTCATGTCCAGATCGGTGCGGAAAGCCAGGGTGCCGTCGTATCGGCTGCGCCCTACGCCCAGCAGTAACTGCTGTGTAGTATCGTATTTCAGCTCCCTAATATCGTATTGCTTATCGAAATCCAGTCGCTTGCGCCAGATCGGGTTGAGGCTAGAGCTGAGCTTCATCACGTAAGAGGCCGCTATGCTTTTGGCGTAGGAGCACATATACAAACCGCCCTTACCGGTGATAATCCGCGTAAAACTGCGATCATCAGAGCCAGCATCAAAGAACAATACGGAATGACTGCTTAGCGCCTGGCTGTAGCGAGTCAAAAAGTGCTGCTTGCGCGTGACACTGTAGCCTACGATGGCAAACTCATGCTGCCCGACTTGCACCATATCCAGAATCTCTTCGTGGGTAGACATGCCGAGCAGGGTGCTCCATTGGTGATTGAGTTGGGCGTCGAAGGCCGCGATGAAGCCATCCCAGCCACTGCCTTGGCTGGACGAACCAAAGACGATGCAACCACCTTGGCCATAGGGAATGATTCCTTTGACCTGATCATCGTTGTTGTTGAGCCCAAAGCGAATGCTAGCCAGCTCTTTGCCACTGCCATCGATTTTCAAAATCTCCACATCATCTACTGTACTGTAGGTATTGTGCCAGGAAGTAATGAAAAACTCATCAACGCCAGACTGAGTAATCTGAATATTGTAGCGCGTCAGACTGGTGCTGTAATGGGAAGACCAAATCAGCGAGCCATCTGGCCGTATGCGCACGAAGAAGTTGCGGTTGCGCCATTGCTGGCCGGTCGGATTGGTGCCGTAGGCCAGCAGATCACCATTACTGCACTTGAGGATTTGCTGAAAGCTGATGCTTTCGCCATTCAACTCATATTCCTTATCCCACAACACCTTCCCCTTCTCATCAAGCTTAGTGATCAATCCTTTTGTCGAGATACTACCTGCGATATAGAGTTCCTTGTTGATCGAATCGTACTCGACAATATCGCGGTAATAGGAACTCGATTTTCTTTTATATAGATTTACAAAGTTTGCCATGGTTGTTGTTTTTCCGGCTACAGTAATTGAATGATTGGTTTAGCTCAGGGTGAATTCTACATCGCTAATGGTGGCCACATCGATGTAATTATGCCCATCAAATTGCTTGTATTTAAAGGTGAACTTATAATCGCCCAACGGCATATTCATCGATCCATCGCTGTTGGTCACCCAGGCATTAGCATTGTCTTTTGAGAAAATGACGACGTAGTCATTAGCATTGCCCAGGTTGACCTGTAGCTTGAGGGTATCGGCCATCGTAGCTTCTTCAATTTTAGGATCGTTGAAAGGCTCCGGATTTCTGACCAGAATCCCCAGGATGGTGCTGCCATTTTTGATCACGTTGAACTCTGTAGTTACCGCCGGGTGGAAGGCCCCGAGTTGGAAAGCCCCTTCCATAAGGCGATCGTAGGGATGGGCGTACTCCTGGAAGAGCGCATCTGTCGTCGGTAAGGTATCGAGAATGATTTGCTGGGCCTTCGCTGCATTGGCGGGCGCATGCTCTATATCAAAGATGGCTTCTCGCTGTACGACCCCAGCCTCGTCCTTGAGACGGTAGCTGTGTATCTGCTCCTCGAAGTTGCCGTAGCGCGAAGTCTGGAAAACATAGCGATGTACTTCCTGACTGTACTCATTGTTACTTTGATCTTCGTATTTAGCATTGAAAATCGCCGTGTAGGCCTTCAGCGGCTTGAGTTCCGGCACAAAAAATTCCGTGTGAATCCCAATCGAAGTGACATTCTCGACGATCGAGCAAGGCAAGCCATTGATGATCATATTACCAATAATATTCACATCCTGCGTAATCACCGGCGTATCGTGGCTATCCCACGCAGCGCCCACCACAAAGACATCTGTTTCCTTCACTGGGTCTTTGATAATGGCCTCCAAATCATAGCGCTCGGCCGGGGCACCATTGTAAGTTGCCCACTCGCTGAACATCGCAAAAACATACTGCTTGACAAAGAAGAGCAGCAAGTCAGGATTGATATAGAACAACGGCTTGGCATTGGTCAGGCGGCCATCGGCGTTCGGATAGGATTTGGCGTAGTCGATGTAGTGATTCAAATTGGCCAGCTTGTAACTGTCCTCATTGTCATTGGCAACTAGCGCCGCGTAATCCGCCCGATCGACGATATTGGTACCGTCGAGGTATTTGTGGAAAAATCCGATTCCACCCGCAGTTTTAAAGCCGAAGACGGCATTGGTGACATAAGGCGGTACGAGATTGCTGCCATTTACGGTGAGCTTATCCGTCGTCTGTACGTGGATAGCAAAGATGGTATTGGGTCGCCAAATCGGCTGCACCGTCTTGTTGAGCGCCTCAATCATCGCGGTATTATCCCCCTGTACCTCCACCTGAGTCGGAATCGTCTCATTGTACTCAAAATCCTCCTGCGTCAAGTAGCAGACCCGGTAGAGGAAGGTGGCACAGCCCGTTTCACGGCAGGTCACAATCGGATAGCAGGAGCGACCTGACATGGTGATGCTTATCGTCTGCCCAGTCGATGGCAGGAACACTTCGCCGTCGATCAGGAAGTAATAATTGTCTCCCGCCTCCAATCGATTAGGATCAGGACGGAGGTTGAAAAAGCGCGTCACTTGATAAGGATGAATACCGCTGCCGTCCGAAGTAATCAGCTCTATAGTACAGTTGAAGCCCCTATCATCGCTAAGCGTAATAATGAGCCCCGGAATCTCTTCCATTGGCTGCGACTGGTAGATAATGACCTCGCTCGGGCCATCGTAAAGACTGGTCCCCCAGAAAGTACCTCCATAGTCATTAGACAACAATCGGCTGATGCTCTTTGGATAATCCTGAAATTCAATCAATGCATTGAAGAAAATCTCTAGGTCCTGAGACTGCTGTGTCGGCGCATCGCATTCCAGCTCACCGTTGCTGGGGTCTGGTAGGACAGCGGCCTTGGCGATCGGCGTCATCTTAGGCAGCGAGGGGCCGCGAAGCGTCCCGGTACCGTTGAATTGGGTAAAATAGGTCTTCCGTTTATGCTTATGAACCCCCGTAACAGTAAAGGTTACTTCGGTACTGCCAGGCACTGGCTTGATGAGTTCCACATCTTGGAAGCCCATCAATTCTTTGTAACTAAAGCCAATGTCTATATTCTCAGGACGCAGTTTCATTTCTAGAGAAAACCCGCCCTTTTCCTTGCTGTAGAAGCGCAGGTCGAGTCCACTACCTTCGACTGTATTCGATTCGTAGTGTAGCTCTTGCCCTTCGATTTGATCGCCGAAGAGGGCCTCGGCCAGTAGAGGCGCGAAGTCATCGCTGTAAGTCCCCTTGGTGATGTTGAGGTCGCGGGGTTGCTCTAGTTTGCCGATGTTAGTAAGACCTTCCAGCAGGTTTTGAATGCCGGCGGCGGGAAGGGCTGGTTCGCTATTACCGGGCGCACCAACCAGCTCGCAGTTGATCACTGCATAGCAGGACGTTCCAGCGGCGACATAGACCCGATCTCCTCCTTTAACTGTGACGTTGATGTCAATCAGAAAATCGTAATTCGGACCGTTGGTCAAGGTATTGGGATTGGGGCGCAGGTTACTGAAGCCCTTCACCAGCGGCCAGCTGAATTGAGCGTCGGGGTTGAGGATTTCCAAATTTACCGTACAGCTGTAGTCCAAGCTATCGTAAAACTGTAATTCAAACCGGTATTGCTCAGGCTGCTTGTAGGTGTAAAGCACTTCGCTTCCCTTTACAGGAGAGCCGTATAGAGAGGTGTTGAAAAATATATTATTGTAACGAGCAAACTCTTTAGGATACAAAGAGACCATGCCTTCTGCATGATGACCATAGCGCGCCATCGTATCCAACAAAATACCCAGCTGCTGGGCTTGTTCCGACATATTCGTATCACAAACCAACTCCGGCTGCTCTTGGCAGCAGCCCGCTTCGATGACGACCTTATCCACTGGATTGTCATTATCCTCGTAAATAATCGTGCTGTTCAATTGGGCCTGCTGGTAAACTTGGGTATGGATCAAGACATAGCCATAGATCGGAATGCCATTGCCATCGACCTGCCCCGTATCGCGGCGAACGTAGTAGCTGATGACGATAGAAGGCGCTTCGGTTTGCAAGACCAGCGTCACACAGCTTGTCGGCTCATTGAAGAACAATTCCAACTCTTCTTTCTCCCCTATCCGCAGCGCATCGCGATAATTTTGGTAGGGTCGATCAACGATCTCGCTGCGCTGGCCTCTGAGGTAGAAAATAACGCCATCGGCGTAGAGGTACTCATAGGCAGGTACGAAAACCTCCTTAATGCGATTGTAGCGAATGAGTTTGCGCAAATCCACACACTTTTTCTCCCGACGGGTCCCTTCGCAGAAGATGGTTCCGGTGGTGATGTTCAGGCTCTCCGGGGTTGGCGGATCGGAGCCTTGGGTGGTGTAGGAAAATGGCGTTTGTGCCAAGATGCGCAGTTTGTTGTATTTCTTAGGATTGTCGAGCTGCCAAAAGCCTTGTTTGAGTTCAGCCATATTGACACTATTGGCGTCGGGGAACAGCGGAACGTCGAAGGCCGTCAAGGCTTCGTAGACCAAATAATCTTCCCACTGATTGCTGGTTGGATTCCAACTCTTAATGTCCACTTTGTCCACATAAAACTCGTGTTTCACCTGATCCGATTTGCCCTTTTGCGGAGCCACTTTTATGGAGTAATCCGCTGCATGGGTCACCCCACCCAGCCGATCCAGTGAAGCATGCGCGCCGGTGACGTGGACGCCTTTTTTGAACTCAATATCGATAAAGCTATCTACTGGAATGATGAAATCATCGATGTCGCTCCAAGTATTGGGATTGCTGATGGTGGCATTTTCGAAGGTGCGCAGGGCGAAGGGCTCGCGGCTCATGATGTTGATGGCCTTGCCCGCATTGTCGAGGTCGGGATCGAGCAGTTCGATTTCACTGGAATCCAGATCGGTGCCCTTCTTCCAAGTTAACTCAATCTTGGCGCAACGCTTTTTCCAGAGCACTTTAACGCAAATCTTCAATTTACCGGTAACGATGAAAGGCTTGGGGGCCTCGGCCGCCAGTCCGACATCAACGGAGAAGCCGAATTTGAAACCAAAGATTTTCAGGTAAACAATCCCCCCCATTTGGATCGAACCACCAATCTGCTTCGGCTTGAAGTTGATCTTTCCGGCAATATCCAGATAGGCGCTCAGCTCCACACCGAAGGGGCCGAACTTTTTCTTGAGGCTGTAGGAGGCTCCGGCCCCAGCGCGAATACCGGAGGAGGAAATCATCAGGTAGAAATAGGCGTTGAACAGGTCGAGGATACGCGCCGAGATGCGCTTCTCTTCGGGCAGGTCGCGGCCCAGATTGACGTACCAGCCAGCAGAGTTGCCAAAGAAGAAGGCCAGTTCAATCAGGCCGTCCACTTTGACAATCTTGCCGGTATTATTACCGGACTCTGGCAACTTATAATTGACTCCCAGGGCCGTTTCGACCGAAGAACTTGTAATCGCAATAAAGGCGTAGAACGGCGGATCGTTGGTGCTGTCCAGCCCAATCCGCTCCTTGAGAATCTGCCCCTGCCCTTCGAGTAGGAAGACTTCCGGAAGGGAGAGTAAGAAAAATATTTTGGCAGAAAATACCTTCCCGGAATCGCCAGAGGTCGCCAGCGAAACGCCTGCGCCGAGGGAGAAGCCCTCTTTCTGCTCGAACTTAGAGGCTTGAATGCCCTCCTTGAAATCAGGCGATACCTTGGCCTTGTAGTATTGGTACCACTTGTCCTGATCGCTGAGGCCGACCGCCTCCCGAGTGGCGACGTAGCGTTGCCCGACCAAGGCGCGGAAGCCATAAATCCCCAGCCCCGTAGGCCCAAGCGGGATCGGCGTCGGAATTTCCAGCCCAATATCGATAAGGAAAGCGGGGACCTTGGGGTTGTAGCGCATCGCCGCACTGCCCGCAATCTTGAGCTTGGGCAGCGAGAAGGTAATCCCGCCCGCGTACTCCGTACCGGCACCCGCTGCCCCAGGGTTCGAAGGTTCCTTCATCGACAGGTAACCACTGAGCAGCAGCGTCGCCGTCTCCGGCTTGGCATCCCCCGGAATCATAATATCGATGGCGATGGACTGTATGCGTACAAAGACGTGGCGGTTCTTGCCCGCTCCCGGATCATTGTCCACCGTAAAGTAAAACTTGATGCCATCTCCACGCGCATCCACCCCGCCGGGCTTGACACTCACTCCACCATCAAACCCAAAGTACTTGTACTGCCGCAGGTGGCCCTGATGCTCCTGCTCGTGCGAGCCAAAGTGTAGGGCCGTAATGGTGAGTTCGACGGGCTTAAGTTTGAGGCTGAGGGGCTTACGCAGTTGTATTCCACCTCCTTCAAATTCGATCTTACCGTCTTCCCAAACCATCAACTTTTGAATCTCGATGTCTTTGGGCAGGTTGTCTTTGATAAAATTGCCGCCGGGCTTGCCCGTCTGATCGGCAAAGTCCAGCTTGCCCGAAACGGCGAGAAAGAAACGGTCATCCTCCCGGCCAATCGACAGGCTATTGATGTTGACATCCAAAATGTCTTTGATGCTGATCACTGGAATACCTTGCTCCACAGAGGCGGTGATCTTAAAGTCGCCGTCTTCCTCAATGTTAATGTCAATATCAATCCGAGCGGGCTGGCCACCAATCTCGAAACCGGGAATGTAGAGGTAGCCCTTGATGTTGGACTCGACAATGGCATTTTGCTGGAAAACCAGATCGAAAGAATAAAAGCCGATGCGGAAGCCGCTGTTGTTGCCCAAGCGGACCTCTAGCGAAGGAGTGGTATTTGGCGGTGGCGGATTGGTCGCCGAAGCCTCGATGCCAATACGCCCAGAAAATCCTCCCGTACCAATGATCATATTGCGACCAAAGATGGTCGCTGTATTGCCGCCCTGGTCTTTGAACCACTTGGGAGGCAGGGTAATCTCGGCCTTTTCGATGTAGGCCCCAACAAATTCTAGGGGGCGGCCGTCGGCCGTTGCTTCGGGGATATTTGTGGTGCGACTCACATCCAGCTTGGCATTTTTTAAGTCGATGCGCAGTCCCGTTTTACCAATTTCAGATACATAATTAAGGCTGGCAGTAAGATTGGATTTGAAGCCGATGCCGCTTTCGGTGCTGAACAGCACATCGCCCACGCCAAACTTGAGCATCGAACGCACTGGGTTGGTTACATTTTCGGGAAAAGGCTGGTAGTTGTTACCAGGATCGAGGGGGGTGAGGTATTTACGAGGGAAGACCATCCCGATACCACCGTAGGGATTGCCAAAGCTCAGGGTCGCATGAAACTTGGGAATCAACAGGGTTTTGATATAATCTACCGGTGGCTCGCCAAAGCGATCGATGAACAGCTGGTTGAGGTTATCCAGCGATAGATCAATCGAGGTAATATCTTCAATATACACCTTAAAAACCACCTCGAAGGGGTTCTTACTGAGTACCGAATCTAGCGAATCCAGTACTTCGACCAAGGCTTCGCCGGGGTCCGTACTAGTCGGATAAGGCACGGCGGAGCTGTACTCTGCATTCACATCATCGACAAAAGCCTTGATGGCATCAATAGGGTCGGCCTCGGTAGTGAACTGCCCAACAGCGGCGGCCATCAGGTTTTCGCCAGAGATGCCGAGGATGTCTGTCACCACATCGAAAAACGCTTGAGGGCTGAAGGAGAAATTCTCTGCCTTGAAGCGTTGAACCTGCTTGAGCACGGCCAGGATTTTCCATTCGTATTCAATGGTAATCGGAATCTCGGTGATGCCCGTCGCGCCGTAGTCGGGGTTGAGCAGGAAGGAGATGTCTACTCCTGGAATGGTGAAGCCCACTTCGCGATCCAGAATAAGGATAAGGCTGTAAAAGGCGGCATCTCCTTTGCGACTGCGGGTAAACTGTAGGTCCCTAAAGTAGACCTTATCAAAGATGCTACTGATGCCAGCTTCGAGAAATTGGAGCTGTTCGGGTAGATCGTCCAGTGAGATGATGGAAGATACGGCAGGATAGAATGTGGTGGCAGACATATCTTTATCGGGATTTAGTGTTCTTTTACAAATTGGTTAAAAGGAATCCTGAGGCAGGCGCTACACGGATAGCGCTGGTCAGTATTGTCGGGCGTCCGTTGTAATTGTTCGGTGTTCAGCTGTACGTCAAATTGTCCAGGCTCCCACCGCAGCTCATCGATCAGGTAGTTTTCTGAGCACTTTATATTGTCAATTTTCAATTTCATCTTTTTCCCGTTTCGCTTGATGCTGATCTCGTGCAATCCTTCGTAGTGGTCGATGTAGAGCAGCGTTTCGGTACGACGGATTTGGTAGTTGGCCAGCCGATGGCACTTCTTTTTTTCGGGTCGGCAGCAGTACCCCTTGATCTTTAGTTCTGCCAAGGGAGGCGCAGGCGCGGCAAATTGGACCAGCAGCTGGCCGCAGCCCGGTTGGGCCACAAGTTCTGTCCAAGCTAGTAGGCTCAATACGGCAATCAGTAGTATCGATTTAGATATTGTCCAAAGCATCTCCAATGATTGTTGCGGTATCGTTAACTAATGTGGTGGTGTCGACTACGCTAAAGTCATCGCCAGGATTCTGCTGTAATTTGGGCATATGTAGGTGCCCGGTTCGTGTAGCAGCAGACAGCTTAGTCCGTATGTGAGCTATCCTGTAGAAAATCTCATTAGAGAGGAAGACCCCTCCCGAGCCACCACGAGCTCTATGGCCAGGCTGAGGACCAGCGATTTGTACAATACCTGAACCTTGGCCAGAAGACGGCGCGAAATCCGCAGGATTACTGGTTGTATACTCCTGATTATAGACCACCCGATTATTATCCAAGCGTCCACCAGGTGCAATCATATCGGCAAAGGGTAAAGTCGTTTCGTAAAACTGCGGTAGGAAAATGGTGCCCGCCCGTTTGACTTTATTATTTCTGATGGTATAGAATTTGGCCTTACCACCTAGTCTATTCAAGTTATCAGTCAAGGTAGGATCTCGGTATTTACTGGCAAATCGATCGATATTAAAAAAGACATCGATGTCCTGGCTACCCGTGATGATCATATCAACCGGAGTCGTTCCGTCTAGGAAAGGTTGGATAAATCTTTCTACAATACCATTATTAAAATCTCCGTACCGAACGGGGAATACCGCCGTCTGAATATAGGCACTCTTAGAGTTGGTTGCATTGCTTGCCGTTTTACCGTGCAGGTGCAACGCCGAAGCGCCAGCAGGATTGCTTTGTTTGATGTTGCTACTAAACTCAAACGGATCGAAGCCCAATAACAGCACTTTGTGGGTAGCACTACCACTTCCCGAGAAATCCACTGTTTGCAATCCTCTAGAATGTTGTTCCAAAATTTCAATCATCTCCCTGATCGCTCTGCGCTGCGTCTTCAAGAAGGCGTGCCTGCGAATGGAGACCCGCATGTGCAAGCGCGCCCAGTACAGTGGCCGATCATCAAAGGGGCTAGCCCCAGCGGTATCTGCCTGAGCAATAGCGGTGGTCCACAGTAGTTCTGCCCGGGTTTCTATCAAGTTCTTTATGGCGACCAAATCATTAACGATCGCATTGAGGTCCGTATCGAAATTATTGACAATGTTTTGCAGAGGAATATTAGCGCCCAGAATATTCAGCGCCTCCTGATTAGTACGGAAGCCTTCTTCATAATCCTCTGTAGCATCACTGATAATTTCCAAATTGGCAAAATCTTCCGAAGAGAAAACTACCCGGTCATCGGCTTGGGCAAGCACCTGTACCGGGTTGGCAGGCTTGGCTTCGATAGAAATCAAATCGCCATTGGCATTATAAGCGTGCCCGCTGATCACCACCTCGTACTGCCGATAATTTATGCCATTCAAATCCGTAAGCATTTGCTCGTTTCGGAGGTTGAAGTAAATGTCGTGATACTCTTTGAAAGTGGTCTGGGCAGCATCGATCAGCTCAACGAATTCCGCTTTGGTCAAACAGAGCGCCAGGAAATTTTCTTTTTTTATGTCACTTACTGCATCTGCAGGATCGTCCTCAAAGTCAAATATAGGGACCAGTATTTCCCCTCCCCCAGGATTGAGTCGCAGCATGGTTGCGTTGAGCTTCAAGCGCTGGTTTTGCGCCTGCATGGCTCCCCAGAAGGTATCTTGATCCGATGTTCCTCCGTTCATATTGACAATTTCTACAGCGATGTCATTATTAGCCGGCTGTTTGAAAAAGTCGATAGGAGAAAGGAAGAAAATAGCTCGATCTGGTTCGATGGCTACGCCCGTTTGTCCGAGGTAGGAAAAGTCGCGCAGTGGCGTCGTCGGATTATCAAGCGGATCATTGGTCATGTCCAAAAAGCGTTTATCAAAGCCGGTGAGCCACTTGGTGGGCTTGTCGGAATTCCAAAGGGAATAGAGGAAAGACACTTTACCATCAACTGCAGCATTTAAGGCTGCGGGTGTAGCAATAGTAATGTCGGTATTGCCAGCGTTCAGAACGGAGGCAGTTACCGTATACCGACCATTATTATTTGCAGAATTAATGATGGAAATGCTGTTCCCTACCAAGACGTCGCTGGTATGATTACCACTAATAGTCAGTGTAGCACTAGCGGGGCCGATAACAACAATGGCATTGATGGTCACTGACTTCACTAGGGAAGATAAGGGGCCGAATACGTTATCCGTGTAGCGATGGGTATTCACCACTCGATTGGGGTTCATAACCACTTCTCCGTCGGTTGGTCCGCCAGCGAAGGCAGCAGGGATGTTTTCCAGTACAGTCAGGGTCGTATTGGCTCCACTCAGGCTCACCCCGTTGATAGCAATGGTGAAGCTCTGGTTATTATTGGCTGCCCCCAGTGCTGCTTTACGGACCAGAATAGATTGGCCTCCGTTGAGCTGAGCGGTATAATCTCCTCGAATGGTAATGGTCTTGCTCGCCTGATTAATTCCAACAATATCGCTGACCATTGGATTAATGTGGCGACAGTATCTCATTTTGATCACATAGGAGACATCCAGTTTCTGGTTGGGACTAGCAGCGACAGCTTGGTTGGGATAGGAGAAGCCTGTGGGCAATAACCAATCTCCGTAGCCGATGCTGCCCAGGGCTCCTGCATTGGCAGCAGGATCGATGGTGCCTGCCTGTACGGTAATATCTGTAAAGGCGGGGTTGCCACCATTGGCCGCAACCGCAGTGGCGATGTAAGCTTTATTCGCACTACGATGATCACATCCAATAAGGTGAATCACATCGCCAACATTGACAGTACCCACCAAATTATTTCGAACAGTAATCAGGTTAGTTGCCGGGTTAATCGCATCAACAACAGATTGATTTTGCAGTTCTGTTCCTCGGATGAAATAGTTGCTGCCAGCCGTTGTTCCTGTAATCGCAAAACCATATTCTAAGTAAATAATGGGATCACCATTATCGGCTCGACGCAGTTGTACATAAATGTTATTGAAGTTGTTATCAGAAAGGGCTGGGGAAAGGGAATTGTCCTGTATGATGATCGGCCAATTCTGCGTATTGTATTTTCTCGAAGTCAGGGCCGTGGTAGCAGGAGGAATAACGCCGGTTTTGAGCGAGGTGCCATTGTTTACTCCGGCTGTATTGACGGTATAATTATCGTAATAATTGTAGGAATACCCACTCTCGTTGCGAATATCCACATAAAGGGTATTCTTCGTAAAGAACTTACTGACAATATCAGTGTAAATGTTCGTTCCACTTCTTCTCAGAGTTTGAATGACATTGGGGTCAACATTTGCCGGGTCGGGAATTTCTACGTTGGTATAGAAATGCATACCAAAATAGGCCGCCGGATCAACGTAGTTAAGGATGTCTTCCCGCTTCCAGCGTTTTTCATCTGCATTGGTAATGGCAGATACATCGAGGATAAATTCCTTGGCTCTGATATTGGAGAGACTTAAGGGATAATAATTTTCTGCGAGAATAATCTCAAATCCAAATTCATCTGCCGCAGTCGGATTATTGAATTTACCCAAGGTCATTCCTTTTTTCACTACGGGTAGCTGTACCGCTGGATTGGAATTGTAAAAATAATGATCCAGTAAATCATTGGCGGGCTGATTGGCAGGGTCCCAACCTAAAGCCGTCAAAGGCAGATTGACTCCCGGAGCACGAATAGCCTGAACGGCATGCAGCGAATCTAGAAAATCACCGACAGGGGACCCGGTCGAAGCCCGAGCCTCTAGTGGATTACCGGCGCTGACAAAATCGGCTTCTTGTAGCCCTCGGTAAATAAAATATTTGACTCTTGTAAAGCCAATCTGGGCCTGCCGAATCGGACGGAGGACAAGATTAATAGTGTTATCCGTTAGATTGCGTTGCATAAATACCAGGCTGTCCAAGACGGCAAATGCCCGAACGTTCACCCCTGGATTGCTTGCCGTTGTAAAGTTACTAGTCAAGCGGAAGCGCTCGCTGTTGACAATGCCATAGGCTTGGGCCTGCGTTTGCTCCAGGTTGGCCATATCGGCAAATACGTGCATCCGCTGAGTACCCGCCAGGACCTGAGTGCCCGTACCATTCTGGATAGCGGCTGCACCGCCACCAGGAAGGTTAGCGACCGTAAAGACCGTAATATCGCAGGTTTCGGTATGGCTGAACGGAACGGCAGCACCGCTGGGGCTGTAAGTCCCTTTGACCGTCACGTTGATTTGAATACCCGTGTGGGCATTGGTAATATCAAAATCTCCGTTGAAGCGTACATCATCATTGGCCCCCGTCAGGACAGCTACCGCCGCTTCATCGACGGGAGCATTCAGTACCAACCAGGTCTGCACGGCATCGTCGAGTTTCCAAGCCGCAGGGTTGCCTCCGGCCGCAGGATAATATTTGAAAGTCACCACTTCATTGTTCGCAGGATTGGCTTGCTGCCGAATAACTTCAATAAAAACATCCTCGACATTAAAATTCTCAGAATCGCGCACCTGAAGACGGAAAGGAACATTTACATTATTACCGTTGGTATTGACTTGAATTTTCTTCGGCAGCGGGCTAGCTCCGGTGCTGTCCAAAAACAAAACCTCCGGCACCAGCGATATTTTGCGATAGCTGATGTTATTATTATTCGCCGGACGATCACCAGCGAGTAGGCCATCGTGGGGCGATACCTCGGCCAGTAGGTAGATCTCTACCTTCCCTTGCAGCTGCGTGATCGGCTGACCCGCCCCGTGGCCATTGGAGAGCGCCGGGGTGATGGTCAAGACGTGATTGCCCGCGGCGGGGCGGCTGATGGAAACGATGCGACAGAGTTCGCTATTGGCGCTGCCCGCTGCTCCGATAAGGATGTAGCGGTCGTTGATGAAGCCGTATGAGGTTGCCACTTCTATGGTCGTAGCGGCGGCGACTGCCGCGGTGGCGATGTTGACTTGGGTGGCTGAGAGGCCGATGATTTCCTGAGGAGCCGCAGGTGGTACGGGTACGGCAAAGGCAGCACCTACGGAGGCCGTAAAGGTAAGGGTGAAGTCCGTTTTGCTCTGAACCGTCCGCTGACGGTGATTAGCCGAGCCGGGCACGCCGAATAAGACCACCTGCCCAGCAAAAAATCCGTGTGTGTTGGACACATTGATTGTCATATCTCCCGCTACTGTTGGCTGCACTAGCCGAACCGCAGGATGAGGAAAAGGCAAAGTGGGGATATTGGCCCGATTCCACTGCATCTGTGCCGTATAAAAAGCACCCGGACCAATGAAACGATGATTATTGGTGCCTGGGGTTAGCGGCAGCGCAGGTATACCTGGAGGCTGTACGGCAGCGACCGTGGCTCCGGCAGCGGTACCAAATATAGGCACACTGCCGATAAAATAGAGATGACTGGTATTGGTAATGTTTCCGATGGGGAGGGCTTCGGCCCATTGTTGTGGATAGATAAAATCTTCATCTCCAGAAGTTACAGCAACGTAGAACCGTACCCAGGCGTCCAGACTCCGCAGCGTATTTCCTCTATTGCTCACTCGGGCGTAAATCCAGCGGTTGCCGTCTCTAACGGGCTTTTGATGCGGTCCGTCCTGGTTGAATCCTCCGGGGGTAAAAGGATCAGTTGGGCTACCGTAGCTGGGATCAGCATCTGCGCCGGGCGCCGTATTCCGAATCCATATATCAGGGCTCTTGATTTGAAGCGTGGCAACATCGGTTTCTACCTTACCATCATCCTGCAAATGATTGCGGATCATCAAATCCCGCTGATCATGATCATAGTTGAAAGCGGCTTGTACCGCGGCTTGAGCGTTGATCCGACCATAGCCATAAAATTCGTTATGTACCGGAGCACCAGCCGCCCCATTCGGGCCGGCCCCGCCGGGTAGTCGGGTATCAACCCCATTAATATCTTCCCAAATCCCAACATTAGCATTCCGCCCCGCAGCAGCATTCACGACAATGGCCAGGCGACCAAGTCCAGCATTCCCTGCGTAGGGTAAGCCCGGAAAAGTCAGGTCCAATTGATTAGCTGTCGAACGAAGAATACTTCTAACTTCAATCCAGGTGAGGTGAGGGTTGGCAGATAAGACCAGCCCTGTGATCCCCGCCACTAGTGGTGTTGCAAAAGAGGTCCCTCCCATCGTTGTTCTGAAATTGGCTGCTCCACCTACTACTGCTACCCCCATCGCATGTGGGTAGACGGTCGCCGCTCCCTTGAAGGTGGCCAACACCAGAGTATTGCCATTGGGGATATGGGCGATCACCAGCTTGTCGCACCGTTGCGGATCGGCAATGGCGGGGTTGCCTGTTCCTCCCCCTACCGTACCGATGATTACTGCTTGCCCTACTTGAAAGCCAGCAGTACTCGCTACAGTAATGTTGTTGGTTCCGGCAAGAGAAGCTGCTGCCAGAGTCGTTTGTATAGCACCGCCGACAACATGAATGGTAGTGACAGGAGCAACCGTATGCGCATTGGCAATAGCGGGGACGACGGTGATTTCGTTGGTGGCAGGGTTTACATTATTGATCTGACGAATTTCGCTACCAGCCGTCCCCGGCGTTCCAATCAGTACATTCTGCCCCATGACAAAGCCAACAGTGGTCGACACCCGCAGTACACTATTGGGTACTCCACCACCAGGAGGATTGGCGTTGAGGGTCAGGGTTGGTACAAAGGTGAGATTGGTAATCCCCTGAATCACTGTTCCTGCGCCAAATGCAGCTCCGACAGCGGTTTGTAGGGTAATAAACTGAGCACTATCAACGGTGGCGATTGTCCGCACCCGATGGTTAGGATCACCAGGATTACGGAATAAAATCTGCTGCCCATTCACAAAGCCGTTGGCATCATTGACTTGGATTTGCAGCGTTCCAGCCGCTGTACCCTGTTGCAGAGTGGTACTCATTTGACCCACGCCACCGGGCATATTGGCCTTATCGATTCTCTTTAATTCATCAACAATATTTACGGGAGCAGCAGGCGCTGGTATGGCATTGTGGGGCCCCGCCAAGCCAGCATTGATGGTGATGGTGTTGGTTAAACTATTCACACTCACGATCCGATGTATCTCACTAGCTGCTGTACCAGGCGTACCGATCAGTACCTCATGCCCAGGTGCATATCCCACCGTGCTGACCAGGCTGAGCTGGGTGGCCCCGGCTAGGGCATTGGCAGCCAGGGTGGTCGGCCGACTGAGGGGCATAACGGTAAAGCCTGATGCTAAGTTAGGCGCGCCCATATTGGCGGTAAAGGTCAACTGTCTGGTAGCTACATTGACCCCTCCGGCGGCGATAGTTCTGGCCCGATGGCCTGGATTTCCCGGACGGGTGAAGATAACTGTTTGGCCATTTTGAAAAGTATAAACACTCCTCATAGTCACCGTTGGAGAAGCAGCAACCGAGGTGACGCTCAGGCGAGAAAACGATATACTAGAATTATTGATGTTCCCTCCTCGATGTTCTGACATGCTCAGTGCTCCGTAATTGGCGGGAGGTTGGTGGGTAGTTTGCCGAAAATTACCGACTGCGTATTGATCGTGCGAAGGTGCAACAACATCCACTTCGTCACCAAAGCAGGTGAAATCTGAAAAGCGCTCGGTGATTCCATCATTCATCAATGAAGATGCACCGATGCATAAAGTACGAGGATCAGCAGCTAGTGGATTAACGAGTGTAACGGCGGCTGGAGCTTGGGCATTCCCGGCCGCAAAAAGGATCAACGTTCCTCTACCTCCCCGTCCGAAGGTCGTTAGGAAATTGAAGGCTCGAATGCAGGCCGCTTGAATAGCAGCACTGCTGTTTCCCCAGCTATTACTGATTATATCGGCGCTCTGTGCCGGGGGCAGCGGCGTCGTTGCAGGGAGTAAAAGTCGGAAGCCCGCAGACCAACGAAAAGCATTCTCATAAGCCACTGCAGTGCTACCATTCATCACCCCAATGGTACGTGTATTGGGGGCGGCTCCTGTCAATCCGTAGGTGACGGCGCCATTGTTGGGCACATTATTGCCATTGGCTGATGAGGCTCCTGCACAGCCCATACCATGACCACTGCGAGGATTGTCATTGTTGGCGACCATATTATTAAAGTCATACCAACCAATCATCTTCGTCTGTCCATCGGTAACCGTACCCGCCAGGTCCGGATGCTTTGAAAAAGTGTTGCCTCCAATAGTTATCGAATGCAAGCCGGAGTCAATAACGCAGATAGCAATTTTAGCACTGCCAAACGAAATGTCATTCGGATCGCCCTGGCTCACCCCAGGATCATTGCCTGCTTCCAGGGCATTCCAGGCTTGAGGCAGATTAACCAGGTTGAGGTGCCACTGCTCCGGCACCAGATAATCCGTTGGATTGACCTGATAATACTGGCAATTCCCCCCGCTATTAGGATGAGCAAACGCCACTAGTTCGTGATCATCTAATTTATTACAAAAGTCAAGGATGTTGTAGCCAATATCAAGCGGGAAACGCAGCAGGTACAGGTTGTTTTCATTAAAAGAAGTACTCACGATCTCTGCATCGATCTCTTCTAGCAGTTGACTCACCGCAGCAATAGGCGCTCCGGGCTGGAAACCTACGAGGATTTCATTATTGACAAATTCAATTCCGCCTTCCTCCTCATTCCGATGCAGAACGATTCCGTGATCAGCAATTTTCTTATCCTTGTACAGTTTTTTGAGCAGCGTTTCTCGCTTTTTAGCCGTAAATTTTTCTGGCAAATGGAGCAGACGAAAGCCTTGATCCTCTTGATCTTCATCCAATTGACTGGTTTCAATCTTAAACCGTTTCTCAAGACTGGCCATCAATTTGCGCTCCTCCTCCTCACTAACGCCATTGATCAATCTTATCACAAGCGTGTTGTTATCCTCTGCTACTGGCATCCGCATATTATTCACATGGTAGTACTTCATGCCTTCCTCTCCAAGAACAAAACGCTCTTTAACCTTCCGATTGTGGATCGTGATAATCCGTTCCTGCGTTTCTAGCCCCGCTGCGCTTACCCTAATTCGGTACTTGCCGTCCGGCAGCAGCTGGTCTTTCAACTCATCATAGGTCCGCTCGAATGGAGCGGAATAGGCCACTTTTGTTTCTTCGACAATAGATTCCAATCGTTCAAGCTCTTCCAGTTCAATTTGAGCGTTTTCGACAAGACGGAAGTTGTAGTCTACAATATTGAGATTGAGCTTCAGATTTTTAATATCTGCCATTACCTTGGGTTTAAAAGTTATTTCAAAACGAGCAATAAAATATCAGGCTACCGACGGTCAATAAGTCAGTAGCAGTACCTTATTTTTTAAATTTTAGCCTGTTGCTAAAGCTGTAATACTATTTTTCTTCGTAGTACTGAGTAGTTCCCTCTACATTCAGTTCTACCATTGTAAAGTAACCTGATGCGATTAATTCGGTTCTAATGTCTAATAAAGCCCGACCCATTTGGGAAGTCGCCTCAGCAATGTAATACTGCTGTGCAGTCCCGCCAACCAACCTAAGGTGATGCTTGGCTAGTAATGCAAGGGCTTTATCTTGAGTGGAGTTGGTAAAATTGACTAGAAGTTGATGGCCCAGTATTTCTGCCCCATTCAATAGAGGACCTGCGGCGGCGATCAACTCGTGTTTTCTCAGCTGCTCCAAAACGGAACTATTGATTTCTTCGAAGTCTGTTCCATCTGCCTTTTTATATTGATGAATAATGGCAGAGGGTGTGTAGAATTCTTCCTCTTCAATCAGTAGTGGTTGGACTTCTTGGTGCTTGCTTTCTACGCTGGGTTCCAGCTTTAAAGTGGTGAGCAAACGGTTGTATTCCATTTGCTTTTGGCGGTCATTAGCAACAATAGCCTTAGGTAAAATGCCAATGATTGAGGAGGAGGCGTACAATTTAGCAGCTTCCTCTTCCTCGGAAAGCGATGGAGCCTCTTCAGCAAGCAAGGTCAGCTTCAACTGTATAGCCTCTTCGCCTCCTTGCACCTCCATAGCTTGCGGGAGATACCCCTCGCAGGAAATATACACCGTGTAATATCCAAGTGGTACTGGTGTGGTAGGGTAAAACACAGATTGAGCAGCATCATAAGCCAGGGGCTTTGCAGGCTCCTCTCCTTGTCTAACGGAGACAACAGCATCAGATAATACTTCTGATTCCGTGTTTAATACCGTCACTTGTAGTGGATATTTGACCATAGTTTGTTTTAATAACCGGGTACATTGCGCAGTTGCAACGTTGACGAGTAGCACTAGTAGTACAGTCAAATTAGCTAAACTTACTTTCATACGATACTATCATTCAATGATTTACTAAAAACTGTATCTACTCAGTTTTAGATGATCAATAAAGATGTTCCAATAGTATAAGTACATAACGCGTGAACGCTATTTACTATTTCAATGGAATACGTCGTTAAGCTAGTTACTATCTCCTATATGTATGGTGGTCTAGAAATCCTTACGGGGGAGTTGGGCTGGCTCAAGGGTTAATCATAGCTTCGTCAAATCTGGTTAGGGCTGCGATCCGAAGAGTTGCCATCCTTGTAAAGATTTTATTTCTTCTAACAGTATGCTATTTACGTATAATATAACTAAAAATCAACATATCACTAGAATATTTTTTCCCTTTCCTTCTATTTTTAATCTTTCCTCAATAAATCCTCGTATTCGTCTGGTCGATCAACATCTTTGAGGATGCCATCGCTGTTGACCTCCACCAATACATGGTGGGAAGGATGTCTTACAACAACTCCTTTACAACCTTCTTTATTGCGATGCTCAAGCAGAGCCTTTTTGTAATGTTTGGAAAAAATAAGCGGATGCCCTCGGCGGCCCTGATGCGTAGGAATGACGATCAGCCTCGGGTCCTTTTCCCAGCCGGCTTCGAAGGCCCTGAGCAATTGGTCCAAGACTTCGGCCGTAAGGTACGGGAGGTCAGAAAGACAGATCATATAGCCCTTCGCCTGCGCAGAGGCCGCCGCCACCCCCACCTGAATACTACTGGTCATCCCCGTCGAGTAGCGCACGTTGTTGACTAGCTTGAAATCAAAATCTTGCAGAGCCGCCGCCACCGCTCCCGCCTCGTGCCCCGTCACCGCAATCCATTCCCCTACCCCACAGTCCTCAATCGCCCGGGCCACCGAATGGATCAACGGCGCTCCCCGAAAGGGCAACAACAGCTTATTGGCCTCCCCCATCCGACGAGATTCCCCGGCCGCGAGTAAGATTGCAGACACCATCATCAATTGTATTTTGTGGAGCTGTCCCTTTTGCTTAATTTCCTGCTTCCTTCTTCACTCCAACAGCCCCGCTGTACAAAATTACACATTCTCTATGAACCCGCGCCCCCAAGCCTGTATCTTCGATGCCTTCGGCACCCTATTCCAACTCACCATCCCCCTCGAACAAATCGCCGCCGCCGCCGAAGGCCAGGGCGAGGCCCTGCTCGACATCTGGCGGCAAAAACAGCTGGAATATACCTGGCTGCGCAGCCTCATGCAGGCCTACCGCCCCTTTGATAAAGTGACCGAAGAGGCCCTCCAATTCGGTATGAACCGCCTGGGGCTGAGCAACCCCCGCCTCTTTGAACTCCTAATGCCTCTCTACCGGCAAGCCAGCAGCTTCCCCGATGTCCGCCCCATGCTGGAACAGCTGCAGCGCGTCGGCATTCCCACCGCCATCCTCTCCAACGGCACCCTGGAGATGCTGGAAGCCGGCCTTCGCCATGCGGGCTTGGCGCCCCTAATTGGCCACTGCCTCTCCGCCGATAGCGTCCGTATCTACAAACCCCACCCCCAGGTCTACCAACTGGCGACCGACCATTTCGACTGCCCAACGGAGCACCTGCTGTTTTTCTCTTCCAACCAGTGGGACATCGCAGGAGCGGGCCAGTATGGCTTCAGGACCTGCTGGGTCAACCGCGCTGGCCGCTCCTCGGAGGTGTTGCCGCCGCCGCCAGCCCATGAGATCGGAGGAATGGAGCAGGTCGCAGCATTACTGGACATCGAGTGATCAGAATTAGGCAATTCTCCCTATCTTGCACCCTATGGAAATTAATATTTTGGCGTTCGGAATTGCCAAGGACATCCTGGGTAGCAACCAGCTACAGCTGCAATTGCCGGAGGCGGCTACGGTAGCTCAGCTCAAGCAGTTGCTGTTGGAAAAATATCCCGCCTTCGAGGACCTGCGCGCGCTGGCCATCGCCGTCAATAGCGCCTACGCCGACGATCAGTTGCCGCTCCAACAGCAAGACGAAGTGGCCCTTATTCCTCCGGTTAGTGGAGGTTGATTTTATGACTATGAAAAGCATCGATATACAACTATTGGAGCAGCCGCTGGATACGCAGGCTTGCATTGACTTTGTCAATGACCCGGGCAGCGGCGGTACGGCAGTATTCATCGGTACGGTGCGCAACCAGACCGCCGGCAAACAGGTGATTCGTTTGGAGTTTGAAGCCTACGGGCCGATGGCCATTCAGGAAATGCGGAAGATCGCCGAGCAGATCGTGGAGCGCTGGTCGGCGCATAAGGTCGCTGTACACCACCGCGTTGGCACCCTGGGCATTGGCGAGATCGCCGTAGCCATTGCGGTGGCGACGCCCCACCGGAAGGCGGCCTTTGAGGCCTGCCAGTACGCCATTGATACCTTGAAGGAGACGGTTCCGATCTGGAAGAAAGAATTTTTCGAAGACGGCGCGGTTTGGGTCGCCGCCCATCCTTAGCCCCACCATTCCCCTCCCCTAACTAAGGGATTCCCTTATTATTCTATAATTTACACCAATTTAATTGGCATAATAACTTTGTATTTCAGCTTTTTTACTATTTTACAGCAAAACTCATAGCCTAGAAACTGTTTTAAATTGAAACTCGTACCCTAAGAACAATTCTTACTAAAGTCCCAGTTACTGGTATTGACTAAAGTTGGTCGATACGTCTACTCTTAAATCAATGATTACTACATATAATGTCTTAAGGATTCGGTAGTCGAATGCTTAGGGCTTCTGTGTACCCTTTACTTCCCAATTACGCGCTTAACGCTCTCCCTGGTACTATACCTGAGGCAAGGGCTAGACAATTTATACTAAACATTTATAATCTAAACTTGTCAACATGAGAAAGTTCTCCTATTTCCTTATTTATTTCCTAATCGGCTATTCTCCTTTTCTGATGGCCGATAATCGGGGAAGCTTATCCACGGATGCTCCACCACCGTCGGAAAAGCGGTCATCGATATTCACCTTCGACGATGATGATGATGATGGCAACAACAACGGACTGAGTGCCTGTCTGAATGTGACCCACCCGGGTTCTATTGCCTCTCCTAATGTTCCCAACTGTGGCCCTTTCAATCCCGTCAAAATTGTATCGACGGCTAAGGCCAGCGGTGGTGGAGCCAGTAGTGGTGGTATCGGTGGAGATGACGATGATGATGATGGCAGCAATTACTGGACTTTTGACGACGACGATGACGATGGTTCCAATGGTTTTCGTTCTGATATTCAGTACCTCTGGCTGTCCTCTACCTCTGGATGCCCCCACCCCAGTGAACTTTGGCGGGCTATCCCCGGCGCTAACGGTTCCTCCTACGATCCAGGAACGCTAACGCAAACGACGTTTTTCATCCGTCTGGCCAGAAGAGTGTGCACGTCCAGCATCGGTAATGATGATGACGATGACGACGGCAGCAATTACTGGACCTTCGATGACGATGACGATGATGGTGGTAATGGAGGGCTAGGCAATGGCCCACTCGTCACCAACCCTTGGATTGCCAGTAACTGCGTTACCATTACGGTATTAGACTGTGGAAATGGCCAAACCAGCTGCGGCAATGCACTAGCGAGGTGGTCCTTGGATGCTTGCCATCCAGGATCGAGCTATAATGAATTTACCGCCGCCGTTTCTACTCCTTCCGATTGTGGAGGTAGTGTTTCAGCCTCAAAGGTTTTCCGAGAAGATGGCGATCACTCTTGCACCCCCGGTGTTAGTCGTGACGGCCTTTGTGTAGGCACCCGCTCTAACTGTAGCTTTGTTGATGATGATCAATTTGCCCTGCGTTTCGAGGTCACCCTACGCCCTAAAAACGGAGGAACGGCAACGCTTTCTGGTATTAACTTTTTTGAAAAAGCCCCCGTTACTTATGTGTATTCCAGCGGTGGCAGCGGTCGAAATAATTTCCCCACAAAATACGGGATAAGGGTTACCAAAAATGGCCAGCAAATCTTTAAACAAATCGATATTCCAACGGCCCGAGATTGGGAGCTGCAATCCTTTGATTTTTCTAATGATCAAGACTTTACTGTCAGCTCAACAACGACCTTCAAATTCGAACTCCGGGCTTATTGCCGCACAGGCAACGGGGCGTCGACTTCGGTTTGGGACATTGACGAAATTCAGGCATTAGGCTGCTGTGGTGCTCCCGATCCTTGCGCTGGTCAAGGGGGGGATAGCGACGGCGATGGCGTCTGTGATAATCAGGACAATTGCCCTAACAACCCCAACCCGAACCAGGCCGATAGCGACGGCGACGGCATCGGCGATGTCTGCGACACGCCTACTGCCGATTGTTCGAATATCCGTGTTATAGTGACTCCGGGCAAAGTCACTATCTCTGGATTGGACGGTGCACCGATTAGTAGCGTACACATTTTCAACTCCAACTGGGGAACCGAATTCCAGTGTGGCAGCAATTGTAGTCCGACCGAGATGGTGAACCTCTCTCCGGGCAATTACCATGTTTTTGTCAAATACTTTACGGCCAATTGGACGCTCATTTGTGAGGTCAAAAAGATTGTTACTGTTCCACCGGGCGGCTGTCCGGACAACGATGGCGATGGCGTTTGTGCCGACCAAGATTGCAACGATTACAATCCCAACATTCCGACCACCCCGGGCACGCCTTGCAACGATGGCAATCCCAACACCAACTACGATGTCATTCAGGCCGACGGCTGCACCTGCGCCGGAACCCCCATTGATCCTTGCGCGGGTCAAGGCGGCGATAGCGACGGCGACGGGGTTTGTAACAATCAAGATAACTGTCCCAACAAGCCTAATCCTAATCAGGCCGATAGCGATGGTGATGGTATCGGAGATGCCTGTGATACTCCGAGTAGCGATTGCGCAAATATCAGGATTACAGTGACTCCGGGCAAGATCACGATCAGCGGCTTGGATGGTGCGCCCATCACCGCTGTGCATATCTTCAACGCCAACTGGGGAACCGAGTTCCAGTGTGGAGGCAACTGTAGTGCCACTGAAATGATTGATCTGCCTGCCGGTACGTATAGGGTTTTTGTAAAATATTATACGGCCAACTGGACGCCGATTTGTGAGGTCAAAGAGACGGTCATCGTTCCACCCGGCGGCGGCTGCCCCGACAACGATGGCGATGGCGTTTGTGCTGCGCAGGATTGCAACGATTACAATCCCAACATTCCAACCACCCCGGGCACGCCTTGCAACGATGGCAATCCCAACACCGCCTACGATGTCATTCAGGCTGATGGCTGCACCTGCGCCGGAACGCCTGTCGATCCTTGTGCCGGTCAAGGGGGCGATAGCGATGGCGACGGGGTTTGTAACAACCAAGACAACTGTCCCAACAAGCCTAATCCTGGTCAGGCCGACAGCGACGGCGATGGTATTGGTGATGCTTGTGATACCCCAAGCAGTGATTGTTCGGCAATCAATATCAGCGTCTCTCCGGGCAAGATCACCATCAGCGGACTGGACGGTGCGCCGATCTCGGCGGTACATATCTTCAACGCCAATTGGGGAACTGAATTCCAGTGCGGTGGTAATTGCAACTCGACCGAGATGATCAATCTACCCGCCGGGACTTATCGCGTATTTGTAAAATTCTACACTGCCGGTTGGGTCCCCATCTGTGAGGTCAAAGAAACCGTCACTGTTCCACCGGGTGGCTGCCCCGACAACGATGGCGACGGCGTTTGTAACAATGTCGATAACTGCCCCAATACGCCTAATCCGAATCAGGCCGATACCGATGGCGATGGCCTCGGCGATGCCTGCGACACTCCGGATAATAACTGTGTAGCGAAGACCCTGGTCAGATACGACATCGACGCTTGCCGCTCTTTCTCTAGCGATGGCTCTAACCGCGATTTCAGCGAATTCACGCCGAGCTTCCCCAACCGTGGAGGCTGCGTCAACGTCACCGCTAGCAACCTGTCTACCCGCCGCAACGAGCACTCTTGTGTAGCTGGGGCCAACGGCAGTAGGGCTGGTGTTTGTGTACCTTACTCTACTTCGCACAACTTCAGCAACGACAACGATAAAGCCATCCGATTTACAGTTACTGTCAATCCTGGTCAATTGGGTAAGATCACCGAATTGCGCTTCTTCGAAAGAGCCTCTTCGACCTTCAGCCACCTGAGTGGCAATTCGTGTAATAATAATTTCCCGAAAAAATACGGTATCCGTGTATTGAAGAATGGACATCAAATCTTCAAGCAGACCGGCATCAATACCTCTTCCAACTGGTCACAAGAGACCTTCAACTTTGGTAATGATCCGGACTTCGAAATCTCCAGCACCACCACCTTCACCTTCGAACTGCTGGCCTACCGCCCAAGTGGTAGCAGTGGATCACTGAAAGCCTGGGATGTCGATGACATCCAAGTCAAAGGCTGCTGCTCGCTAACTTGGTCTTCTGCCAATACCATCTTCGAATTTGACGCTCGCAACGGCGGCCGCGCCATCGATCTAGATTGGGTCACTAGCAGTGAGTTCAAGAACGATTATTTCATCGTCGAAAGATCAAGCAATGGCATCGATTACGAAGTACTGGAAGAAGTGAACAGCAAATACAGTGGCTTTAGCCCCAGAAGGTATACTACTGTTGATACTGATCCTGTAGTCGGTATGAATTACTACCGTTTGGTCAAGGTACATTCGGATGGAACCACTGAGGTCCTTCCGGCCAAAGCCGCCGTACGCTTCGATCTGGATTTAGAGGAATTCACCCTCTTCCCGAATCCAGCGACCGATCAGCTCTTCGTTGGCCTCAAAGCCTACCAGGGCATGCCCGCACATATCCAGATTTACAACAGCCTTGGACAGCTGATGTACGAGCGTAAGCTGGACGAACTGAAGCAGCAAACTGAAATCTTTGATGTCAGCCAACTGCAAGCAGGCATGTATTCCGTAACGGTGAAAATTGACAAACGCAAGCGCTTAACTAAGCTGTTTGTAGTAACAAAACTGTAACTGTTTTGACGCTTGTCAAATCCTAAGAATAAGTTTTATGTCTAAATAAGGGGACGGGCTTCCGGGTAACTGGGAGTCCGTTTTTTTAGTTATTCAACTCGGCTAATGCCCGTTCTAGTAACAGTTGAGGATAGTGCTGAAAATTGTCGCTGCTCAAGGGCAGATAGCCGTCCATTTCGGCGGGATTGCCTTCCAGTACCTCGCCGTTGGGGCGGTAGGTATTTCCGATGGACCAGTTGAATCGAAAGAGGCGGCGCTCCGTTCTGGGATAAGTAATGGTTTCCTCCCATTCCCAGGTATTGCTGTACCCACCAGCGGGCATCCCGATGAGTGTCCCCAGCTGGTTATCTTTAACTATAGCGGCAAACTGATCCAGCTGCGACCCCCCGCGAGGCCCCAATATCACCAATAATTGACCCCGAAAATGTGGCTCCGCCAATGCCAGCCGTCCGTCCGTGCCGGGTAAGTATTGCCATTTAAAAGGCACCGCCGGGCTGTAAGCCAAGCCCTGTTCCATATAGCTGGGCAGCTCCTCCCCCAGCCAACGCTGCAGAGGAACATTGGCCGTTGTGCTGGTTTTCTTTTTGATAAAGGCCGGAGTAATCGTACTGATCTTCAAATCTCCAAAGGTGATCCGAAAAGGCTGGCTGCTGAAGTGTTGCAAAGCATAAACCCCGTGCTGTCCTCCCCTACTGCCCGTCGCATCAATGATCAAATCATTCTCCAATCGCTCCCGCTCCACCACCCACTCCATCAACTCATCAATATCTGATCGCAGGGTTTTTCCAAAATTTTTCCAAGACAGCAATAATACCGGCCCCTCATCATCGGCCATGTAGAGGTCAAAGCTTTTAAATTGCCGCATCCGACTAAACCCAGAATAAGGCACTGATGCTGGCCACTGCCAATCTTGTGATTTACCGTAAGGCAGCTGAACGCTGTAGCGCAGGCCCTCAGTATTTTCCAATTCTAACTCCAATTCCTTCCGATAAAAAGCCGGCGGTAAAAAGACCGTTCGCCCTGGCAATAAGGCCGCCAACATTTCCCAGCGCCCCAACTCCGTTGAATAGTTGAGAAAAGGATCGAGCTGGGCGGCGTAGCGATCAAAGGGCTGACCATTGACCGCAACAATCCGATCTCCAGCTTTTAGCGGGGTGGAGCTGAGGTAATTCAGAGCGATCGAAGAAACAAAGGCGAAGTATTTTCCGGGCTGCCGATAATCAATAGCCACTCTTATGGGCGTATGATTCTGATCTGCATCGTAGCGGCTGTGGCGTGCCAGCTCCTCCATAGACAGGCCCTCCTTTAAGGGCTTGACAAAGAGATGTTGGTCCCTACGCGCACAACTGAATCGTCGGACCGCATAAAACAACTCCGCGGGCTTCCGGGCCTTTTTGAAGTAGGGACGCGTAGCGAATAAATCCCGAGAGAGGTCCAATTGCAGACGCTGATTTTTGAGGGGAGATTGAGACTGCCGCTCTAGCGTTTGTTGATAGAGTTGATCGAAGAGTTCGAGGTTTTGCTTTTCGCTTAATGAGAAAGCAGGAGAAGTATTTTGCAGTGAACGAGGGCTACCGCAAGCGGTGAATAGCAACAACAGCAGCCAGGAGCATCTGAAAAAGAAGGCATCGAAATTCATTCCTCAGCGTGTAGCGGTTCTGTCAATGGCAGCACCCAATCATAGATGTCATGCCGTTTATCAATTTGCATCAAATCGACATCGCTGCGAATCATCTCCTGGGGCCTTCGGCCATTGAGACTGGCCTTGACCCTAGCGTAGACGGCAACATCTTCAAAGCCATTTTGCTGAAATTGTTGCCCTATGTAATGCGCAAATTGAAGAATCATATCGGGGCGGGTCGACATCTTGCGTTGCTGCCGCTGACTGAGTACTTTATGCAATTCGATCTCTTTTTCTTTCTGCGTTTCTTGGTTGATCACTTTGAATTGAGCAATGGCATCCTTGTTCCGCAACTTCATATGCCAGGCAAAACGATGTCCCTCCTCTGTCCAATGTACATTACTGGGATACAATAAATGTCGAAAAGGCAGGAGGAATTGGACGCTGGCGAAGAGTAGCAAACTGTAGACGATCGCGTTTCTATTTTTCAAAAAATAAGAATAGGTCTCAGCCTGTACTTTTTGGACAGCTCCTTTGATTCCCATCCGCGCTAAAAGCTTCTCGAACCAGTCGGGATCGAAATAAATGGTGGTGACAAAAATCATCATCCAGGGGAAAATACCAATACTGAACAGTCGGGCATTGGTCAGGTGAAATAGGACAATGAAGCCGTAGGCCAGCAGACGAGTCCTGCGCCACAAGAGCAGTGGGACAATCAGCAAGTCGAGCAGCAGGCCACTGTAGGAGAAGAAATAAGGGGCCCAGGAGTGGGTAAATAAGGAGCCAACTAAGGGAAAATCTGTAGACTGCGCCAACCAGGAGCGCATCGGCTCCCCCCGCAACCAATCGTGGTTGATCTTGGCGACGCCGCCGAAAAAGTAGGCTACACCAATCTGAAACTGCAAAAGCGTCACCATCCAACGTGGCGCGCGGGCGCTCGCCCACTCCGGCCACAGCCACGCATCGACCGACCAGCGACGATGGGCATCAATGAAAATCAAGAGAAAACTGACCAAACTGATGAGGTAAAAGTGATTGAGGTAGTTGGTCTTATCCAGCAAAAAGATGTAAGTAAAGCCCAAAAAGAACAGCACTGTACTCAAACGATACAATAAGCCTATGGCAATACAAAAGGCTAAAATACCCAGCGCAACGAAATGGAAGTACATTCCATCGCCCGACCAGGGAGACAGCCAGTGAAAGCCATCATAGGTAAAAAAGAAGTCCGGCTCCATCCAGTACCGCTCAATCCAATCATAGCGAAAATAGCGGCTGACCTCCCAGCACATGATTAATCCTACGGCTACACGAAAAACCACCAGCGAAGAATTGCTGACCGATTCGAAGAGGTATTTTTTGAGCTGTGGGATCATACTACAACGGTATACTTGATGGAACAAGATATAGAAAGTCAAGCTCTATACCAATTATCTAGACCGATGCTTTCCCCCCTGCAACTGCGCTATGATCCGGGCATACTCCTCCGGGCTGTTCACATTGGTCAAAGCCTGGGGATGCCGGGGCTCCAGGCGTTCGATGGGCGAGTTGAGGAGCACCTTGCGGGGGGAGGCGTAGCCCTGTGCGAGGAATTGGAGGAGCACCGGATAGCTGCGCGGCTCCCAGATGGTCAGCAGCGGATCGGGGGAATCGGTAGCGGGGTTGCGGAAGGCCGTAGCGACCTTGGAGGGATTGCGGCCTTCGGTGAGCTGTTGGAGCGTAGCTTCGTCCAGCAGCGGCAAATCGACGGCGGTAACCAGCCAGGCGTGGTCGGGACGCTCGCGGAAGGCCGAAAGGAGGGCTCCGAAGGGGCCCAGGCCGATGAAGGTATCGGGAATGGTCTTAAAGGCACTCAGTTTGGCTTGCTGCTCGGGGCGGCAGGAGAGCCAGGTATCGACGCAGAAGGAAGCCAGCTGGTCCTGCATATACTCGCGCTGCGGCCGGCCGTGGTAGTCGATCAGGCCCTTGTCGCGGCCCATGCGCTGACTGTAGCCGCCGGCGAGGACCAGGCCGGAGAGCGGCGGCTGCGCCGCCTTGAGATGCTGCCCCAGCAACTCCGCAATCAGCGGTAACTCTTCAATAGCCATCGTCGGAATATCCGCCCAATGGGGCAGCGATTTTTTGAGGAAAGCGTAAGGGCCAGTCATCTCCTCAGTGAGCAGAAAGAGGCTAACATCGGTGAGGTGATCCAACCTTTTACGCAGCGAAGCCTCCCCGCGCGGATCGATGATGACGATTTGCTTTTTGGCTCGGAAGTGATTGCCGTTGACCAGCACGGCGTCCTGATCATTGAAGAGGGGGCGGAGCTGAAAGCGGTTGAGGGGGGCTTTGAAGTCGAGGCGATGGAAGGTTGCTTTATCGGTGTATTCCAGGGTGCTGCCGTAGGCCAGGGCGGTTTGGGGGGATTGGGGGTCGGCATCGACATAGCCCAGGCGGTAATGCTCGCTGAGGCTGGCGCTGAGGCCGTAGGCCAGCTGTTGGATCAGATCGCTGGGGGCGCCGATAATGGCCCATTCGTTGCGACTGAAGCTGCCGTAGGCGGGGCGGTGGATTTTGCGCGGTCCTTGTAGCATATTATCGCCGTTCCAGTATCCAGGAGGTAATGGCTGTCAAGGTATCCTGAGTTCCAAAATCAAATGATTCCGACACTTCGCGCCAAACCTGACGATCAGGGGTATCTTCTACAATATCAAAAAGTTCCTCTTCAATCAAACCAATACCGCCAGAATGCGTGTTTCGGGAGACAAAAATTTGTTGATCTCTATTCGCGTAGCTCCACAACAAGTCGATTTCACTAAAACCTGGATCCTCCTTAGCGAAGCCTGTACCATCCTCAAGAAACAACACTTCCAGGAACTGCCTTTGTGAGAAAGCCAGCTGAGATTGACCTCGAAGGATTACGGTTTTTATCTGGCTATCCCAACTCCCAACAATATTAGGTATTGGAGGAGATTCCTCTTTTTCGCAAGACCAGAAAGAGAAGATGGCCAATAACCAGATTAATTGAAACAGATAAGCTTTCATCTCATTAAGGTTTTAAGGTCCAAACCGTTGTTGTAATTGTCGGCTCTAAGCCTGGAAAATCCACTTCCTCTTGCTGCAACAAAAACTGATTGCCTCTATTCACCTCAATAACATCGAAAGTAAAACTGCTGGGCTCTAGTGAAATGTCATGCCGCATAAATAAGAGCTTACGATCCTGATCGGTCAGTACCCACGATATTGGGACCTCACCATCAATGGTTCCCCTATCTTCTGATTCTAGCTTCAACTGAAACTCGCTAGTGGATGACCATAAAGGAGGCTGGTCGGGCCATATCCTAGATTCTTCGAGCACGGTCACCGTCCAATTGCCCCTGAGACGGGCTTTTAAACTGTCTTCTTCTTTACTACAAGAGGGCAATAGAAAGGGCAACAATAGCCAAATCAGGAAGTATTTAGTTCTCATAATCGATATTTTGATGTTGTTATTCTTCTCGCTTAAAATCGCGTTTACCGCCCGTTTTTTCCATCAGCTTGGTTTCGCGGATGATGATGTCATGCGACAAGGCTTTACACATATCGTAGACGGTCAGGGCGGCGACGGTAGCGCCGGTAAGGGCTTCCATCTCCACGCCGGTTTTGCCGCTGAGGCTGGCGGTACAGTCAATGACCACCTCGCGCTGTTCGTTGATCCAGATATTGATTTGGCAGTCTTCCAGGCCCAGCGGGTGGCAGAGCGGGATCAGCTCACCGGTTTTTTTGGCGGCCATGATCCCGGCGATAACGGCGGTTTGGAATACGGGGCCTTTGGGGCTTTGCAGCTCATCGCCTTGCAGTTGATCGAGGAGGGCATCGCCCAGGGCGACGATGCTCCGCGCGCGGGCCGTCCGGCGGCTCACCTTTTTAGCGCCCACGTTGACCATCGAAGGTTGATTATCTGCATTGAGGTGACTAAAAGAATTGGACATAGCGCTATTTTCTGTTCTTAATCAATCATTTTAACGGCGTTCCCCCTTTAATTTAGCTTTTTTGGGGGGAGCTGTCAATAATTCGGTATGGAATAATACGACTAGCCGCCGATGCTCGACATCGATTCGGAGATAGGGCGACTAAACTGCCGGCGACGCTCCGCCTCGAAGCCATCTTTAGCCCGGTGGCTGAGGGCCTCCAAGAAGGCCATACGCAGTGCACGATCGTCGGCCCCGGCGCGCATCAGGTCTTTGACATTGAAAATACCATCGTCGTACAGGCAGGTTTTGAGCAAGCCCTTGGGGGTGATGCGAATGCGATTACAGGTGCCGCAGAAGGTGCGACTGTAGGCGGCGATGATGCCAAGCTGGCCCTTGAACCCGGGCACTTGATAGTTGGCCGAGGTCGAAAAGGGCGGATCGGGCAATTTTTGTAAATCGGGATAAGCCGTTTGTAAGGTGGCTAAAATTTGGCGATGGTGCCAGTTTTCTTCACTGGGGCGGCCCCCTTCGCCATTGAAAGGCATCTCTTCGATGAAACGTACGCCGACGGCATGATGGCGACTCAGCTCCGCCATCGGGATAATATCATCGGTGTTGCGCCCCGCCATGACTACCATATTGATTTTGGTAGGGATGTCGTAGGCTTGCAGCTGTCGAAAAGTTTCCATAACCGTATCCAGCTGATCGCGGCGGGTGATTTGCCGAAAACGTTCGGCGTCCAGGCTGTCCAGACTGAGGTTGACCGAGCGGATGCCCAGGGCTTTAAGTTCGGGTACTAAGCCTGCCGTCAGGGTACCGTTGGTGGTGATGTGGATTTGCTCCAAGCCCCTAACTTTGGTGAGTTCTCGCAAAAAGGACATCATCTCCTTGCGCAGAAAGGGCTCGCCTCCCGTAATCCGCAGCTTGCTGATCCCCATAGTAGCCAGTAAGCTGATCAGCCGTAACATCTCCTCGTAGCGAAGTAAATGCCGCCGAGGAACATACTTGATACCCTCTTCGGGCATGCAATAAAAGCAGCGAAGATTGCAGCGATCAGTTACCGCCAATCGAAGGTAATTGATCTGTCGACCGTGGTTATCGTACAGCTCTGCGGCAGTTTTCCTCATGCGATAAAGTTAAACAAATCGACTGATATTGGTGTAATACATTTTTGTACTTTCCAAATAAGTGACGGAAACAAACTATGTTTACAATTCCGTCGAATGATTCAGAATATTTATCAAGCAATAAAAATTAAACTATGACTAAATTTTACCAACTCCTACTGCTTTTATTGTGCTGCACCTTCCATTCCTTTGCACAGCAACAAATCGAAAACGGGGATTTCGAAAACTGGAGTGCTGAGTTGCTCTTTGAACGGCCCGACGATTGGGTAATCGGTGCTGATCCTCGCTTTACCAGCGTAGTCACCCAAAGCGACGATGCCTTCAGTCAAAATTTTTCGGCCAAAATTACGACCCAAGAAATAGACGGCGAAGTGGCCATCGGAGGCCTGGTCTTTGGATTCTTTGATTTTGGGATAGAAGATTTTCTGCCCGTCCGTTATGAGTCTTCCGTAGACTCTTTCATCGTTCACCTCAAGTACGATATTCAACCCGGCGATACCGGCATTGTCCTAATTTTACAACGCATCAACGGCTTCGATGTTTTTAGCTTTGAAAGGTTTACGGGAAAGGTGGATGAATGGACCCGCGTAGCCATTCCGATGACTTCCACGACGCAGGATTCTATTCTCATCGTATTTTCTCCAAGTGATATTCTTGCCGAAGAAGGCGAAGTGGGCTCAGTACTTTTTGTTGATGAAATGGGATTTGTTGATGCCAATACGTCCCCTGCGCCTCTACCAAACAGTAGTTTTGAAAATTGGACGGCCATCAATGCCAACAATCCTGATAATTGGGATTCTTTCAACCGCCTGCTCGCCCTGGCCGACTTGCCCCCCAATGTTACCCGAAGTGATGAGGCGGCCTCGGGCAGTTTTTCTGCCAGGTTGGAAATCAATGAATACTTTGGAGATACCGTTGAAGCCTTCCTTGTCTATGGTTCAATCGACGATGAATTTGAATTCATCAGTACGCCCTTTACTGGTACGCCCACCCGGCTGACTGGTTCCTACCGATACCAGCCAGCGGGACAGGATGTGGGGGCAGTTGTCCCCGCCTTATCGTCAGGAGGTACATTCGCCGGTGGTGAAATCTTCATCTTGACCCCCACGGCGGAGTTCATTGAATTCGAAATCCCTATTGTTCTCAGCCTTTTTCCCGATACCCTTTCTCTCATTATCTCTGCCGGCCAAAATCCTGGCTCGGTGCTATGGATTGACAATCTGGCTTTCGACAATGTGCTCACTACCGAAGAAGCCGACCTGTTCAATGGCCTCCGTATATCGCCCAATCCCGCCAGCGACTGGTTCGAGGTGGACTATCCCAGCAGTGGAGAAGACCTGAGGCTGAAGCTAATGGACATACAAGGGCGCATCTTGCAGGACCACCTGCTGCCAGCCAATCAGGGTGGCGGTCAGATAGAACTGGATGTAAGCACGTATATCCCAGGAATTTACGTCGTAGAAATCAGCCAGGGCAAGCTGCGGACCAGCCGTAAAGTAACGATAAAATAAGCCTGCTCTTAACGATTAATTTGTTGCTCCAACTCCACCATCAGCGTCTGCGCCTTTGCGTGCAGCCGCTGGCGGCTGGGAGGGATTTTTTGCAAGGTGGCCATTGCCAGCTCTAGCTTTTCCTGCCGAATATAGAGCAGCGCGAGGTACCAACTGGCCTGGTATTGAAAGAGTGAATTGCCCTTTTCCAAGGCTTGCAGCGCCTGCGCAGCGGCCTCGTTTTGTTCCAGCTCGATTAGACAAATGGCGCGGTAGAGTTGCACTTCTGAATCATTGGGATTTTGTTGTAGTAAGTCGTTGAGGGATGGAAGGGCCTTTGCGTACTGGCCCTGGTTGAAGGCTTGGTCGAGGGCGGCCAGGTCGACGGGGCCGGCGGCCGATTTGCTATTTAGGGATAAGGGGGAATGTTGGGCGTATTGGTCGTAGAGCTTAGGGGAAGGCCAGAGCAGGAAGAGGAGGACGGCGGCCACAGCGGCGGCGGCTCCTCCCAGCCACAGTAAACGCCGGGGGCCTTGGGCAGCCGGCGGCTCGGTGAATTCTTGGCGATGCAGCTGGTGCAGCCGTGCTAGCGTTGCCTCTTTCTGCGCCTTGCGGCTCAAGTGCGCATTCATCTGTCGGGCCAGTTCCAACTCCTCCCGCAATGGAGGCTCCTCGGCCAACCGCGCCTCGAATGCCTCACGGGCACCCTCATCCAGCAAATCCTCCAGATACTGGCGGATCAACAGTAAATCTTCTTCTTTCATATACATAAATTCTATACACGGACGGTCAAAACACAAAGCCGACCATCGGCTGTTATAGTCTAAACATCTCCCTGCTCTTTTCCCCTCCCTACATCAGGAAGGGCTCAGATACAGACGGTATTCCGGGTCTTCGTGCACCAAACTGCGCCAACGATCCATGCAAGCAAACTTGCGTCGATAGAAGGTGTTGGCTTGGCTCATCCCCAATTTTTCCGTTAGGGCCTTCGTACTCAAGCCCTCCTTTATCCCCGACAGCAGTTGCTGACAGGTGGTCGATAGTTGCCCAAAGGTACGGTCGAGCAGTTGTTGCATCTTTTGCTCCCGTTGGGCCTCATCCAGGAGTTGTTGCGTATCAAGTCCTTTGTTAAATCGCTCCAATTCAGAATTTCTTACCTTCAACTCCTGACCTTTTTGTTTCAGCCGATCCATCCAGGTATTCCGAAAAAGGATGAACAGGTAGGCCCCCATCGGACAGGTGAGGACAAACTTGGGGCTGTAGGCCAGGTCAGTAAGAATGATCATAACATCTTGAAATACATCACTGGCATCCGCAAAAGTACCATTGTTTTTCATGATCCAACTGGTGAGCGGCTTTTTGAATTTGCCATAAATTTCTTCGATCCGTTCATGATTGCCTTCAAGGAATCCCTCCGTAATGTATCTTTGATGATCTGAGTGTGGTTTCTTTTGGTTTTTCATGTACGATTCTTAAGAGACAGAAAGTGCTTAAAGCTAAAAAAAAAACGACCTTCGGCAGAGGTCTATCCAGTAAAAATGTAATGGTAGGGCTAAAGAAATAAAAATAATGGAAATTAGAGGTAAGATTTATGGTGATCTACGGATGTAATAATGAGCGGCCAATCAATGGATTTAAATCCTTTTTACAACAACTTCTAACTAACAGATATTCTTATAAAAGCTTAAATCATGCTAAACTCAAACACTTTACAAAACATCTCAACTCTGATTTTATTTTTTTGCTTTTCTTTTTCTTTAAACGCACAAGTCATCTGGGAGGAAAACTTTGACGCCAGCGCTGGCCTCCCAGCTGGATGGAACATCAGCGCCAACAACGGCGGCATTAACTGGACCGTCGCCAACAAGGCGACCATCGAACAAAACAATGGCTGGGGTACTCGCAAAGCACCCGAGTCTATATCCGGCAACCAAGCCGCTCTCTTAGGGGCGGATCAGAACAATTTTTTTGTCAACCAAAACAGCGAACTGATCAGCCCGTCGATCAACCTGGGTAGCTTCAACAACCTCAATGAGCTGCACCTGCGCTTTTACCAGTCCTACCGCAGCTACGAGTCATCGACAAGTGTAGAGCTGTCCGTAAACAATGGCCCGTTTCAAGAGATTTACAATAACGATCACGTGGCCAACAACGTAGAAACTGGAAGCAAGGATTTGGTGATCATCCCCTTGAATGGTCTACCCGCTTCTCCTCAAAATGTAAAAATAAAATTCGTTTTTAGCGGGGAAAGCTTCTTTTGGAGCATTGACGATGTTACTCTAGTCAATGGCAATCCCAACCCGCCGACCTACCCAGCCTACCTGGGCGATTTTCTTTTCGAACAAGACTATGCCTACGAAGTGAGTCCACAGCAAGGTGCCTTCGTCAAGCAGCAGGTCATTGTTTACTACAAACCGGAGGCCAGCCTCTCTGAACGTCAGTTCCTGCGAGATTCGCTAGGGGTGGCCAACTTCCAGCTCTGCACTTCCTGCGATGGCCTGGTGGAGCTTTGGACCTTCGGCAATTTCCCCAACCAAGGCGACGAACCTTCCGATCAAGGCCCTACGCTGGACCTCAACGAAAGGGTCAAGGGGGCCAAGTCCAAATCGCTCGTCGATGCCGTAGATTACAATTTTTATTCCTACGACAGACTGAATGATAAGATCAACAGCAATAATTCGCCCCTACAATTATGTATCACTACCGAAAACCCGGAGGAAAGCTTTAAAATCGTTGCCATCCTGGATACCGGCGTCGATTACGACCATAATGATTTGGTGGACTATATCTGGAAAAACGACGATGCCCTCAGCAATGGTGATGAGGACGACAACTGCTACGAAGATGACTGTATAGGGTGGAATTTTGTGGACGACAACAACAATCCTGATGACAACCACGGCGGCGGCCACGGCACGCACGTCGCGGGTATTGTGGTCAATAATTACACGAGTACGAGCAGTTGCGATTTCAGAATCATGCCGCTGAAGACCCACGACTCTCGCGGTGTCGGCCAATTGATGGATGTAATTTGTGCCTCTATCTATGCCATCAATAATGGGGCAGATGTACTCAATATGAGTTTTGGGTATTACGGGGAATGGCCGGTTATTTTAGAAAAGGTGCTGACATTAGACCCGGTCGCACCCAAGGCGGACTTTGTGGTGGTGGCTGCCTCCGGAAATGATGATACGCCTCTGGATACCATACCGCAGTACCCGGCCTGTTTGAATTCCTTGAATAACCTGGTGGCCGTAGGCTCCATGGATGCCAGCAATGCCCGCTCTATCTTCTCTAATTACTCTTGGGTGCTGGTAGACCTTCTGGCTCCGGGGGAAAACATCAGTAGTACGGTACCCAATAACTTATCGGATACGAAAAGTGGGACATCGATGGCCGCGCCTTACGTGTCGGCCAGCATTGGGATGGCCTACTGCGGAGGAGCGACGGATTTTACGTCGGCGATTAGTACGGTGACCAATTGCGCGAGCGCCAATCCTTCTGCGCCGCCGTCGGCCTCGTCGGGGCAGCAGCTGTACGAAGTCGACGGGATATGTTTAAGTGTGCCACAGCCAGTTCCTCCCACGCCACAACCGCTGATGCTGTTGCTTTTGGTCGCCTCCGTCGTCGTTGTCGGCTATTTGCTTTGGCGCTTTTTCTTTCGCAAGAACTCCGGTGGCGGATTGGGCGGTGGCCCTGGACGCTCCGTGAACAACGAAAAAAAGTCGGACTCCATGCGTTCTGTTTCTTAAATAAGAATTAATTTGTGAAGACGGCTGCTTACAAAAAGTGGCCTCCCAACTGTAGCTCTGCCCGATCGGTGGAGCTACAGTTAGGCATTTTACACCAGCACGCAACGTCCTATGCAAAGGATTCTCATCCCCCTCTTCCAGCTTTTGCTGCTCCTCCTGTTCAGCAATCTGTCGGCTCAATGCCCTGAAGGGCTCTCTTACAAAAATTATTTGGATAGCGATCAAGACGATGCGCTACAGCAACTCAGCGTTTTGATGAAAGATTGTCAGGAGCACCTGGACTCTCAAGCCCTGGTCTACCACAAGCTAGGGGTTAGGGCCTTTTTTGCCGATGATTATCCCAACGCGATTGCCTACACGACTAAAGCCGCCGAGCTGCGCCAAAGACTGGTCAGTCAAAATGCATCGGGGGGGAAGCCTAGTACGAAGGCAGATACGCTAAACCATGTCAATCTGGGGCGCTCCCATCAGAACCTGGGCGTCTTTTATAATAATACCCGACAGTATTTTATGGCCGAGGATCACCTCCTTCAAGCCATCGATCTCTTCGAGCAGTGGGGCTCGTATCGCATCATCAAATCGCAGGAGGAATTGGGTATGGTTTATGGGGAAATTGGCGATTTTGACAAAGGGCTTAAATACCTCTACCTAGCCAGCCAGAATGGCTATTCGTACGATTATACAGACTTTGAAGGAGACATTCAGAATTCTATCGGCTATCTGGAAAATGCCCGAGGCAACTATTCCAATGCCTTAAAAGCCTTATTTGCTGCGGATTCGATCTACAGCAGCCATGAGGAAGAATACTATCTAGCCCACTGCTACACGAATATCGGCAATACCTACAAGGGCTTGCAAAATCTGCCCAATGCGCTGGAAAAATACCTGGACGCTGCCCGCATCGCCAAGGCTGAGGAAGACGAGGATTTACTAGCTATTAATTACAATAATATTGGCGTAATCTACAAACGGCAAGGGCAACTCCAGGAATCGGAACGCTACCTCAACAAGGCCCTTCAGCTCTACACCCGCAGAGAAGACTGGGCCAGTCAGGACGATATTTTTGACAATCTCGGAGACATCTATCTGGCCAGAAAGGCTTACCACCAAGCCTTAAGCTACTACCAGAAAGCCATCGATCGCAGTACCAATAGCCCAACTGCAACTCCCTACGACCACAACCTGACGGCGGAGCAGCTGGCCGCTGTTTCGAAAAAAGAAAGCCTGCTCAACTTCCTCAGCGATAAGGCTAATGCCTGGATGAGCTATTATGCATCCAGTGAAGATCCAGCCCACCTTGAGGCTGCCATTCAATGCTACCAGCAGGCCGACCAACTGATCGATCTGATGCGCAAAGAATACACCAGCCAGGGGGCCCGCCTCTTTTGGCGCGAAAAAGTCAACCCGATCTACGAAAGCGCCATCGAGGTCTCTTACTTGCAGCAAAACCTGCCTATGGCGTTTTATTTTATGGAAAAAAGTAAATCCGTTCTGCTCCTCGATGCACTACAGGCCATTGATGCTCGCCGCCTGATCCCCGACGCTACGGCTCGGCAAGAACTTCAACTGAAAAGCCAACTGATCGTCGCCCGGGAGCAGCTGGAAGAGCGGTCTCCCACCGAGGCTAAAGCCTTCGCCGAGGCCCAAAAGCAAGTGCTCCAAGCCCAACAACAGCTGGATCAGTTTCTGCTCCAATTGTCCAACTCCAACCCCGAATACCACAAACTGCGCTACAACATCAAAGTCGATAGCCTCCCAGAATTGGAGCAGCAACTGCTGAGCGACAGCTGCTACCTCATCGAATACTTCTGGGGCGATCAGCACCTTTACCTCTTCGGGGTCAAGCCGGGCAAGCAGGTACTCCATCGGCTCCCCAGCAGCCCTCAATTGCAAGCCGACCTCCAAGCCTTCCTGACCTTCTTCGCCGAACGCTCGGCCATCAATGAAGGTCATCAGGAGTTTATGCGCCTCGCCCATCAACTCTACCAAGAACTCTACGTCGGCATCCTTGACGACCTCGGCGGCTTCCCCGCCTCTAGCATCATCATTCCCGACGCCGACCTCAACTTCCTTCCCTTCGATGTTCTGGCGACCAGTGCTGCTCCTCTCTCCGAGCTGCCCTTCCTCTTCCAACAGCAGATGATCCGCTACGGCTACTCCGCCACCGTCCTATCCAATCAAATGAAGCAGCGCCAGGAGCGACCTGTCGGGCCCCTCTCCCTCTACGCCGTCTCTCCCTTCGCCCAACAAGCTGGCCAAAATTTCGACCAACTCCCCTACAGCCAGGCCGAAGTCGACTGGCTCCGCCAGCACTACCAGGGCCGCTTTCTCTACAACCAGGAGGCCAGCCTCAGTGACTTTAAAGCCGAGGCCCCCAGCTACAGCCTGATCCATCTCTCCACCCACGCCGAAGCCCACAAAGAGCAGCAACAAGAGCAACCCGAGATTGTCTTCTCCGGTGACAGCACCCTCATTCTCAGTGAGTTGTACGCCAGTGATTTCCGGCAGGCTGATCTGGTCATCCTCAGCGCCTGCGAAACGGGCATCGGTAAGGTCAACAAGGGCGAGGGCGTGATGAGCCTCAACCGAGGCTTCACCTATGCCGGAGCCACCAGCCTTGTCTCCAGCCTCTGGAAAGTCAACGACCACTCCACCAGCGAGATTTTCCAACACTTCTATCGCCACCTCTCGGCCGGAGCCAGCAAAGCCTGGGCCCTGCACCAAGCCAAACGCGATTACCTCGACGCCCATCAGGACGAGCTGAGTCAACTCTCTCCCTACACCTGGGCCGGCCTCGTCTATCTGGGCGATGATCATCCACTAGAATTGGCGGAGCGGAGGGGGAATTGGTGGCTGTGGGGATTGGGCTTGGCGGTGGGAGGCCTCTTGCTAGTGTGGCGCCTTTGGCGCTTAGGGTAGACGGTGGGCACCTGCGGTACTTGGGTGGACGATGGACGGCCGAACGTAGGCGGAAGTAGGGGGCGTGGCTCCATGCGTCTAATCACGCCTGGCCGTCTACCGTCGACCCTGCCGGCCGGCCAGCGGGCGTCAACCCAAGCGCCAAAGGCGTCTACCGCCCCCCCATCTCCTCCATCAACCGAGTAGCCGGTTTCCAATTCCAAGCCTGCTGGTCAATAATTTGCTGAAGCAGGGGGCGGGCCTGGGCGACTTGGTCTTTTTGGAGGTAGGCCAGAGCTAGACACCAACGGGCCTCATCTTTGGAGAGGGTATTGGGATCATCGAGTAGTTGTTGGAAGAGGCGGATGGCCTCATCGCTTTGTTGGAGTTGGAAGTGGGCGGCGCCTTGGAGTAGCAGGTCTACTTCGCTGAGGGGGCCAGCTTGGCGGAGGGCTTCCAGGGCGGACTTATATTGGCCTTGTTCAAAGAGTTGGTAGGCTTGGCTGTTGTCGGGGCTGCTAGGGGCCTCCCCGCGTTCAGTGAGGGTGGAAAAGAAGGCGGCGCTTTCGCCCCAATAGGCTTCAGCTAGATCGGGGTTGCTGGGGCCGGGGAGGAGGAAAAAGAAGGCGACGAGCAGTAGTACGGCGGCAGCGGCGCTGGCGATGTAGTACATACGGCGGAGGCGCGCCGGGGGGGCGCTCTGTTGTTTACCCCGCTCCTCAGCAAGCAGGGCCTTCCATTCTTTTTGTTTATTTACTTTGACCTGGGTCTCGAGGTGTTGGTTCATCTTGCGATAAATCTTTAGCTCGGCAGCCAGCTCAGGCTCTTTAGCGAGGCGTTGTTCAAATTGTTGACGTTGCACACCGCTGAGTTGATCATCGAGGTAATCCTCTATGAGCAACAGATCATTATCTCCAATCATTGATGGATTTGTTTAGTTCAATACAAGCTGTTAGGCGATAAAGTAAGGCCATCATACCTTCTCCTCCTGTTGCAGAAGGGTTTTGTAATATTTGACCAGTGATTTTTTGCAGCGCATCTTGGCCATTTTTATGGCGTCGACCGAAACATAGCCTAGCGATTGCTGCAAATCCTTTAAACGTTTTTTTTCAACAATGAAACGAAGTAGCAATTCTCGGCATTTCTCATTGAGCTGCTCAAAGGCATGCTTGAAACGGGCTTCCTCTGAAGCTTTCTTCGAGGCCGCAGCATCTTCCTCCTCCTGTTTAATGAGCAGATCAAACTGGGCGGCATCCTGGCCGGCGTAAGCCTCAAGATCCATGTTCAGCAAATCTACCGGATCGGTATTGTACTCCTTGAGATTACCACGCCGGGATTTACGCAAACGTCCCAACCAACGGTTTCGGGACATCACGAAAACTAATGCCTTGAGATTGCCCTCATGGCTGACTTTACCATCCTGTATATCACGCCAGAACTGGTAGATGGCCTCCATGAAAGCGTCTTCGGCATCATGCCGTGGAGCATTCAGTCGCACCAACCGAGGCAAACAATATTGATGAGCCTCAACAAGGAAACGCTTGAAATCACCTTCGTTCATAATAGACAGTGCACTTGTTCAATAAAAGTAACATCAATGCTCGAAAGTACAAAAAAACATAATTTCAAGGCCAAACTATCGGAGAGGAATTTGCAGGAATCTGGGAAGAGCTCGGATATACAGTGCTATTCCTCCAGTGTTACCTTTTTATCAAGATTACACTCATAGGCTGAATGCATTCAACCAATTAATTAGTATATTTAATTTTATTCTTTTCACCAAAAGTAAATGAAATGAGCAAACTACGTTCCACTCAAACACTCTCCTCTACAAAAAATAAAAAGGCGGCCAACAATTTTACTCCGAAGGAAGATAAGCCTAAAAAGAAACGCCGCCCCAAGGTCAGCAGAGTCATTATCGTTGCCCGTCCAATTATTGACGGCTCTGGGGATAGCACCATTATGAACACGCAGATCATTGCCGACGACCTTCCCGATGGAATACTGCAGTTTGGTCTGGTAGTCGTGTTGTCTCCTAACGATGATCAACCCGTACAGTATCCACCATTTGAACGTTCTTTCTCCCTTATCTCCACCCCAGGCAACAAAGCAGGCGTACTGGCCGGGCCTCCCTTGAACTTTGCTAATGACGCAGAACCCTCCTACGGTACGGGCGAATACGTTGTCAGCCTAATACAGGACGTCACTACTGGTGAAGTATGGGATGTTAGCGAAGCGGAAGTAGACGTCGTATACGGCGCTGCATCGCAACATAACAATGCCGGCGCGGTAAGCCCAGCTACTGCCATGATTCCACAAGATGACAAGCGCAGACCAAAAGTCAGCCGAGTGGTGATCATCAAAAAACCCATCAACGGTGATCCTAGTGATTCCGTCAAGGCGGAAGTTCACATCGATGCGACCGACCTGCCTACGAACACCTTCAGTTTCGCCCTAGACATCAACTTAACGGCCAATACCGGGCAGCCTACTCAAGTCGCTCCTAATACAGAATCATTCGTTTTGGACGATAACCTTTTGAAAGGCTACCTCAACTTTAGTAGCAATGATTTTATCACCGATCAGAGCAACCCCTATACAATTGGTTTAGTGGAAAATACCGACGACAGCAAAGACTGGGACATCAGCAGTGCGACCTGCGTAATCCATGAAGAATAAATGTTTAGGAAATTCTCGAATTTCTTGAGCTTAAAAGGGCGGTGGAGCAACTCACTGCCCTTTTATTTTTTCAGGTTTTCAAAAACGACTATTTGATAATAACAACTTGATATTCAAAAATTTATGCACACTACTTCCATCTATTATTACCTTTTTTTTCAGGTTTGTTACAAAAATTGTCCTTTCCTCAAACCATACTTACCAATACATTGGGGCATCAGTTCTTTATAAGCTGTTCATAGACAGTGCATACAGCTAATAACTGAATAGATAACCCTGAATACCATTGAATTTCACCATTCCAGCAAAAATGGGTAGGTATCATTCTGCTGGAAAAGCATGAGTGAATGAGGCGGGCAGCACTTAACTGGTACTGTCCGCCTTTTTGTACTACCCTATACTGCACGACAATCTACTGCTCCAAGATTTACCCTACAATAACATCCAGAAAGGCGTTACCTTTTTTGCCCAAGTGTACTCATTAAATGAATGAATTCATCTACTTATACTTCTTTAACAAGGATAGTTAAGTAGATCGATTAGCCCAAATCACAATAAGCTCCTCTAGTGTTAGTCGCGAATAGCACCTAAGGATCATCCAAGGTTCTGCCTAGTGATGACGGGCCTGATCTATATACCTACGCTATCTCAATTCATTAACCTCATGCTGAATTGGCGACTATGCCTACTCAGACTAAAAACCTCAAAAAGATGAAACCCTCAAAATCAAAAAATCTCCGTACCCTTAAGCAAATTACTGTACAGCTTCCAACCACTCAGCTAAAACAACTCAAGGGTGGCAGTGGCGGCATCGGCGTCATTGACATCGTTGAAGGATAATATACTCCTCTTTACTTCGCACAGATAGACAAACCAATAAGGTGGTCTGGGTAATGCTCAGCCCACCTTATTTTTGGTATGCCAATCGATAAGCGCCTCTAGCTTTTGCAGCAGCCAACGCTTGGCCACAACAATGTGCTCCTTGTTGATCTCCTGCCTCAGCTTTTCGATCTTTTGCCGGCGTTTATTAGGATTGATGTAAATACGGGCCATGTGACGGGCGAAGCTCCCGAGATTTTGGTAGGCCTTCAGTCGCTGGTCAGTCAGCAGGGCTTTGCGCTTGATAAAGCGCTCGTAGGATTTGGTTTCGTACTCTAGCATTTCGTAGTACGAATAGTCGTTGACGAATAGCTCGTAGTAGCTGCGCAGGCTCAGCGAGCGGGCGCGCAGCAGATAATCAGTCTTGGTTGTTTTGATCGTCAGCAGTAATTCGATGCTCTTATGGTAGTCCTGTTGGTGGAAATGAATCTGAGCCAGGCCGACCGTCTTGGCCGCTTTACGGCAATCTGACTGTATGTATTCCTCATACTGATTCAAAAAGCGGCGGGTCCAGTTGAATTCTCTCAGCAGAGAACCCACCACGGCGATATTGGTGTACAGCGTATCGTTCAACTGACCAGATTCGAGAAGAATACGACTCTGCAAGCCTCTCTTGATCAAATCCAGGTACTGCTTGTAATAAGAGATTTTGCCTTTGGCAATTTGCCGGGAGGTGAAGTTGAGCAATTTTTGTAGAATCGACTGCTGATTGGTTTCGGTGAAGTGTTCTTGATCGGCGATGAAAGCAGCCTTCAGCTTGAAGAAATTTTCTTCCGTTTGGGTCTCTACAAATTCAATTAATTCGCGGTAAATACTCAAGGCCGGATGCTCCTCCTCGGGCAGGTTATTGATGATGGCTTTAGCCTCTTCGAGTAACTGTACCTCAAAATGCTCTCCGGAGATGCGTTTCCATTCCATCATCTCCATACTCAAATCCAGCTTAGAGAGCGCGAAAAACAAATCCAGATTAGTCATCATTGTAGCAATCTTAGTCGTCGTGTTGGAGTATTTGTGTGTAGAAGGATGGAAATAATAGTTGGCCCTCAGCTCCATCAATTCATAAAAATACTGCTTATCGCGATACGGTAGTGTCCCCATTTTATTGATCAATGCATGGGTGTGTTTCTCGAAGTTTTGGTAGAGATTGCGACGGCCGAAGGCCTGGATGAGCATTCTTTGCCGGACGGTCTGGTCTTCCTTGATTTCCAGGGCCACAAAATAGTCTTCTACCCGCAGGGAGAATTCCGACATAAGATTGCCTAGACTTTTGTTGTTAAAAGGCTGGTCGGGGAACAACTTGCTGAAGGCTCGCTCTTTTTTCATCCCCACCCCTCCAAATACAGGATAAAAGCGACGGAGATAGTCATAAAGAGCTACAACCTTAGGATTGGCATTATTATAAGGCGACCGCAGGAACTTGCCTAATCGACGGAACTCATCTGGCTGGAGTGCCTTGAGTAAACGAATTAATTTGCTATTATCCATACAAGGGAATTTCTCAGGAACAGCAACACGACATACACAATTATAATCACCTAAAAATCATCACACTAAATTATAAACTAATTTTACAAGTTTATACAGTTGTTGAGGAAATTTAACAACATCTTAGACAATAAGATACGGTTATCCTCGATTTTCTCCCTATATTTACTACGATTGAGCGCATATTTCATCTAAATCTAACCTGGAATGTCGACAGCAACAACGAGATTCTGCCCTAACTGTCATCTTCCACTCACCGTCCTGATCGTTCAGGTCATTTTCTTCCTGTATTCCCCAATTATTGCAGCTACCCCATCAGATAGCTTGCGAATAGATTCTCTGTTACAGGAGGCTAGTGAATTGATGGATGATTATAAAATTGACGAAGCTATTGTCCTAATTAACAAGGCGCAAAACATAGCTCAAAGTGGGGAGCAGTGGTCTACAGTCGTCCTCTGTTACAATCGCCTGGCCCAATGCTACGACTATGCCGATGATAGTGAACAAAGCTGGCAGATGTTGGCTTCGGCCAGCGATTTCGCCCGAGAACATCTTCCCCCCGACGATGTAGCCCTTGGCGAAACCTGGCAAATCAAAGGCGAACTCTACATCCAATCTAACCAACTGGACAGCGCACTACTTAGCTTCAAACGATCCAGTCATATCAACCAAAAACACCAAGACTGGAAGGCCCTGGCTTGGTCAGATGCGCTGGCAGCCTTGGTATGTTACTACCAACTGGACTTCGAGCAAATGGCCAGCTATCTTGATAAAACCGAGCAAATGGCAGCTGAGCAGTTGGAGGAAGACGATCCTTTTTATGCCTCCCTTTATCAATTTCAGCTCCTGCTTTACAACGAGACTGGAGAAGCTAACAAGGCGGTCGAAACGGCCGAAGCTACCATCAACCACCGTCTTCGAAATACCAAAAACAGCTACGAGGACTCTCTTTTCCTGGCGGTAGATTATATCAACCTGGGGACGACCTATTATACTGTCGGCGATTATGACCAAGCCTTGCATTACTACCAACTGGCCATTGATATTCAAAAAATGGTCGAAACTGACTCCGTCAACCTGGCCGCTAACTATATCAATGTTGCCCTGACGTACAAGGCCATTGGGCAGTCCAAACTGTCCATCCGCAATTACAAAAAGGCCCTGCATTTAATCAGAAAATACGCCGATCCCTCTTCTTCCACCTCTATTGATTGCTATCTGGGCTTGGCTAGAAATTTCATTGAATTGGGACAACTCGATAGCAGCCAATATTTTCTGGATCAGGTTGTGCTCAGCGGAGACGATGATCCCAATCTTGATCTTTTTTACCTCAACAAGGCAATGGTTAAAAAGGGAATGGGAGCATTGGGGGAAGCCAAAGTCTTGTTTCAAAAGGGACTACAAGCCAACAAAAATATTTTTGGGAAATACCATGTTCGAGCTCGCCACATCTCTCGTTACCTGGGTGATATTAGCCAAACTGAAGATAGTATGAATGTTGCCCTGGCTTACTACAGTAGGGGCTTACAGCTCATTAGTGATAATTTTACGCCCAGCGATGCCCGCAGCAATCCCCGTATTGATCAAATCCTCTACGACATCGATGCCCTGCCCTACTTGCAATCCAAAGCGCAGGCCCTCCGGGCCTTCGGCACCCCCCAAGACCTCCTCGATGCCTTCGGCACCTACGAGCTGGCCGACGCCCTCATCGACCGCCTGCGCAGCAACTTCGAAACCGAAGGTTCCAAGCAGCAACTCAGTAGCCAGGTCTACTCCCTCTACGAAGATGCCATCGGCCTGGCCTACCAGCTCTACCAATCCAGCCAAGACCAAAGCTATATCGAAAAGGCATTCCGCTTCAGTGAAAAAAGCAAGGCCCTGCTGCTGCTGGAAGCCCTATCAGCCCGCAGCGAATACGCCAACCAAAAAATCTTTAACCTCTCTGATTCGCTACTGCAAGCCGAAAAGGCCATCAAAGCCCGACTGATCTACTACCAGCGCAATATTTCTGAGGAACAAGCTAAAGGTGCCGCCGCCCAGCAGCTGAAAATCGGTAACTGGAACAAAGAACTGGCGCTCTTCCGCAGTCGCTACGAGGCCCTGCGCTCGCGCATTCGCAAGGAAGACCCTGACTACTTCCGTCTCAAATACGAGTTGGAGCTGGCCGATGTAGCAACTATTCGACAGCAGCTCCTCAATGGTCGATCCGACAATGCCTTTATCGAATATTTCAGCGGTAGCCAACAGCTCTACAGCTTCGTCATTACCAGCAATACTTTTCAGATGTTTAGCCATCCGCTGAACGCACAGCTCAATAATGCCATCGACGAGCTGCAATTGGTTCAGAGCATCAACCCAGCGGTCAATCAGCTGATCTCGACGACCGACCATTTTCAGCGCTACACCCAATCGGCCTATTTCCTCTACGAACAGCTGCTGGAGCCACTGCTTGCGGAGGGGATCAAAAAGCTGATTTTAGTACCCGACGGCCGCCTGGGCTATCTTTCTTTCGACCTTCTGCTCAGCGATCCGGCGAGCAGTAATTCGGTTAATTACAGCAGCAATCAGTTACAATACCTCATTGAAGACTATCAGCTCAGTTATGGGTATTCGGGCAGTTTGTTGCTAGAAAGCCAGGAGGTCAAAGGCCGCAGAGCAACACAGCGGTATGGGGGCTATGCGCCCTATGTTGGAGGAAGACCGGGTGCTGAGCAAGTTGCCCGCAACCGAAGTTGCTCGGATAGTAGTCTGGGAAATTTGCCCAATAGCCAGCGGAGTGTCAAAACGGTGGGCAGCCTGCTCGGCGGGCAGCAATTCTTCGGAAAATTAGCGACCAAGACCAGCTTTCTGGAAAATGCGGCAAAATACGAGCTGCTGCACCTCTCCACCCACGCCTGCGTCGATGATACCGATCCGCTCTTCAACCGCATCTACTTCCACGATGCCCACCTCTCTACCTATGAACTCTACCGGCTACAGCTCAATGCCAGCATGGTCGTGCTCAGTGCCTGCGAAACCGGAACCGGGCAGATGGTTCACGGCGAAGGGATTATGAGCCTGGCGCGTGGCTTTATGCAATCGGGCTGCCCCAGCATTATTACCAGTTTATGGAATGCCAACGATTACTCGACGACCGAAATCATGATCGACTTTTTCAATCAACTTAATAAAGGAATCAGCAAAGATGCGGCGCTGCGGCAGGCCAAGCTCAACTACCTGAGCAATGCTCCCTCGCGCCTTTCCCTACCCTACTTTTGGGCGACTTTCATTCACATCGGCCACAATGCACCGCTCCCTCCCTCCCGGCCAGCCGGGCTGTGGTGGACAATCGGCGGGCTGGCCCTGGGCGGCCTGCTGATCGCCTGGTTCTGGAAACGTCGAGGCTAACGGCCAATCAGCACAAAGCTGCTCCACAAGCGCGGGGCAGCGGTCTTTTTGCTCTTCGCCAGCTTGAGTTTAGCCGAGCGCAAGGCTTGTGCGTGGGATTCGTCTTTGAGCAGATGGGCATAAAATTGCCGCATTAACTTACTGGTATGTTTATCGGAAACTTTCCACAAAGAAGCGACGATATTAGGAACACCTGCATAAGTAAACCCTCGGGTCAGCGACAATAAGCCCTCCTCTCCTGCCAGTCGACCGGTGCCACTCTCGCAACTGCTGAGTACGACCAAATCAGCATTCAAATCGAGAAAGTAAGATTCTGCGGAGAAAAGAATACCGTCCTCCGAACTGCCTTCGGCCGCGCGAGCAAAGGCAATCCCCGAATAGCTAGGCGTCTCCGTATTGACAAAGCTATGGCTGGCGATGTGGACATACTTGTAGTTTTGGACCTGCTCCTTAAATTGCCGCTCCGAAGCTTCATCGTGCATAAAAGCCTTGCTGCTCCGCTTCTTTTTGGCAAACAACTTAGCAATGGTCAGCACCTCACTTTCCGAATATTTGAGTTCTCGAAAATACGTTCGCTCGAAATCCATCCCTCGCATCACCGTCTCCTCTTGAGCGGCTGTATCCAGTACAAAATTTTGACTATCCCAAACATAGCCCGCCCCAATCGTATCTCTGAAAACGGGCGCAATACCGAGAAAATCCTCCCGCTCTCCAAAGGACTCCTGCTGACGACGACGTTCATTCTGGACCAGTAGGCTAGCCGAATGCTCATAACTGATGGCGTATTTTCGAATCAAGAAAGGCATTTTGTGGTATTTATCCCCCTCATCAATTCCTCGGAATAATAAAGTCTCAAAGGGTAGGTAATAAAGTTGGCGATGCGGAATAATGATTAATTCTTTTTTCCTCTTGATCATCCGTCGTAAGGGCCGAAGCAGGCGAGCATAGAGCTGACTGCTGTACTTGGTGAATTCGTCCTTCCTCATTTTTTTGATGGACGATAAATAATGGCGGACGGCCTCGCCCAGTTCGAGTGCTCTGTTGTTTTTTGATAATTCGGTGTAAATGCCAATGCCGATGGTCCCTGCTTTGATGGCTTTTCGCTTATTGCGGAAGTAGGACCGCAGTGGCCTTTGCTTTTGCTCGAAAGGTTCAATAATGGAGTCTCGGGGCAAAATATGCAGCTGCAGCTCCTCCTGACTCAGGCCGAAGATGTAGTATTCCTTTTCGCCAAGGTAGTAGGCAGCGAGCGCCGTATTGGGCTGTAGCAATTGGCGCACCTCCTCGATGTTCGATAAGGCCCGATTGTAACGCAATTGATAGTAAGCCGGATCGCGCTGCGCCATCGTTCTGAGCCAGCTCTCGTAGCCCTCCGCGTAGCGCCGCAGGCTGTCAGCGTCTAACTCGCGGGCGTTCTCCCAGTAGCGCAGCCCCCGACTCCAATAGCGGCCAGTAGCCTTCAGTTCCTCAGGAACAGTAAATCGCGCTTGCATATCCAGCTCCTCGACCATCTGGCTGAGCACCTGGGCTTTGCTGCGCTCACTCAGCAAAAAGGCCTGCTCGGCGTAGCGATCCTCGCCGGTCAGCTCGTAGAGGCGGGCCGCCGCCAGGATGCCAATGTCGTGGGCCCGCTCCTCCTGCTGACGCAGGCGAGAGGCGATGGTCTGATAGCGCAGCTGCCGGGTTTCGGAGCGCTCCACGGCGCGGATAGCCACTTCCAGGGCTTCTTCGAGGGCGGCCTGCTCGTGGCTTTGCTCGAAGCGGGCGACGGCGCTGCGCGCCTTGAGCTGCAGCAGCAGCTGGTAGTAAGGGCGCTGGGGGCTGAGGTCGGCCAGGCCGAGATCGGCGTAGTAGTAGGCGCTATCTGGCTGGCCTTCGCTGAGCATCAGTTCGGCGAGGTTGCCGAGGCTGCGCGCCTTTTCGACGGGATGGCCTTCGTTGGTGCTTTGGCTGATGGCCAGGGCTTGGCGATAGAAAGCGGCGGCTTCTTGGGGCTTTAGTTCGTTGTATTGGGCTAGGGCCCCGCGGGCATTGAGTAGCCGTTGTCGGAGAGCCAGCTCGCGGTTAGCGGGCAGTTGGGTCAGGGCCTCTTCGAACTGTCGGGTGGCCAGGCGGTAGCGCCGCTCTAAGAAATAAACTCGTCCTAGGTTGTAGCGCATCTGGCAGACGTCAGGATCGGAAGGGGAAGCCTCGGTGAGCAAAGTCTCTAAGCCCTCCTCATAAGCCCGAATGGCCTTGTCGTATTGTCCCAGTCCAGCATGGGCCGAAGCCATATAGCCTTTGAGCAGGGCAAATTCTCTCAGGTCTTCCAAAGGCAACTGCTCGGCTTCTCGATAGTACTCCAGGGCACGTTCGTAATCTTCCTGTACGAGTTGAATGGTGCCAAAACGCATATAATTGGCGGCGACAAATTCGTAGTTCAGCTGCTGTTTGAGTTCTAGCGACTGGCGATTGTAGTCGGTAGCGGCCTCCATCTGAAACTGCTGCAAGGCAATATAGCTGAGTAAGTAATAGCCTTTGGCCGCCGCAAAGCGATTGCTCTTGTTTTGTTGCAAGTAATCGTTGATCAACCACTCGGCAGACTTGTACTGGCGGCTGCGGATGAGCGAATCGGCCATTTCCAGGTTGCGCTGGGCGTGTAGCGGACCAAGGAGTAGCACCAGCAATAGGGGGCTTAAGATAAGGGAGAGCTTATTTTGCATCAGCGGGGCGGATGTTAAATTTTCCAATGTAGAGCAGGTCCTCCTCGCTTTCCAATTTCCAGTAATACAAGCCGGGGTCAAGCGGCAAGTCCAGCTGGAAGCGATTGGAAATCAAGATGACCTTGTGCATCTCTTTTTCTTGATTATTGAGAATATAAAGGTACAAACGTTCTGAGGTCTTTTCTTTCCAAGCAAAATTAATGGGCTGCCCGGGCGCAAAGTCCTCTCCTACAGCAGGGCTCAGCGCCTCAAAGCCCTCGTCCCGATACACCTCTCCGACCATAGATTCCAGCTCGTCGTTCACCGCAAAATTGGCGGCGATAAGCTGGGGAGCCTGTGGCGAAGGAGTGGTCTTTCGGGGCGGCACTAATTCCTTCGGGGCCGGCGGCTGCTCTTGCTGACTACTGTCTGAAGCGGGCGGATTGGCTGGTGGGCGGGGATTTTGCGGGGAATCTTCCTGAGCAATAACCGGGCCTGCGGCCGGCGCCAAATCCTTCTGGGTCAAAAAGATCACACTGAGCACTAGCAGCACAGCCGCCGCAACCGCAGCGGGTAACCAATAAGGCCGCAGAGCAATGCGTCGAGCCGGCTGCGGCTCCAAACTGGGATGCCGGTCAGCCTCGCTGTAGCCCGACGCCTCCATAATGGCGTACAAATCGATGGCTTTTTGATGGCACAGCAAACAATTTTCAATGTGATCGACCACTTCGTCCGGCAACTGCTCTACCCGATTTTTGCGTAGCGCATCCACATACAGAGCGATGCCCTGATCATTCAGATGGCCGTCTTTATTAAAATACTTCACGTTCATTTCATCTTTGTCTAACTATTTATATGCTTCCTTTCGCGGGGAGCGGATTTTTTGGACTACAAATCTTCCTTTTCTTTTTCATAGTAGTATTGGAGTAAGACTTTTAGGCTGTCCCGGCGGTAGGCCGCCACCGGTGGGTCGCCGTTGAGCAAGTCGATGATGCGATCGACCAGGATGGTGACCCACTTGCGCAAAGAGTCGCTGTCTCCATTGCGATTTTCGTGGTGGTTAAAAAGGACGATGATTTTACGGTAGACTTCTTTGTCTTTCAATTGCTCGTAGGGTTGGCAGAAGGTATCAATGAGTACGGCAGCCTGCTCTTTGGGCAGGGTATTGATGGGCGGTGCCATGTGGTTTCGCTGTAGGAGGATGCGAGCGAAGAGCCGCAGGCAGAGCTCTGATTTAAAGCGTCGCCGGGATAGACCTCTGAGAATGGCTTGGTAGCGCAGCAGCTCGTCGCGGATGGCCAGCGCCTCGTAGGCGTTGAGGGCCGATTCGCTGTGGTGCCGCAGCAGCTCGTCGCCGTAGGTCTGCGGGCGGCGCTGCTGCTGGCGGATGATTTCCAGGCAGCTGTTGTAGACCACCTTGCCGAAGTAGGTGGAGAGGTAGACGGAGCCGTTGAAGTGGGTCTTGATCTTGGCCAGCTTGCGCTCCAGCATCTGGGTGTTGATGGTTTGAACCACATCCATTTTATCGGCAGGGGTAAAAAAACCTCTGGCAATAAACCGAGCGACCGTAGCCTCGACGATGGGCTGAAAGTGTGCCAGCAGAGCGGCGGGGTCGGTATGGAGCAATTCGATTGCCCGTTTATTGGTATCTGTAGCCAAAGTTACTAGGGAAGTGCTGAGACCATTTGTTAAAGAAATACTAAAAATCGGCTGTTTATTCCGCTATGCTGCTGCCGACTCATATCACTTATAAAAATCGGAATTCCACCGATAAAACCTACATTTTTTAAAAGAATAAATCGAAAGCCTTATGAAAAATCTGCCGTTCATCATCGCCGCTATCGTCCTCAGCCTGAGTCTGAGCAGTTGCTCCAGAAATTTTTATACCAAAGCCAATTTCTCTCCTTCGAAAACAGGGCCCATGACTATTGCCGTTTTACCCTACAAAATCGTAACGACAGGACGCATCCCACGCAATGTTACTCCGGAGGATTTGCAGGCCATTGAAGAAGCAGAAAGCCAGGCGTTTCAAATCTCCATGTACAATCAAGTGCTGAGAAGAATGAATCGATCGCGGAAGAAGCCTGCTATCACCGTGCAGCACTTCAACGAAACCAATAATATGCTGACGGAAGCCGGAGTACGCCTTTCGGAAAGCTGGAAAAAGAGTCCCAAAGAATTGACAAAGCTATTAGGCGTAGATGCCGTCCTATTTTCTGTCGTCCACAAAAACCAATACCTGACCAATCTGGAATCCTACGGACTTCACCTCGCCGCCAGCCTGATCACGGTATTCGCCAATCGAGTGCCTTGGTACTTACCGAATAACCGCACCAGCGATGTCCGGATTTCGAGTTCCATCATCGATGGGAAGGACGGGACGACCATTTGGGCGGTGGCGCGCAATTGCCCGACCTATTGGAATAGAAACACTTATGATGCGATTGAAAAGATCAACTTCCGAGTAACTAAAAGAATACCCCTTAGATAAAGAATAGAAAAGCTATGACAACTTTAATCCCCTGTAAGACGCTCGTCCTACAGGGGATTTTCTTACTATTAAAAGAAGGAAGGATTGATTAGGCGGCAACGGTAGCTTTGCGCTGGGCATTGACTTGCTCTTCAGAACTGTCCTCCTTAGCCGCAGGAATCGAGAAGAAGAAGGAGCTGCCTTCGTCGAGTTCGGATTCTACCCAAATCTTACCCCGATGCTTTTCGACGATTTTCTTACAAGTCGCCAGACCAATACCGCTGCCTTCGTATTCGGCGCGAGAATGCAGTCGTCTGAAAACTTCGAAGACTTTCTCTTTGTTCTCCGGTGCCATACCGATACCGTTGTCCTTAACTTCGAAGATGAAGTGATCGTCCTTGCGCTTGCAACGAATGAATACTTCTGGCTTCTCGTCTTTGGTAAATTTCACGGCATTGCTGATCAGGTTCTGGAACAGCTGCAGCATCTGTGATTTGTTGACTTTGACCTTCGGTAAATCTTCCGCCACATGTACTTGTGCTCCCTTTGATTCAATAGGATGACGAAGGTTGGCAATACAAATTTCAACCAATTCGCGAGAATCCATCCAATTGTGGGCCTCTTCGCGGGTATTGACCCGAGAATAGGTCAGCAGATCGGTGAGCAGTGTATCCATCCGATTCACCGCATCAACGATGTAGCCCATAAATTCGTGAGCGTTTTCATCGAAGCTGCTGGCGTAGCGTTTTTTCAGCAGTGACGTATAAGCGTTGATCATCCGCAGCGGCTCTTTGAGGTCATGCGAAGCCACATAGGCAAACTGCTTGAGGTCTTCGTTGGAACTCTCCAGCTTTTCGTTCTGCAGGTTGATCTGATCGTTCTGTTTTTCCATCAGTTGGTTCTTCTCTTCCAACAGCAAATTGGTCATCAGCTGCTTTTTGTTGGCGTCTTCCAACTGATCATTCTGACGTTTAATCTGTGCGTTTTTCTCTTCCAACAAGCGGTTGGATTCGCGGTGGAAGCTGTAGCGGCTGTACATCAGTCGCAGTAAGACCAGCAAAAAGATGGCCGCACCAATCAGAATAGAATTGTACAGGCCTTCAATCTGCTGCTCCTTTTCGAGCAGTTCCTTGGCCACCTTCAATTCGTTGATCTCTTCTTCTCGCTTCTGAATTTCGTACTTCGAGCGGCGCTCTCCCATTTCGCGTAGCGCAGTCTCGCTGAAGATGTCGTCTTTGATCTCCGTATACTTCATCATATAGTCCAGCGAGGTTTTGTAGTTCCCCATCGCCTTGTGGGCCAGTGCGAAGTATTTGTACATTTCAATAATTCGAGTCTTGGAATCCAGTTCTTCCGCGATAGAAAGCCCTTCCTCCAAAAGCGGCAGGGCCTTCTGCGGCTTACCATACTGAATATAGCAATCTGCCAAGGCCCGATACGTACCGATCTGCCCCCAGACATCTTTGAGTTTCTTTTTGTACACCAATGCCTCATTAAGATGCTTCAAAGCCTCTTCATATTTACCACTAATAAAGTAGTTAGAGCCAATGTTATGTGTCGAATAGGCGATTCCGAATTCGTAGTTCATCCCCCTCGCCGCTTCGAGTGATTCCAGATTGTATTTGAGCGATAAGGCATTCTTGCCCAGCCGCTCGTAGGTGCTTCCAATCGCCCCCAGGCAATTGTATAGCCCCTGCTGATCGTTCATTACCTGATAAAAAGTCTTAGCGTTGCGGTAGTAATCGATGGCTTGCGTGTAGCTTTCTTGGTAAAAGAATATTGTCCCGAAGCCATAGTGTGCCCGAGCAATACCCATAGTATCTTTTAGTGCTTCATTAAGTTCTAGTGCTTTGAGTTGATAGTCGAAAGCCATCACAAAATCTCCCAGATTCTGGTAGGAGTCAGAGATGCGGGTTACGGTTTTGGCAAGTAGTTTTTTGGAGACGTACTTTTGATCGATGTCCAAAACTTTGAGGTAAGTTTTGGCGGCTTCTTGATAGTTGCCTTTTTTGTAGAGCGCAAATCCAAGGTCATTCAGCAGCTCTCCTTTGTGCTCATTCATGTCGTGCTTTTCAACAATTTCGAGCGCCTTTTCAAAGTAAGGGATGGCCTTTTCGTCTCTATTCTGATAGTAGGCTTCCCCCAATCTCATATAAACATCTACTAACCTTTCCGTATCTCCACCCCTCTCAACTTGCTTCACCTCCACCAGGAGGCTGTCAACCAACGTTGATCCCCCTCCATAAACCGGCAAAATTCCGAAGAGGAAAACAACAACGAAAATATTTCGGAAATAAGTTGTAGGGTTCATAAAACAGTTAGTGGTTTTTAATTTGTAATCACACAATTCTTCTGAAAGGGAGGAAATTGCCACCTGAATACAGGTGGCTTTTCCTTCTTAGTTGTCACCTGTAGGTGGCGGCGGCGCACTGTGGCCTTCACCCGTAGTGAAACCTTTACCACCTTTCAGTTTGATCTTGGCGTTGTTGTTCAAAGTCTTCAAATCACGAAGATCTTTGATCTTTGTCCGCATTTTCATGATCTTGAAATTTATTGGTTATTGAATGCATTACCTTATTCTGTATACAAAGTCGTAAAATCCTTTACTGTAAATTTTTAGTCCGTCTAGTTCCATGGTATATTGTAAATCGGTTCAGTACAAGTACGTATATCATCTATTCCCTTCGGCCGGCGGCGGGCATAAGCTAGTGCCGAATGCCGGTCTGATGGGATCGGTAGTGTCTTGCCAATCGCAATAATCTGCTTTCGAATCAATTCCACCGCCGCCTGTGACTACTCTAAGCGATGCCACATCTAGTACCTCATATCTTTTGGATTGACTCATTAATTGTCTGTGCATTTTATTGAATTACCTTGGTTATTAATAGCAAACTTCATTGTCGAAGGATAAGGGATTGATGTGAGGGGAGGAATAATCGAGGGGAGAATGATCTTTCTGCAACAATCTACCAAACAGATGATAGGCATAGACCAAATACTATACCGAAAATGTTAAGATTGTTTTAAGGTTTTTAAAAAACCTGAAAAGTAAAAGTCTTGTGACAGCTTAATTTGTCTATCTCTTAAAGACAAACAGCTTGTGAAGTACAAAGTTGAAGCAAATTCCAACGATCAGGGAGACAATCATTTTAGAATAGATGTAATTGAGGCTACTATTTTCGGTGAGTAAATAAACGCCTAAAGTGTTGAGTATCAAACTCCCCGCAGAGACTAAAATGTAGCGAAAGGCCTGCTGATGAATTTTGCGGTTGAGGGACTCAAAAACCCAATAACGCCCCAGTAAAAAGCTGACAACTGTACCAATAAAGGCACCAATAGCATTGGAGATAACATACCAGATGCCCACTAATTCGGTGAGGAGAATAACGATGAAAAAATCAGTAGCCGTAGCAATAAAGGCGGCCAGTTGAGACCGGAAAAAGGAAAGCCAGGTTCCGGGAGGAACCGTTTCTTTGTACAAATTAATATCTAGCCTTTCTGCCTGCTTTTCCAATCCAGCTGTGGGTTTTGAATAATCGCTCAGAATGATTAGAGGATGTGAAAATGGATCAGCACCTGCAAGACCAGGTTGGCATAAATACCCGCTAATACATCATCCATCATTACCCCCCAACCTCCGGGCAAACGCTCCATGCTCCGTACATAGAGGGGCTTCCAAATATCGAAAATACGAAATAAGATAAATCCTGTCAATAGATAGGGCCAGCCCAGCGGTACCCACAGCAGGCTGATCCACATACCAACCACCTCATCAGCCACTACACGAGAAGGGTCTTTGCCCCATTCCTTTTCTAGCGCATCGGCCGACCAGACGCCCAGGAGGAAGACCAGCAGCGTAGCGCCCAACATCAGCCAAGGAAAAGTGGGCCTCTCGCCCAGGGCCTGCCCCGCACCCCACCAAATCAGTAGGCCCACTAGCGCGCCCGCTGTTCCTGGCGCAAAAGGCGAATAGCCTGCGCCGAAAGCTGTAGCAATAATTTTGTGAATCGATGACATGCGACAGGAATACCAAGAGCGTTGGTATAGGATCAGTAATTTTGATCCCATACCAACTGTCAAGGGTCTATTTACTAGTAATAATAGTCCAGTCCAAGGTGGGTAATCAGCTCCTCCCCTTTGATGTGACGCAGGGTATTTTTGAGCTTCATCAGCTGCTTAAACAAGTCATGCTGCGGATAGAGATCGTCGGCTGTTTGTGGCGTCTTGAAGTAAAAAGACAGCCATTCCTGTATCCCGCCCATCTCCGCGCGGCCCGCCAGGTCGAGCAGTAAGGCCAGGTCTAGAACGATGGGAGCAGCCAAAATCGAATCTCGGCAAAGGAAGTCAATCTTAATCTGCATCCCGTAATTCAGCCAACCTCGAATGTCTATATTGTCCCAGCCCTCTTTGTTATCTCCGCGAGGCGGATAGTAGTTGATCCGTACTTTGTGGTACAGATCGCCGTAGAGGTCAGGGTGCTTTTCGGGCTCCAGGATTTGCTCCAATACCCCTAGCTTAGAGACTTCCTTAGTTTTGAAGCTTTCTGGATCATCCAGCACTTCGCCATCGCGGTTACCGAGGATATTGGTAGAGAACCAGCCTTGAACGCCCAGCGAGCGAGCCTTCAGGCCCGGAGCGATGATGGTCTTGATGAGGGTTTGCCCAGTTTTGAAGTCCTTTCCGGCAATCGGTACTTTGTTATCTTTAGCCAGCTGCACCAGTGCAGGCACATCACCAGAGAGATTGGGAGCACCGTTGGCGTAGGGTACGCCCGACTTGATGGCTGCATAGGCATAGATCATGCTCGGTGGAATGCTCTCATCGTTATTACGCAGCCCTTCCTCGAAGGCTTCGATGGTTTGATGCACATCGTTGGGGGCCATGTAAATTTCAGTAGAACCGCACCAGATCATGACGAGCCGATCGCAGTTATTGTCTTTTTTGAACTTGCGAATATCACGCATCAGCGACTCCGCCAGCTTCATTTTAGTCGCTCCTTTTTTGACGTGTTTACCGTTGAGTTTTTTGACGTAGGCGGTGTCAAAAACTGCGCGCATCGGCTTGATGGCTTGCAGTTCTTTTTTGACTTGGTCCAGCAGTCGGGTGTCCAGCACCTCTGCATTCACGGCAGCCTCGTAAACATTGTCTTTGAAAATATCCCAACCTCCGAAGACCATATCTTTGAGGTTCGCTATAGGAGCAAAGTCTTTGATGAGCGGATTGCGAAGTTCAGTGCGCTTACCCAGGCGGATGGTGCCCATTTGGGTAAGGGAGCCAACAGGGGCAGCAAGCCCTTTTCTAATGGCAATGACTCCTGCGATGAAAGTAGTCGCTACAGCACCGAGTCCGGGCATGAGAACGCCTAACTTACCTTTTGGTTTCTTTAGCATTGTTTTCTCTTCCTTTTATGATCAAATTAGTTTAAAGCCAATTGTGTTTTTTGTACCAAGCCATAGTTTCGGGGATACCTGCGTCCAGCAAATAGCGTGGTTGGAAACCCAAATCTTCTTGCAGGGGGCGAATATCGCACTTCCAGTTCAGACTTTCTAATTCTTTAACCTTTTCCAGATTAAAGAGGGGATATTTTCCACTAATCCGTCCCAGCTGCTCGGTTATTACGGCAAAACCACGCACCAAAGCCAGTGGAACGTGGATTTTGAAGGTTCTTTTGCTCAGCGACTCTCGGGTCAGCTGCCCCAAGTATTGCGCGGGGTAGGACTGGCCATCGGAGACGAAGTAGGCGGCTTGGGTCACCGAAGCCTTTAGGCTGTCGGCGATGATGCGCACTAAATCTCGGACGTAAATGAAGGTCAGCTGTTGTTGGTTAAAACCGATGTAGGGTTCGATGCCTCGGTTGATAATTTTGTAGAAGGCCAGCAATTCTTTTTCGCGGGGGCCGTAGACGGCAGTGGGGCGAAAGATGAGGTAAGGAAAATCCTGGAGCCCTTTGATGTATTGCTCGGCGGCGAGTTTGCTGCGGCCGTAGGCGGTGATGGGGCGAGGCGGCAGGGCCTCCCGGACAAGGTCTTCCTCCTGTTGATCGGCGGGGCCGTAGGCTGCCAGACTGCTGATAAAAACAAATTTTTCTAAGCCCCTCCCCTCCCCCAGGCATTCAATCAAGTTCTGGGTGTAGGTACAGTTGACTTTCATATATCCCTCCTCACTCTCCGCCTTGGTCAGCCCCGCGCAGTGAATGACATAGTCGAAGTCAATGGCTTTACATTGCTGACGCAAATGAGGAAGGTCTTCAAAATTCATCTCAAAAAAATGGATGCGATCATCCTGCAAAAATTGCCGGCTGCTGCTGGCGCGCACCCCAGCATACACTTCCAACCCTCGCTCCAGGCACTCTTCGACCAGGAAGCTACCTACAAAGCCACTAGAACCGGTAATTAGTACTTTTTTCATTAGGGCAATTATGAGATCGGCATCTCGTAGATGCGATGCCGCTTGTAGACCTCGGCGTTTAATTTTTCCAGACCTGCATTCATCATCTGATTATTGGCCAACACCCAGGAGGCTTCGGCTTGATAGATTTTGGCGGCCAGGCAAGTTTGTATCACCCGGCTATAAAAGATACCTTCGATGCCCATTTTGCGGTAATCTTCCAAGATACCCAGGGTAATGATCCGTACCTTTTTCACCTTATTTTTTCCAAACAGTAACTTAAAAATGCCGAAGGGTAGCAGCCGCCCCCGCTTCACGGTCCGCATGATTTCGTTGATGTCAGGGACGGCGAGCAGAAAGCCCACCTTGCGTCCATCATGCTCGGCAATCAGTGCCAGATCGGGATTGATGATCATTTTCAGCCCATCGGCCAAATGTTCGAATTCCTCATCCGTGGCCGGTACAAAGCCCCAGTTTTTATCCCAAGCAGCGTTGTACACTTCCTTAATCGCCTTGACATCTTGCTTGAACTGCTTCATCTTTAGGGTGCGTACAACGATGCCTTTTTTCTTGAGCCGTTCCTCTAGCATATTCGCTACCCTGAGCGATTTCATGTTGACCTTCTCTTCAGTAATGAGATAGGACAGCAGCTCCATTTTAGATTGGAAGCCGTAGCGTTCTACGAAGTCGAGATAATAAGGTGCATTGTAAGTCATCTGCACGGTTGGAGGGCTGTCGAAGCCCTCGCTGAGCATGCCCGCCGTATCGTTGGTAGAGAAGTTGGTCGGGCCTTGAATAGCATCCAGGCCTTCGGCTTTCACCCAGGCTACCGCTTTGTCCAGCAACTGCCGGGCAATCTCATAATCCTCATAAACATCAAAAAAACCAAAGAAGCCGATATTGGCCTTGGCAAAATCGTTGTAGCTGTCGTTGCGTATGGCTGCGATCCGACCTACGATACGTTGGTTGCTATCGTAGGCGAGATAGAGTTGTACTTTAGCGTTTTTGAAAAAAGGATTTTTAGACTTGCTAAACAACTCTTTTTGCGCCAGGTAAATCTCTGGCACATAATTCGGATCGTTGGCATACAGCTGATGCGGAAAGTCTATAAATTGTTTTCTCTGTTTGTTGGTTTCGACTGCAACGATGGTCATCCAGCGTGGGCATTTTGTAGTTTGGGAAGGTCGAGCACCTTACTGATCTTGGCAATTTTTTCCAAGGCATAGGCGATCTGATCTTCCGTATGGGAAGCCATCAGGGAGAAGCGAATCAACGAGTCCTCCGGCTTCACTGCCGGTGTGATCACCGGATTCACGAAGATACCTTCTTCCAACAGCATTCGGGTCAGTTTGAAGGTTTTGAAGTTATCGCGAACGTAAATCGGGATGATCGGCGTCTCGGTGCGGCCGGTATCCAAACCAAGGCTGCGCAGCCCATCGAGGGCCAGCTTGGTGTTGTGCCAAACCTTATCGATTAGCTCTGGCTGATCGGCGATCAGGTCGAGCGCAGCGATCACGCTGGCCGCATTACCGGGAGCGATACTGGCGCTGAAGATCAGCGAGCGAGCGTGGTGTTTGAGATAGTTGATGGTAGCCTTGTCCGAGGCGATGAATCCGCCGATGGAAGCCAGGGATTTGCTGAAAGTCCCCATGATCAGATCGACCTCGTCGGTAAGCCCAAAGTGGTCTGCGGTTCCTTTGCCGCCAGCCCCCAAGACTCCAAGCCCGTGGGCATCATCGACCATCACATTGGCGCCGTACTTTCGGGCCAACTCAACAATTTTGTCCAGCTTACAGACATCTCCTTCCATGCTGAACACACCGTCGACTACAATCATCTTGAGCCCATCAGTATCGATACGCTGCAAGGATTTTTCCAGATCAGCCATATCGTTATGGCGGAACTTCTTGGTTTTAGCAAAAGACAGACGAGTACCATCAATAATGCAGGCGTGGTCCAGCTCATCCAATAAGATGTGATCTTGACGGCGGGTGATAGAAGAAATAACACCTAGGTTAACCTGATAGCCAGTGCTAAAAACCAGCGCCTCATCTTTACCGACAAATCGAGCCAGTTTTTCTTCTAACTCAAGATGCAAGTCCAGCGTTCCGTTCAGGAAGCGGGAGCCGGCGCAGCCGGAACCATAGCGATCGATAGCGGCCTTGGAAGCCTCCTTCAGTCTGGGGTGATTGGTCAACCCGAGGTAACTGTTAGATCCAAACATCAATACCTTTTTACCATTGATGATCACTTCAGTATCCTGCTCGGATTCAATCGTTCGGAAATAGGGGTACACCCCTAGCTCTCTTGCTTTTTGTGGCGCATCATACTTCGCCATCCTTTCTACTAGCCTATTCATGAAATATCAATTTTCAGTCGTCCAAAATTATGATTTAGTTGACCAGAAGCAAGTAGCTGTTCAACCATCTCTTGAATCTTTGCGTGCGCATCAATAGCTCATATAAACCAATAGCGATAGATGCTGACAGTCCTCCTATTAACACATCAATAAAGTAGTGATGAAAGGTGTAAACGGCAGCAAACCATATCCCTACCAAGATAACTAAAAAGAGCAAAGATGCATATTTTAACTTCTTTTTTAAGCCAAAGTACAGCAATATTACGGGAAAGGCTGCATGTAATGAAGGAATTGCAGCAAAAACATTTGCATTTTTTTCGTACATATTGCTAAATAGGGAAATACCAAAAAACTCATCAAATCTCAATAAGCCCGCAGCACTGCCCGGTGTATTCATTCGCAGCTCGAAACCGTAGTCTTCTACATACCAAGGTGGAGCAGCGGGATACAAGTAATAAATAGTAATTCCGATCACGTTGACCAGAAAAAAGGTCCAGCCGAATTGCACCATCAAAGGCTTATCCTTGAAGAATAAGTACACGACGTACATCATCGGCACTGGCACCCAGCATAGGTAAAAGATCGCCGAGGCGATGTCTAAAACCGGATGATTATGCAGGGCAAAATATTGATTCGGAGTCAGTAACTGTCCTCCGTAATTAATTCCAAAGAGCATTTTTTCCAAATCGTAGGGCTCCTGAATGTGCACCGGATTGACCATGTAGTTGGGATAAACCCGCATCGCATCATACACAAACCAATACAAGACTACAAAGAGAAACCCCCAAAATATTTTCCGGGAAGTCGCCCCTCCAAAGTAAGCTCCCAAACAGATGGACAGCAGGAAATAGTGATCCGAACGCACCCCCATAATCTGTATCACCCAAAAGAGATACAGCAGGGTGATCAATCCAGCGATCAGTACGTTTTTTGTAGAGAAACGCTGAAAGGCCCTGTCCTCAATCTGCTCAGCTTGGTGTTGTATCAACGGCTTTACGTTCAATGCTTTTTTTCTCATTTGCCTTTTTAAAATCTGAGCCAATCAATACATCCCAAACCTTGGAACTGACACCATATCCTTTCTCCGGATCTTTGAAATGATGTTTCAAATGATGAGCTTTCAAACTCATCCACCACTTCGCATTAAAGTTGACATGATGAATGGCATAGTGCATCATATCATAAATTACATATCCCAGCACAAACCCTGCAAAAAAGGGATAGTGCATATATCCTGGAAACAACCATTGGAATAAATAATAAAAGATGAACGCCAACGGAATGCTCACCGAAGGAGGCATGACTAGCCGCATCGAATCATTGGGATAATCATGATGAACGCCATGCATCAGAAAGTGAATCCGTTGTCCCCACTCGGAGGTCGGTTCATAGTGGAAAACATATCGGTGCAGGAAATACTCCGCAAAAGACCAAGCAATAATCCCCGCAGCAAATAAAAGAATTCCGTTCAACCAACCCAGCTTCACCACCGCCGTCAGATAAATAAAGTATCCAATAACAGGCAAGTAAATAATCAGCGGGACACTGTAGTGAACTTTAGTGAACAGCTCCAGAAAATTACTCTTGAATAAGCGCACCGACTCGTCTTTATTAGAAACATATAACTTTCTCATACTCTCAAGCTTTTGTTGACTTCAGGATCGTTTTCAAGCTTAAACCACTTTTTCTAATTTGTTGATCTTTTTGAGTTGCACTGTAGTCGCCTCTTCTTTATCTCTTCGGACTCTGGAATACAGTGAGTATTCAGGGTTGAATATAAAATCCAAAAGCAGCTTGGTCCAAGAAGGATGATACTTGAGATTATCGTAGTATTCCGGTGCTAGGCGCTTGAGTTCAGGCAAGCGATTCCAGGGAATAGCAGGAAAATCGTGGTGCTCATTATGGTATCCCATGTTGAGGGCAAAGAAGTTGAGCGGACCGTAGTAGCTGTAGGTCTCTTGCTCATCATCCAAAGTGTAGTGCTCTTGAATCCAGCGGGCACCGAGGGGGTGGAGCCCCAGGGCAAACATCATGGAAGCAAGGAGATAGAACAGCGCACCCCAGCCCAGGAAATAGACAACCACAAAGTCGACGGCGAAGACCACTCCGATGTTGATGAACATCCAATGGGTCCAAGTATTGACGTGGCGGAGGCGGAAGGTCCGCAAGATTTGAAAGACTGGAAAGAGGGCCAGCCAGAGAGCCTTGCGCCACGAGGAGTTGCCGACCATACGTGCCTCCCAGTGGGTGGCCAAATCGGTATCATTTTCATAATCTCCCAGATGAGCGTGATGCTTGAGATGGTAGGTATGAAAACCCATTGCTCCCGGAAGGGCGTTGGGTAAATCTGCGATAACGGCGCACCAGCGATTGAGCGCTCTTTTCTTAAAAATCAGGTTGTGGGTTGCCTCGTGAATGATAACGTAAAGGCTATGATTGGCGAAGGCTCCAACGCAGTAAGCCAGAATCAGAGCAAGCCACCAGTAGTCCATAGTCAAGTATCCCATCCAAGCTGCGATGCCAAATTGCAGGCCAACGAGGCCCGCTAAAATCAGTGCAGTGTAAGGATTCCGGCCAATGAGCTTGGCAATCTCAGGATGCTTTCTAATCATTTCCTTACAACGAATAACGTGGGGTTGGTCATTCGACCCTAACAAAAAGTCAGAACGTGTGTGGTCCATTCTCGTAGGTATTTTGAAATTTGCCGCAAAGTTAGGGATAAATCACTTTATCGCCTAATAATTTCGTCTGACGAATGTCATATTAAATCATCTCTTTGGGCTAATCTTTATTCATTGTTTTAATAATTCTTTTTTACTATAGAGCAATCTCCGAATCGCCGTAATATTGGACAGCACCGCCAGAAATGTCAACGGAATGGTAAAGATGGAGATGGTCTCAAAAGCCGTGTAGGGGTAGACATCGATGGCGATCTTATAGTCTCCTCCCAACACCGGCGACAACACACCGCAGAGTACCGCAGAGATGCCGACCAACAGCACTCGCTCCGGCCTTTGCATCAACCCAATACTGCAATCTACCCCCAGCCCTTCGGCCCGCGCTCGCGTGTAGCTCACCATCACCGATCCGATCATCGCTACAAAGGCAAAGAGCGAACTGAGGAAGTAATCGTGCGCCACCAGATAGTAGCAAATTCCCAAAAACATCACCATCTCGCTGTAGCGGTCGATGACCGAGTCATAGAGCGCTCCGGCGGGGTGAGCCATATTGCCCATGCGGGCTAGACGGCCATCGATCATATCGAACAAGCCGGCGAACAGAATAACGGCACCCGCCCAGCCGACGTAAGAATGATCATTACGCACTCCGAACTCCGCCCCAGCAATGAAAATCATGGTGGCGACAAAGTTGAGCACTAGGCCCACTGTAGTTATCTCGTTTGGTGTTACCTTAAACCGGATCAACAATTTGATCAATGGATTGATCGCCTCGTATATCAGGCTTTGGCCGTATTTCTTAAGCATAAGCAAATTTTAGTGTAAAATTATGCTTTTCGTGTTACAAGCCCGCATTTTTAATCGATTTTTCCGCTCTTTTGCTAGAAGTCCAAGGCAGCGCGAGCCCTGATACCCAGTCCTTTAACCCCCCATAACTCTGGCGTTTCTGGATGGTCAAGGTACGTCAAGCGCTTGATCACATCGATGCGCAGCAGCTTGAAAATATTGGAGATGCCAACACTCCATTCCATGTAGGGCTTCGCACTCAGCGAATACGTCTCAGGAACCCCCTCGGCAGTTTCGGAAAACTGCACCAGGTTGGGTGTGATATTGGGATTATTTGCATCTCTGAGGTTACCGTACAGCAATTTGAAAGTCGACACTTCACGCAACTTCAGCTTACGCAGTAGCGGGATTTTGTTGAAGAAGAAACCCTCGAAGTAGTAGCGAATGTTCAGACTGACGTACTGATCGCTAACGAATTCGAGGAAATTCATCATGTTGTAGGCCCGGTGCTGGTAGGAAAAAGTCTGGTTGGCCCTTGGCAAAAAGAGCATCACATAGGGGATGCCATCGCCCCAGGCTTTGCCGACTTCCGCCTCCACATTGGCGTACCCCAAAATAGAGAATTGGAAGCGCTTAAAGACATTAAACTGCATCTTATGGTAATCATAATCGCCGCCTAAAGCCTTGACTCCTTTGCTGTAAAAGAGCTTTAAGATGGGATATTTGTTGTATAAATTATAGCGAAAATTCTTGGTATTCCAGTATTGAGCGTTGGGCGAATACTGCAGGTTGAGCCGGAGCTCGGTAGCCGACAGGTCGGCGAACTGCCGGGGTTCGCCCATCTCGTCAACATAGTCGAAGGTTAGACTACCGAGGGGTTCCTGCCGGCGGGTTTCCACAGCGAAGTGGTAGCCGAAATTATTCTTCATCTCGTGGAAGTAATCGACTTTATTGGTCGTCAGAAATAGCATTCGATCCTGTGCCCCTCGCCGGAAAGACAGTAGGAAGTTATCTTCAGTGACGTATTCCAGGATTTGCCCCGGGAATTTGGTTTCGTGGAAACGACTGAGCTGCACGTAGTGCCGGGGCTGGTCCTGAAAATTCTCGTTGAAGGAATACAGCCCACTGGCGTAGTATTTAAACTCTTTATCCCGGAAGCCGTAGGCACCGTAGCCTTCCAGCTGCAATTTCTCGTTGAACTTGAGGTTGGTGCGACCACCGAGGCGCATCCGAAAGCCTTCGATATCGTTGAAGCTATAAAAGGCGTTAATCGGCCCAATGTCAATGGCGCCGATGTCGGTGTAGCCGGTGAAAATCAGCGTCAAGAGATTGAGGGCGCGTTTGAAGGCCGGGACTTGTTGTAAGGTATCAATCATTTGATAAACGCCCTTTTCTTGCTCAGTGAGCTGCACTGGTCGGGCCTCCTCCCAAAAGGCTTCGTCCCGATCGCGCATCCCCTTTTGCTCCACTTCCTTTTCCGTTCCAGCGTAGGCCCAGTCCTCCTGTTTTTTATTAAAAACAAAATTATCATACATCACCGATCGTCGTCCAAAAACCCCCATCCCCTTCTTAGTAATCACATAATCGACAATCAGATCGTCCTTAGTCAAGACCCATTCTCCGTTTTGCTCCGAAAATTCCTGTACGATTCGGACCTCCTCCACAAAGTTGAGGTTGATGTCCTTACCAATCCCCATCTCGGCTTTAACCACGCGATAGGTGGAGTCCAGGGCGATGTAGATGTTGCCTTTGAAGCCAAAATCCAGCTTATTACGGGTCAAAAAAGCCATATCGACCACCTGCTGGCCATTGTAATCAATGGTATCGATGATGTAAAATTTATAAAAATCGACCGCAAAAACCGACAGTGGGCTGACGAATTGCTTGGTCAGAAAATTCATATTATTGTCATAAATATCCAGATTCTGATACAGCAAATCTGTCACCGCAGCAATAGAACCTTCGTCCAAATAGCCGTCCAGCCCCGTTACTTTTTGCCCCTTAACGTGCTCGCGAGTCGTCTTGGGTGACTTGCGATAATAAACCGTAGAGGCCGTTTCTTGCAAGAAGAAAGGCAGATAGGGTTTACCATTGATCTCGGAAGTATCAACGTATTCGAAGATGAACTGGAACTTTCGGAGGGCCTTGCGATTCCTAAATTTATCGGAAATATTATTGAGGTCTAGCTCGACCTTTTCGTACTGGTCGTGCTCGTAATAATCCAGACTTTCCAGGCGATTTTTCTTTTTGTTCTTGATGACCTTACGCATCAGTTCAACGGCGGGATTATTGCGCTTTCGGTACCGCCTTTTTTCAGCCGTAACCGTAACCGTGTTCAGGTTGAGCGCAGTAGATTGTAGGGCGAAATCGACCTTTTGCTTCTTTCCCAATTCAATTTTAATCGTATCAGATTCATAGCCGAGAAAAGAGGCAAAAATTTGATCAGAGCCGTATTGGGACTCCAATTCATAATTACCGTCAAAGTCGGTAGTCGTTCCTATCGTCGTCCCGGCGAAGCCGACATTGACGAAGGGTAGAGGCTCTTTTGTTTCTGCATCAATCACCACACCTTTAACTTTGGTAAAGTCCTGAGCATTAATTGATGAAGTAGTCACGAGCAGGCCAACACAAAAAAGCAGAAATAATTTGGCCTGCATACTGATGTTTAAAAGCATTACACAAAAATTAAGTAGCACTAGCTCTTAAAGGACACATGAGTTATTAACAATTAAGGTCGCTCTCGTGTTTTCGGGCCATGGCTAAAAATTTGTTACGAACATTTCCTTACCTTTATCTTCCGTATTAAAGGATCACAGGATAAACGCCGATTCAAATTTTAAATTTTATCTCTTCATTACAAAGTTCAAAAAGCTGGACAGTATAAATTGCGGGTTGTTCTGAAGAATAAGTGTATCGAACTGTATTTTTAAACGTTTCCCGATGAAATCAATATTCCAGCACTTCTCTTTTTGTACGATCATCCTTACTTTATTGTCTACAGCATCCTATACGCAACATCCAGTCGAAAGCGTTGCGTCGGATGCCAATCATTTTGTATATCTTTTGGGAAATACCTACCGAACCCAGGCCGATCATCCCATTCACGAGCAAGTCCGGCAATTGATGGCCAGCCAATCCCAGCCTGCTACTCTGCTATTCTTGGGGGATGTTGTGGATAAAAAAGGCCTCAGCCTTACTCCCAACCCGCAACAAGAGCAACTGCTGCAACAACTCAGTCGACTGCACCATCCGGATGCCGACCAAAAGGTTTACTTTCTGAGCGGGGATAGAGATTGGGACAATTCGGGAAAGCAGGGCAAAAAAAAGGTTAAGGCGTTAGAGGACTACCTGGAACAATTACCGGGCCTAAAAAAATCCTTTCTTCCCTCCAAAGGTTGCCCCGGCCCTAAAGTCGTCGAACTCAATGAGCAACTGACGCTCATCGCCATCAACTCGCAGTGGTTTCTTCACCCCTACGACCGCCCTGAGGCCCCTGATACGGATTGTAAAATACTCACAGAAGCCGACTTTTGGGACGAACTAGAGGAGGCTATCGAAGAAGCAGAGGGGCGAAATATCATCATTGCTGCCCACCATCCCGTTTACTCCAATGGTCAATATGCTGGTAAAAGACTGGGGTCTTACCACCTCATTCCCATTTTCGGTACCTTTTACCAGAGTTTTCGCCAGCAAATCGGCCGTAGTAGTGATATGTCTAATCCACGCTATCAGCATTTCAGCTACCGGATGAGGGAGCTGCTGCACAACTACAGCTCCATCCTCTACATTTCTGGCCACGAACAAGATATTGAGGCCCTGCAAGTCGATCGCAACTACCACATCAACAGCGGGGCCTACCTCCGGGGCAGGGCCGTCGGCAAAAGCCCCTTCACCCGCTACCGGCAGTCCAACAGCGGCCTACTGCGCCTAGAATACTTCGACGATGGCAAGATTTACCTACAAGCCTACCGCTGGAAAGATCAGCGTCTCCAAGCCGCCGAGCGCCTCCTCCTCTTTCAATCGACTTGTATTAATAAGGTAGTTCTCGAAAAGCGCCTCTTCAACACCGCGCTCAACCCCTGCAAGCGAGATGTGGAAAATATCGCGCTGAGCAAGTACATCGCCGCCGACACCCTCGTTCTGACGACTGCTGGCCCCGAGTACATCCGCAGTAAATTCAGAGTCTGGGCGATGGGCGAGCAATACCGATTGGAATGGACTACCCCCATCCGAGCGCCCTACCTCAAAATCGGCCAGGAGCAAGGCGGCCTGCGGCCCTACGCCAAAGGTGGCGGTCTACAGACCCACTCGCTCAAGTTCCGCACCACTGATGGCCGCGAATTCGCCTTCCGCTCAGTCAACAAAGACCCCGTCAAGGCCCTCAACGACCTCACCCGGCAAACCGTCTATCGACACATCGTCAAAGACCTCATCACTACCCAACACCCCTACGGCGGCCTGGTCGCCTCCAAACTGTTGGACGCCACCGACATCCTCCACCCCCGCCCCCAGCTCTTCGTCATGCCCAATGACCCCCGCCTCGGCATCTTCCAATCCGAGTTCGCCGGCAAGCTGGGCACCCTGGAAATCCGCCCGCGCAACACCAAAAACGGCCAGCCTCTCTTCGGCAACGCCACCCGTATCTACTCCAGTAACAAGATGTTTCGGGCCATGTACAAAGACAACGATAATCAGATTGATAGACAAAGCTACGCCCGCGCGCGGGTCTTCGACCTCTTCGTTGGTGATTGGGACCGCCACGAGGACAACTGGAAATGGGCTGGTTATAAAGAAGGAAAGCGCACTGCCTTTTGGCCCATCCCCCGAGATCGAGACCATGTATTCTCTCAATGGGAGGGCCTAATCCCCTCGATTGCCGATAAGGTGATCCCCAACGCCGAAAACTTCGGTATGGAGTTCGACAATATGACTCAGCTGAGTTTTAAGGCCCGACACCTGGATCGCCAGCTGGGCAATGGTATTTTGCTGGAAGAATGGCAAGCGGCAGCCCGGTACTTACAGCAGCAGATGACCGACTCGCTAATTGATGCGGCCGTCGCCGAGCTGCCGGAGGAGGTACAGCCTTTCTCCGGCCCGGAAATCGCCGAGAAGCTGAAGTCCCGCCGCGGGCAGTTGGTGGATGCAGCAACGGAGCTGTACCAACTGCTGGCCAAAGAAGTCGATGTGATCGGCTCCAATAAGCGAGAAATATTTGTGGTCGAGCGATCGGAAGACGGAACCCTGCTGGTGCGGATGTACGATCGGAAGAAGAGCAGCGGGGAAAAAGGGAAGCTGGTTTACGAGCGGCGCTTTCGGCCTGAAGAGACCAAGGAGGTCCGCCTTTTTGGCCTGGCGGGCAGGGATGAGTTTTACATCAACGGCCAAAGCCCGCAGGGGCCCCTGCTGCGCATTATTGGTGGTAAGGGGGTAGATCAAATTGAAGATCGCTCGGAGGTCAAGGGGCCCAAGCACAAGACCCTGGTCTATGATAGTCGAAAGCAGGATGTGGTGGAGGGAGATAAGGAATACCGTATCTTGCGCCCCGCACACCAAGCCCGCTACAACAACAAAGCCTTTGAATACAATGCACTGACGCCCATTCCCAAATTTCGGATCAGTAGCGGTAATGGTTTTGGTGCAGAGTTAACCGCCACCTATCTCAATCGAGGGTTCAACAAGCCTGAATTTGAGCAAAAATACCAGGCTAAGCTCATCTACTATCCCGGTATCCAGGCTCATCGACTGGACTTGAGGACCTGGTTCCGCCACGTAGTAGGCTTGCACGACCTGCGGCTGCACCTTCGCTACTCCTCACTGTACGATAAGTTTCCCTTCTTCTACGGCATCGGCAACAACAGCGTCCGCGACATTGATTTGTTCGAAGACGACTTTTACCGCACCGATTACAACACCCTCATTCTCAACTCCTCGCTGGAGAAACGCTTTTTGGAAAAAAGCCGCTACCGCATTGGATTGCAGTACGAGTTCAACGACATCAGCCCCATCAACGAAGATTTTACCATCTTTAATCAGCCCGAACTTGCTCAAATTAACGGGCTGGGCCAGCAGCACCTCATCGGTATCGTTGGCCACATCGATCTGGATTTTCGGGATCATCCTACCTTCTCTCGCTACGGTACCCAGCTCTATCTGTACAACGAGCTGTTCAGCAATCAAAGCGAGGGGGGCGACCTGTTTGGTAAGGTCGAGGGTTATCTTGCTTATTATAATACCGTGAAGATCGGTCGGCCGCTGACGGCGGCCCTGCGCGGAGGCTTCTCGCAGTCCTACGGCGAGTCGCCCTTCAATCACCTCAGTGCCCTGGGCAGCAATGCCCACCTCCGAGCCTACGTCCGCAACCGCTTCCTCGGCAACCGCAGCGTCTACTTCAACTCCGAGCTGCGGCTGCAAGCAGGCACCATCCGCACCCCGCTCTTCCCCATCAAATGGGGCCTCTTCGGCTTTTGGGACACTGGCCGCGTGTGGAGCAACGAGGAAGAATCGGACCGCTGGCATCGCGGCTTCGGCGGGGGGCTCTTCGCCGCTCCCCTCTCCGAAAACTTCAACTTCATCTTCACCTACGGCCGCTCTCGGGATCAGGAGTCTTATTTTAGTGTGAATGTGGGGTTTGATTTGCAGTAGCGCCTTTGGCGCTATGGGTGGACGATCGACGGTGGACGGTAGACGGCGATCGTAGTGGGGCGTGATAAGGCGTAGTGGGGCGTGGCTCCGCACCCGCGGTGAATGCCTACAGCTTTCACGTTCGGCCATCAATCGTCCACCAAAGCTGCCAAAGGCAGCCAACCCTGCCGGCCGGCAGGCGGGCGTCCACCAGAGCGCCAAAGGCGCAAACAGGTAAGGTTTTTGCATAATATGTAAAAAAACAGCTCGTACAATTTTTTGCTCCACAAAAGCATTAATAGTTACGTCATTGAATATTACAAGCCGCGATTCACTATTAAAAGATTCAAAGCGTCAGATTTTGTGAACCACAGCTTGGATAAAACTGATCCTTTACAACACTCAATCCATGTACTTAAGAGAGAACCAACACCACCAACTATTGCTTCTATTGTGCCTTTTATTGCCCCTGGCGGGCTTCTGCCAATCTCCTTACGCTTTAGACTGGAAAAAAGAAATGCCATTGATGGTAGGCGGAGGCCTTAGTCTGTCGACTGGGGTATTTATTGCTTTGGACATGGAGCCGCTCGATGCAGAGACCATTGCAGGTTTGCAAAAAAATGACATCCTTGCCTTTGATCGCAGTGCGGCGGACAACTGGTCGCCGTCGGCCGACCGGGCCAGCGATGTATTCTTTTATGGTTCGGTGTTGCTGCCGTTTAGCCTGCTGATCGATCAGTCGGTGCGCTCCAATTACCGCCATGTGGGGGTTTTGCTGGCGGAGTCGGTGGTAGTGACGGAGGGCCTGACGGCTTTGACGAAGGTGCTGGTGCGGCGCAAGCGGCCCTTTGTTTACAATCCGGAGGTTCCGAACAGCAAGAAGGAAAGCCGTACGGCACAGCTTTCTTTTTTCTCCGGGCATACCTCGACGGTGAGTGTATTTTCCTTTTTCACGGCCAAGGTGTATATTGATCATCACCCCGATTCGAAGCTCAAGCCGCTGATTTGGGGCGTAGCGGCCAGCCTACCAGCCCTTACGGGCTATCTACGTTACAAGGCGGGCAAGCACTACCCTAGCGATGTGATTATTGGTTATGGCGTGGGGGCTTTGGCGGGTATTTTGGTGCCGCAGTTGCATAAGAAGAAGGATGGGGAGCGCCGGTTTACCTTGACGCCAACGGCGGGGGGCGATAGCTTCGGAGTGGTGCTTCGCAAGCGATTTTGAGACTTTGGTGATGTTGAGACCTTGTTAAAATGGGCGATCCGAAGGGCCTGCGCGGGATTAAGCTGTAGCGTTTTT
>JBCDGZ010000010.1:0-85509 GCA_038750655.1 Bacteroidota bacterium | reverse complement strand
CTATCATGATCATTAACCATGCGATCATAGCTCTGCTCATCCTGCATAAACAAAAAGATAATAATACAAATGAACATGCCTAAGCCTAAGCTAAAAACGTTGATTAAGGAGGAAACCTTATCTCTATAAATACTTTGTAAGGATGTAATCAAATAGCTCTTAAACATAACCTTTTTTTTAATTAATAAACGCAAATATCCGATTGGCAAGATTTTTTTCCTTGAGAATGATCTCTGCCTGTCCCATCATTCCATGCCTCAATACAATAGCCTTTCCCTGCTTACCTTGAAGGTGCTGCGGGAAAGCAGCGCGAATGATAAAACTATCATCTATTGGATGAGCCATTTGAGAAATGTATATTACCTCGCTATCAATAATACCATAGTCATCACTTGGATAACTAGCTAATCGAATTTGTACTTGCTGTCCAAGCTCAATTTTGCCCAGATTAGTCTGAGGAATTCTGATCTCTCCGTAGAAACTGGAGTCTGTAGCATAAATGTAGAAAGTATTCGTTTCCTTTCTATCGTAAAAAACATAACCGCTTGTGGAAGATTTGAGGAATGTACGATTATTTAGTTCATCGACATTGTCCGCCTTTCTATCACTGAGCATCTTTGTCTGCCTACCCTCGCAGCCCTGAATAGCCAAAGCAGTGCCTGATTCTACCCACTCTCCATTTTTCACTAAAACCTCACATAAGTTTTTATTCTCCGCTTTGACAACCGTACTTTCAGCATCACTCAATACGATAATTCCTCCTCTCACTGTCTCTGGATAAGTAATAAAGAAAGAGAGAAAAACCAGTAGCATCACTGCAGCAGAAATGACCGCTATTCCCCATCTTTTGATCCAAGGGGGGGCGCGAGTGATGATCTCGTTAATCTCTTCACTATTCAATTCATTATACCTCCGTAGCTTTTTAGGTTCCATGACCAGATTTATTTATTTCCCAAGTTCCAGTTGATTTTTGACTAGATTGAAGTACGCCCCTTTTAAAGCAGTCAATTCTTCATGATTCCCTCGTTCTATTATTTCACCGTTATCTAATACTACAATTTGATCTGCATTTTTGACAGTGCTCAGACGATGGGCTACCACGATTACCGTACGGCCCTCAAAAAAACGATCCAGGTTTTCCATAATCTTTCGCTCGTTATTGGCATCTAGTGCATTGGTTGCTTCGTCAAAGAAAATATACTCCGGATTTTTGTAGACACTCCGGGCAATCAATAGTCGCTGTTTTTGACCTGCACTAATGCCATTCCCTTCAGCTCCAATTTTAGAGTTAAAGCCTAATGGCAGACTGTCAATGAAATCAATAATATTGGCTACCGTCGCCGCATGAATAAGGAGATCCTGATTAGGTTCTACCTCCCCTAGTCCAATATTCCGTCCGATGGAGTCTGAAAATATAAAACCATCTTGCATTACAGTACCACATTTACTGCGCCATACTTTCGGGCTAATGCTAGACAATCGCGTATTGTCTAACATAATATCACCTTGCTGGGCTTCGTAGAAACGTAGTAATAACTTTAGAAGGGTAGTTTTTCCACTTCCACTTACTCCTACGATGGCTGTAATTTTTCCCTCGGGAATATCAAGATTAATATTTTTTAAAACTGGAGAATTCCCCGCCCCTGGATAAGTAAAACTCAGATTGCGTATTTTTATATCCTTTTTACTGGGCAACTCTGCCAAAAGGAATTGAGCATCTTTTTCTTCATCCTCCAATTGGTGGATTTCATTGAGCCGATCTAAACTTAGCTTGGCATCCTGGGTAATCATGATGAACTGAGAAAACTGCTCGATGGGGCCATTAAGTTGTCCGATGATGTATTGAATGGCAAGCATCGCACCCAAAGTTAAATCCCCATCAATTACGCTTTTGGCGGCCAGGAAAGTAATGAATATATTTTTCCCCTCATTAATGAAAAATGCACCAGCCTGTTGGTTTTGCCCCAAGGCTAAATTTCTAAAATTCAGCTTAAACAAACGTGCTTGTATTCGCTCCCACTCCCATCGCTTCTGCACTTCACAGTTGTTTAACTTTATTTCCTGCATCCCTTCTACCAGTTGAATCATAGCATTATGGTTCTTCGCAAAGACATCAAATCGAACCATATCCAAGGCTTTACGAGGCCGTAAAAATAGCGTAACCCAAAGTAGATAAAGCGCCGAACTAAAAATAAAAATTAGGAAAATATAGGTATTATAATAGGCCAATACCGCAGAGAAGAAAATAATATTGAACGTAGAAAAGAGAATATTAAGGGAAGTACCAGTCAAAAAGTTTTCAATCCGCTGATGGTCATTCATTCGCTGCATAATATCTCCGACGACCTTAATATCAAAGAAGGAGAGAGGCAGCTTCATCAGTTTGATCAAAAACTCACTTAATATGGTAATGTTAATCCTCGTATTAATGAAAAGAAGTATCCAGCCACGTATAAACTCAATAGCAATTCTACCGAGAAAGAGCATGAGTTGCGCAAACAGGATAATATAAATAAACCCGATGTTTTTAGTTTGTATTCCTACATCGACTATGCTCTGCGTAAGGAAGGGAAATATCATCTGCAACACTACGCCAATCAGGAGTCCCAATACCAATTGGAAAACCAAATCCTTGTAGCTCACCAAATACCGAAACAGCTGGAACAAGCTCGTTCTTTCTTCTTTCTCTCCCTCTTTCTGAAAGAATACCTGAGTAGGCTCTAAGAGCATGACCACCCCTGCATCCTTGTTATTTACCTTTGACGATGACCAGCTTTTTATAAAGTCTTTTTCATTGTAATGGAGAATACCTCTACGAGGGTCACCAATTACATACTTTACGCCATTACCATTACTGGAGAAGGACAGTTTTTTCTTTTTCACTTCGTATAAGACAACAAAGTGGTTTTGCTCCCAATGCACAATGCACGGAAGCGGCGCCTTATTTTTGAGTACCTCAGCATTGATTCGAGCACCTACGGTCTTAAAACCAAGTCCCTCAGCAGCCTCACTGACCCCCAATAAATTTACTACATCCCTGTTGATCTTGGTAAGATCGCGTAGTGTTTGTAAACTGTAATTGCGACCATAGTACTTCGCAATCATTCTCACACAGGTAGGCCCGCAGTCTTTAGTATCGTGTTGTAAGTAAACAGGATACCTTTTGAAACTAATTGCCATTTTTTATTTCGTATAAATCTTCATCTATTTTTCTCAGTTCATGTGTATTCAACCAGATGTAACGAAACTCCCAGTCTCTTACATCTATAATTTTATCTGGACAGGTATACCACATTTCTCTGAATTCATCACTCTTTACTACCTCAGCAATACGGTCTACACGCACATCGCCGAAATGAGCAGTATGCGTAGTACAGTTTTTAATTTTACCGTAGCTATCTATACAGACCTTTCGGTTATAAAAAGGATTGAACTTCTGAGATTCAGAGAAGAATTCAGGAGTAATGATAAATTCGTCCCTAGGAATATTTTCCATAGCACTATCGTGTTGTAGCTTTCGCTTCGTGCTATAAATTCTTTTGTCCTCCAATTGGAATTCCCGATCACTTCCATATATCAAAAAAGAATTGACCTTCATATATTTATCATACAGCTTCAAGGTCTGATCCAGTTGAGGTGTGTCTGGAATAACAAAATCAATGCAGCGTATTCCTGATCGCTCAGTCAACTCCAGGAGTTCCTCTATATCCTTTACATGATAATTACCAAAGAAACGAATTTCAATATAGGTACAATTCAAATTTATGATTTGCTCCATAACATCAAGGCAATCGTAGGATTTGTAATCCAGAATATCTACTACGCCCCAAAGAATTTCCTGCGCATAGCGCCAATCCAGGTTGATCGTATTATAACACTCCGGGGTATCCGTAAAAAGACCTATTTTTCTTTCTTCTAGTAGATTGAGATACTTGACGATGGTTCCTTGCGTATCCTTGTAAGATTGTTCCAATACAGTTATAGACTGGTCTCTAAAATCGGTAAAAACTTCGTATAGAAATTTAGGGATTTTAGTGTATCTAGCGTTAGCCAGATCGCAGATGACAGCTTGTTCTTTTCCCATAACTGGAATGCTGTAACTATACAAGCTAAAATGACTTTTCATATTCTAAACTTTCGAGTTCTGATACAATAGGCAAATGAAAGGGGTACTTTACTTGCTCTCTACTTCGGCTGATTTGCGGCTTTCCTTTTCTTCGTAGTTTGCCTTGGCAATATCAAGCCGCAACTTAGCTATTTTTGTAAGTGGTTTGTAAGTGTATTCATTAGCATAGGCTTTAGACCGGTGTAAATCACTTACAGAAAGTCTACTGCCCAATTCGTGATAGTTGGGGGGAGAAATAATTTTCTTCATTAAGCGATAAAACACAGGAATGTGTTGCAGTACTTCCTTATCGAAAATTAATTCATCCGTTATTTTAAATTCATTTTCCATCAATGATCATTTTTGATAAGCCAGTTGGCTACCTTTTCATCAAGGTTATAGTTGAGTGCAGCACCGTAGCCCATAAATTGTCCAATCGGATTACCCTCGAGAAAGTAGTACTCACCATCTTTTGTCTTGAGCATATCAATTGAGCAGGTATTGAGGTTTAATGCATCCATAGTTTTCTTTAACTTCTGCTTTATGGAATCAGGTAGGGTATAGGCAATCATATTGACTTTACTCTTTCCAAAACTCACACTAAGCTTAATGTCCGTGGTTTCACTATGCACAATCGCTGTAGGATAAAACGCTCCATCCAGATAAAAAATCCTGAGCTCATAATCAGACTCGATGAACTGTTGAAAGGGTGAGGTGTGAAAATAATCTCCTAGATTTTCGATAAATTCATAGGATAGTTTCTCTGTGTAACACTTGTAGTTAGCGCCCTCATCATCAATATAGACATAAGGATCAGCAATGGCTTTACTTACAATCTCTTTATTATTTCTGTGGTAAAATTTTAACAACTGCTGTTTATCGTTAGTCAAAAGCGTATCTGGAATATTCAACCCACATTCTTTTGCCACTCTGAGGGCATCCAATTTGTTATGAAGCCTATTAACGAAAGGATTCGTCAACCATTTTTTCTGAGCAAATACTTTAAATATATAATCACTCAGTGTATTAAGTTCTTCAACCACCTCATGACGAAGCTGACGATAATGCCTATTTTTTAGAGGTACTTTGGCTCGATATTTATACCACCGACGATACCAAACTGTATTGACATCAGCCATCTCGATTTCTTCATTTCCTATAATGATTTTATCATTAAGAACATCCACTAAAAAATCTTTTTGTAGTAAATCTTCGCCATGAATGCGACGATAATTTGCCCCTTTTGAATTTAACCAGTTAATAACAAGATCAGTTGTAGGTTCCTCTGGACTAGAAAATATTAAAATCATATTATCCGAATAGTATTATGGTTATACAGCTTTGTGAAGAGCTGTAAGCAAGCCATTCTAGGCTTAGAATGGCTTGCATTTTACAATCTTATGCAATGAGTCCATCAGAGGCAGATGCAGAATCTGGATCAGCATTATCTGTATCGTCAGAAATGGAACATCCACGGCCGCTGTCAGTGTCATGTGCATTTGAACACATTTCAGTAGCGGCACCACCTGTGATGAGTTTCAGTTCTTCAGCTTCGAAAGTTTCGATTTCTTCGAATAGGTCAAGACTGAAATTTGGCTTAAATAATTTCATGATAAAAAAAGTTAAAAATTAAATAATAAGGTTTATGATTAGTAATATATCACTCAAATCAGGGCGAACACAACCAGTACCATAACGTACTGTTATAGTTCATTTGTGACACTAGCTGGTGCTCTTCTCTATTAGTACATAGAAGAAGTATATTACTTACAGCCAGTTAGTTGCTAATTCGCAGCGTGTGAATTACGAGAAAATGATTAGACAATAGTTGTATTGAGTGGAAGTTAGCAGAAAAATAATTAACCTGATCTGTGCAGGTTATCTTGTAAGGGAAGCTTTTCAATTAGAGCATTAAGTTCACTAGAAAATGTGCGTTGGGATAAAAATAACAATATTTTGCTGTATAGCAAAATTATTAGCACTTTTATTGTTAATTTTTTAGAAATGATGGATTGGGCAGGAATTGTTTCACATTCCTAGCCTTTGTAGCATCTTCGATCTCAAGCCGGGCGGGCGCAAAAGTCTACACTACTTTTCAACGTTGGGGAGTACTTGATTTTTTCCTTATAAGCTAGAATATATTAAAATCATATTATCTAAATAGTATTATGGCTATACAGCTTTATACAGAGCTGTAAGCAAGCCATTCTAAGCTCTAGAATGGTTATATTTTACAATCTTATACCATTACATCAGAGATTTCTGAATCTTTATCTTCAACATCTATGTCGTTAGTAAAAGAGGTATGGATACCGCTATCGATGTCATTTGCGTGTGAACACATTCCATCGGGAAGATTATTACCCCCATTAATGAGTTTCAACTCTTCCGCTTCAAAGGTTTCGATTTCTTCGAATACCTCGAGACTGAAATTTGACTTATATAATTTCATGATAAAAAAGTTGACAATTAAATAATAAGGTTGATAAACAGCAATACATTACTCACAGAGGACAAACACGACCAGTACAACAACGTACTGTTGCAGTCCATCTACAATATTAGCTGGTATGCCTTTCTATTGGAAGTAGAAAAATATACCTACGCCAGTTGTTAATTCATAGCGTATTAAATTACTTAAAATATGAAAAGATAATAACTATGCTGAGTGGAATTAAGTGGAGAAGTGTTTAGTAACTAGTCGTGTACTTATGATGTAAGAGATATTCTATAAGTAAGGGAGAGAGTGAAAAATAAGTCAAGAAATGTATACGTTCTATTAAACAAATATAACAATATTTTGTTAGCAAGCAAAAAATATCGATTCTTTATTGTTATTTTTTTAGCAGCCCTGCTTCGCCAGTAAAACACAGGCAGGCACTTGTATTAATGCCCCCTACACCCCCAATGCATCATCATTCCAATTGGCGAGCCATCCGGCAACCTGGTCCTCTTATGCGGTACCCAAGCCTTCGGCTCCTCCCGAAACCGACCTATATCCTCCAAAGCCGCATGGTAGTGCGCCTTCATCAAGACATCCACCGTCGTTCCTACGTTCTCGCGCAGCCAGGCCTCTAGCTCCCCAACCTTCAGCAAAGCAATGGCCCGGGCCTGCCCGGAGGTCCGCTGATCAGCGGCCAGCTTCAGCAGATGATCCAAGACCATCCGGCCTACCATGCGGCCTAGCTCCGCCTCCATACCCGCTCGACGATCTATTTTCCAGGTAATGTTCAGAGTTTGATCGATAAGCCCGTGCAGGCCGGGCATCCTAGGGTCACGAGCATGTTGCTCAACTAGCCGAGCGGCTCGCTCGGAGTGAAAAAGGAGGTGAACAGTAGTCTGCACGGCGGCCTCAGCGGCGGTAAGGGGATCGAAGGGGAGGCCGGTGCGGGTATCGAAACTCTCGCGGCCCCGGCGGTAACTCAAAGGCTTGGGAGGGAGAAGGGCCAGTAAGGATTCAGAGATTTGCAGAGCCGAAGGCTCTAGGGTTTCCAGCAATGCTGCCAGGGCCTCTTGCTGCTGTGCAGCGGACACCATGCGAGCACCAATCTGCCCGTCGCCCTTCACGGCATAACTATATTCCACGCCCCCAATCAATTTCCCTACTGCCTCAATCTGGTAGCGATGAGAAAGGTACAAGGGTACCAGTACTTCTTCGAGGGTAGACAGGGGCGCCTGCGGCCGCAGGTTGTTCAGACCAAACTGCTTGAGGGCAGCAGCACGCACAGCCAACAGCCGCTGCAATTCCTCAATCGCATCGGGGCCATTATCCCACAGATGGGCGTAGGGGTGAGCACCTCCCAGCGGGCGGGCATCGCGGTCAGTAATGTAGCGGAAGCCCATGCGCAGCGACTCTGCAATGATGGCCCGCAGGCCTTCGGCCTCGTCGACCTTAGCCGGGAAATCCTGATAGCCGTAGAGAATCGTACGTTTATCCCATTCTCCAATCTTATCATCATAAGCTTTTGAAAAGTCGAGCTGGCCCTTGGCATCTAGTATAATATAAGGGTGTGGATAATCCATCACGGAGGCGCGGCCGTTGGTGCTGGCAGCAAAGTTGTGGTCTAGGCCCAGCGTATGGCCGACTTCGTGGGCGGAGAGCTGCCGCAGGCGAGCCAGGGCCATTTCCTTCATCGCTTTAGAAACGGGCTGACCTTCTTCGTAGGCCCTGACCAAGCCCTGGGCAATCAGAAAGTCCTGGCGGACCCGCAGGGAGCCCAGCGAAACATGGCCTTTGATGATTTCGCCCGTCCGAGGGTCCGTCACACCGCCGCCGTAGGACCAGCCTCGCGTAGATCGATGCACCCATTGGATCACATTGTAATTGACATCCAGAGGATCGACGCCCTCGGGCAGCACCTTGACCTGAAAGGCATTGATATAGCCAGCAGCTTCGAAAGCTTGATTCCACCAACGGGCGCCGTCCAGCAGTGCAGAGCGAATGGGCTCGGGCGCTCCACGATCCAGGTAGTAGACAATTGGCTCGACGGCTTCGCTGCGGGCGGCTTCGGGGTTCTTCTTTCTCAGGCGATGCCGCCGGATGAACCGCTTGACCAGCGGCTCTTCGATCGGCGTTGCGTAGTCACTGTAGCTAATGATATTATAGCCACTGCGGGGGTCGTAGGCCCGCATTTCGTAGTTCTCGTCGGGCAGCCGGACCAAGGAGTGGTGCAGCCGGACGCTGATGGCAGCGGGAGTGGGAACGACGCTGTTAACGTAGCTGCCTTTAGGCTCACCAACATAAGTGAGGAGCGCTTCAAATTCTGAATTATCTGTGAAGTTTTTAGTCCGCTCTAAATAGATCGCCGAACGGCTAGTGTTAACGGTATATTGCCCTTGCTTGGTCCGCCGCAGCTGTCCCGCCACATCGTGAGCATCGCGCAGCAAAAAGTTGGTGAGGTCGAGCAGTACGCTTCCATTTTCCTCTGCCTCTACAGTAAAACCCCAGAGCACCGATTGCGCAAAGGCTTCTTCCACCGAGCGACTTTCTTCCTTATTCTCACTAATCGCCCGAAAACGGTAATTGGGTTCGATCAGTAAAACCTTATTCCCAGATCGTATAAACTTCACCACCCGGTTGTCGTCCAGCTGCCCTCGATCCAGGCCAATATCATTAGAGCCCACGCCGGCCGCCAGGGCATTGACATAAAGAAATTCTTCGTCGAGGCGATCCACCTTCAGCCAGATTTTCCCTCCTTTCTCATCCCACCAAAAGTCAAAGTACCCAGGATAGTGGGCCATGTTCTTGGTCTTATTTGTAATCCCGTTCGTCAGTTGCGTAGGTGTAGCGTTGACCTTATCTATTTTCTGAGAAATACCGCAGTTGCTGAATAGCAACAGACAGAGGAAAGGAAGAATCCAATGCTTCATGATAGTGAGGTGTTATGATTTGGCCCTAATATAAAGGAAACTCATTATTTTTCCCGCTTTGCTGCTAAATCCATATTCACCAAGATGGCCATATTCATAAAGAAGAACGTCCCGACTTTATCGGTTTCTACCATATCATTGATTAGCAGTAGGGCGTCGATGATGACCATCGAAAGCAGTAGGAGCATGATGATTCGCTTTCTGTCCAGGTCTTTAGTACGGTGGTAGATCATTTCTCCCTTGATGAGCGGAACCAGACAGAGCAGCAAAAAGATAATCAGCCCGGGGAAGCCCTGCTCGACTAAAGTCATTAGATAATAGCTATGGATACCCGATTTTTCGGGGTTATCACTCACGTAGGTTTTAAAGCTACTGACGGTGTACGATCGGTAGAAGTTGTAGAAATTTCCGGGGCCAAAGCCTTTGAAAGGTTCGGCAATGGACATGTGCATTCCTGCAACCCAGCGGTAGACCCGCTCCATGGTCGAAATGTCCTCCCCTTTATAGGTAGCTTCGACCAAGTTGTCAAATTCGACATGGGTGATGGTTTTTTCAAAATTCGGAGCGTATTCCAGGTATTTATTATTGCTCAGCATATCCATTACTCCAAAAATGACGATGATCAGTCCCAGCCCTAAAACGTATTTCATCAAACGGAATTGAATGACAAAATAGGCACCAAGGGCCAGTATTAGGGCCACATAGGCGGCTCGAGTATAGGAAAATTGAATAGCCAGCAGGAAAAAAACCAATGAAAGGCCCAAGCCCCACCACCTGATCGACCAGGTCCGATACCAGCCTCGGGCAAACCAAATGAAGGGAAAAAAGAGGGCCAACAAAGAGGCATAATTCACGTGGTTGCGGTAAAAAGGATCAAGTACACCGCTTACCTTTTTAAAAGAAAATCCATAAGGCGCATGCCTTGACCAGACATACAGGATGGTCAGCACCAAAGGAATAAAGATGATCCAGAAGAGTATTTTCACATCCTTAACCTCCTTAAGTATACTCCCCGCCATAAAGTAAAAGACGACGATGTACCAGGTTTTGGCCAATGAAAATTTCAAGGATACAACAAAAAGCTGAGAGCTGACCGTTGTGATCAATATCCAAACCAAATGTAATAAGACCAGTAGCGTAACGGGATGTTTAATAAAGCCACTGTTCAATCGCCTACTGTTGACCAGCACATAAACCAGGTATACCAGCATCAAACCCACCATCAGGGGTTCTGTGGGCAGATCAGTAGCCAGGCCATTGGGCAGGTAAATTTCGGTGGATAATGGAATGCAGGCCAGGAGGAGGAAAAAGACTTTTCTAAAATCAACCAGGCACATATAGGCCAGCAATAGAAAGACTGGGATACCTGCCAGCACGTAAAGCTCCGTAGCGATACCCGCAAAGAGTGAAAGCAGGGTGACGATAGCCAGCGTCCGAAACAACCAGTCGGATGAGCGGCCCAAGTATCCTATGGTATTGCTATTTGGCATTGACGATCTCGCGCCAGTTAATGTCTTTGTAAGTATCAAAAATCAGAACCCCCAGCACCCCAAGGATGAAGGCGATGAATACTGATCCGATGACCAGATAGGACCGCTTGGGCCTTGACTTGATGATGGGGACGCCCGCCTGTTCGAAGAGGAGGATCGCGGGAAACTCAGCCAGATAGGCCGCCTCCAATTGCTTAAATTGCTCCTGATCCAACCCGAGCTGATCGGTCGCCTCCTGTCGGATGCGTTCCAAGCCATCGACGATGGCCATTCCTTCGTTAAACTCCTTGATTTGCTCTTCCAGCGAGATGACCTGATTTTCAAGTCCGGTAACCAAGGCTGCTACATAGGCAATCGTATCTCGGGGGACTAACTTGGACGATTCGAGACTTTGCTTACGGGCATTTTCACGGGCCAGCGTTGACTGCGCGCTCGCCAGTAGCTCTGTTAGTGTCTCGCTCTGGGTATAGCTGTAGACGCCGTAAGTTTGCCGTAAATTTTTCAGCGAATCGGCAAGACTGGTGAGCATGGTTTGCTTTTTAGCCAAACTTTTGCTTCCATTATCCAGCAACTTTTTCTGGCTCTTTTTGATGACCTGTTGTGCTTGCTGATTGATGCGGTCACGGATGGCGTTGGCCAGCTTAGCTGCCATCTGAGGGTCCTTGTCTTCTACCTCCAATTCTATGGCATCATACTTCGTCTTAGTCACATTGTACAACTTAAAAAACCGCTCCTTCACCCGAACCGGCGCTTTAACGTGTGTGGTGTCGATCTCATAATGCTTGTAGAGGTTATATTCTTTGATGATATAGTCGGCCAGTTCGTTAGATTCGGCGAGGGTCAAAATGCGATCAATATCGCTCTCCGAACCATAGTAATAGCGATCTTTAACTGTATTTCCTACGGCTGCTGGCATCGAAAGATCGGCACTTGCCGCGTAGAAAATAGTCGTTGCCGCATAGTAGTTGGACATGAACAACGAGATGACAATACTCCCTATCCCCGCTACCACACAAAGTAGGATAATGGGCCGTTTCCAGCGAAAAATAGTCTTTAGGACTTCCAGCAAGTTTTCTCGATTATCCATTTATTTGATATAGATTTATGCAAGTTTGGCGCAAAAGTAGACAATTTGACCTTCATTTTATACTTTCTATCCATCAGCATTGACTCCCAGCAGGCGATTGCCCTTTTTTTAACTTCTCCCTACTGCTTGCGCGCGCTGATCCAGCCGATCAGTGCCGATAGATCAATCATTTTCAGCAGCATCGCCAATAATAATCCTGTAGCCCCCAGACCAACAAAGCTGAGTCGCCAGTCCAGCGGGCTCTGCTTTAACCCGTAAGCGAGGGCAGAGAGCAGACCCGCAAAGAAGAGGATGCGCAGCAAGAGCCGGAAGTTGAAAGGCAACCGAAATTCGCGGCTGGCCAGCCACATCTGAGCAAAGAGGGCAAAAAACTGGGTAAGCAAAGTAACCGTCGCTGCCCCCAAGGCCTGATATTGGAGAATAAAAAAGTAATTAAGCACAACATTCAATCCCACACTAATGATAAAAATAATGTTCATCTTCCTCATACTGCCGTTGGCCGTCAACAAGGTTCCGTAGATGTAGGTACCACTGACAGCAATAAAGCTGAACATCAACATGCCCAGTACTTCTCCCCAATATGGATCGGCCTCAGTGTACAGCAGCAGCATGATCTCCGTCCGAAAGCAATAGGTGGCAATAGCTAGGGTAATGGCTCCGGTCCAAATCATTTGAAAACTCTGTCTCAGTAGGGCCAGAATACTGTCCCCCTGCTTGATCATCCGGGCGAACATCGGAAGCAGTAAGCCGGCGAAGAGAAAACCGATCATATTGCTGGCGTCCAGTAGTCGGTAGGCAGAGGCATATACCCCCGCCTCGTATTTCCCATTATCCAAGAGGCGCTCAATCATCACCCCATCAATGCGAGTATAAACCGTCATCAAAAAAATCACCAATGCATAAGGGGCGCTCTCCCGAAGGATGGAAATCAAAAAAGGCTTGTTGAAAACAAATTGCAGGCGCTTGATGCGCTTACGGACGATAATGAAGGCTATTAAGGCCGTTAGCGCCAGCGAAAGGCTCTGGGCAAATACGAAGTACTCGATGCGAAATTCACCACTCAGCAGCGGTGTCCAAAGCAGGACGCTGCAAAAAATGATCATCAAAAGCTTGTCGAAGGCCGAGATAAGGCTGTCAATCCGGTACATGGCCAACCCGGAGATGTTGGAGCGTAGATAGAAAATAAAAGAAACCAATACTTGATTAAATGCAATGAATAAGAGGAGTTGGAAATACTGTTGGCTGTAGCCCGCCCAGTAGCCAAAGGCAAAAATCACCCCTAAATAGGCCGTAGCCAGTAGGCTTTTGAGAATAAGAATGTTAGGAAAATACTTGTCCAGCAGCTGACTGTACTGCGAAATCTTACGGTTATTAAAGTTCTGAATACCAAAATCATTGATGATCTGAAACAGGTAGGTGAAGTTCAGCAAGACAAAGTAAATCCCGTACTCCTGCGCTCCTACGGTATTCTGCACCGTCCGATCGATCCCAAAAATAAAGAAGGGCTTGATCAGCAGATTGATCGTAATGAGGAAAAAAATGTTCAGAAGGAATTCTCTATTCATTGCGCTGCAAAAGTAGAGAAATTTAGCGGGGCTTACTCATAACGCAGCGACTCAATTGGGTCGAGTCGCGAGGCCTTCAGCGCCGGATATAAGCCAGAAATTAAGCCCACCACCAGACAGGTCGTCACGCCCAGCGTGATCCATCCCCAAGGAATCAGAAAGCTACCGCCCAGCAGCGAGGTGACAATATTGCCCGCCAAAATACCCAAGACAATACCGGCCAGCCCTCCAATCTGGCAGATCACAATCGCTTCGGTCAAAAATTGCAGCATGATATTGCGCCGGGTAGCGCCCAGGGCTTTGCAAATCCCGATCTCGCGGGTGCGCTCGGTAACCGATACCAGCATGATATTCATCAGGCCGATGGCTGCGCCCAGTAAGGTAATCAAGCCGATGGCAACCGCCGCTAGCCGAAAAGTCGCCGTATCTTCCCGAATAATGGAGATCAAGCCATCACTTTTGAATATCTGAAAGTCATTGTCCTGCCCAATCTTAACATTGCGGATGTTGCGCAGCAGACCGATGGCCGTAGCCTCCGCCGCTTCCATATCCTCAGCACTAGTGACAGCCACATCAATATCATAGTTTTTCCTCGCAGAGCCGTAGAGGCGCTTAATGTTAACCAAACTGGTGAAAATCACCCGATCATTGCTCTCCCCCAGACCAGAGCCCTTGGATTCCAGCACACCAATCACCTTGTATTTCATATTACCAACCGAAACCGCCTTATCCAGCGCCTTCTCTGGCTTTCCTTTAAACAAGTTATCCACAATATCCATCCCGATGATGGCGCGGCTGTTGCCATTTTGCACCTCCGTGGGCGAGAGATTACGCCCGTAGGAAATCGTGTAGCCCTTCACATCCAGATAATCTTGATCGATGCCATAGAGGCGGACATTAGGATTGGTCTTTTCCTCTCCTGATTTGGCTGTTGCCGTCGTGGACCCTGTAGTAGAAATCGTCACGGTCGCCGGAAAGTCATAGCGTTCCTGAAACTCGATAGCTTGTTTGTAGGTAAATGGCTCCCCCCGTTTGGCGCGGCGGCCACCTCGATTTCCGCTGACACGCCCTCCCCGAGGTTCGATGCTAAAGGAGTTAGAGCCCATACCGGAGAGGTTATCATTGAGGGAGTAAATAGCGGTGTCGATGGCCGTCAGGATACCTACCAGTGCCATGATGCCGAAGGCGATGATCAGCATGGTGAGGATCGCTCGGAGTAAGTTGGCACGAATAGAGCCGAGTGCTATTTTTATATTTTCGCGAAGATTCATGTGAACGGCATAGTAATGTGATGATTAAAAATAAGCAAGAGGTGCGATAATCGGTCAATTGTTCGATCAATAGCGCGCTGAGCTAGACGGAGTAAGCTCTATACAGGCTCAGGGTAGAAAGCTTTGTTGACAATTGGGATAAATGCGGCGCTCAGGCCTCCGGCCACAGCAATGATCTCCCCATTATCCAGGTACTGATCCCTTCCTGACATATCACAGACCTTCCCCCCAGCCTCTTGCACCAAAAAGGCCCCTCCGGCGATGTCCCAGGCACTGAGGCTGTATTCGAAATAGGCATCGAAGCGGCCGCAGGCTACGTAGGCCAAATCCAAGGCGGCAGAGCCTAGCCGGCGGATGCCTCGGCTATTGTGCATGAATTGCTCGAGGGCTTGAAAGTAGGCTTGGGTTTTACTGTAATCGTAGTAGGGAAAGCCCGTGGCGATCAGCGCATCGGCCATTCGAGTGTTGCTGCTAACAGCGATGCGACGGCCGTTGAGCCAAGCACCGCCCTCCTTCCAAGCGTAGAAACCCTCCTTCCGATTGACCTCGTAGACAATGCCAATGACCGTCTGCCCTTGATGCTGCAATGCAACACTAATGGAGAAAAAGGGCAGTTGATGGAGGAAGTTCGTGGTTCCGTCCAGCGGATCAATGATCCAGCGCCACTCGCCGTCGCCTTGGGTGACGGTTTGTTCTTCGGTTAGGAAAGCCGCGCCCGGGAGAAGTTCGGCCAAGCCGCTCACCAGTCGCTGTTCTGCCTGCTTATCCACATAGCTCACCAGGCTGTTCAGGCTTTTGGTTTCGATCGCATCTGTCTGCACTTTGCCCAGTTCAGCTTGAATAAACTGAGCCACCTGTTCAACCAGCACACAACTTTGCTGGCAGAGATTTTCGAGTTGATTCTTATTCATAATGGGGGGAGATAATCTACATCAATGGGTAGTTTTTGAATCCTTCTGCAACTTTGACTTCTCCAACTTGTCATTTAGGAAAAACCAACGATACTTTATTGACGCAAAAATACATTTATTTTTTTATCCTTTTTCCTCGCCCAATAACACAAATATCACCGTGGACTGGCTAATTGATCTCGTGCCACTTAGCAATTAGCTAGTTATTCAGGATTAAGTATGACAAAAAATTCCCTGCGATTGATCTGTGCAGACTGATCGCCTGGACGCCTATTGTTTCATTCTAACACCCTGAATCAAATGTATAAGCAAATTTTATTGTACGCTCTACTGATCGTTCTAAGCTGGACGACCAGTGCTTTTCATTGGAGCACTCCGACCACTACCATGACGGTACTAAAGAAGCCCAAACCCAAGGAGGTCGTTCCCTTGGTCGTCCCCTTCAAACGCATTGGCGGTCTGGTCATTGTCGAGGCCGAAATAGATGGGACAAAGGGTAATTTTATTGTAGACACTGGCGCACCAACTCTCATTCTCAATATCAACAGGGTGGATCATGCTCGCCCGAGCCGTACAGAACAATCGTTGGGCATCAACGGCCAAGTCAATCAGATTTACGAAAAAGGGATTCGGCGAATGTATTGTGGTGAGGTGGTTTTTAAAAATATTCGGGCACAAGCTATCGATCTGAGTCATCTCGAAAAGGTAAGAGGCATACCGCTGCTCGGCTTACTCGGCCATTCTTTGCTGAAAAAATACGAGGTCACTTTTGACCATACCAAGCAGGAGCTGTTGTTCCATCACATTGATCGAAAAGGGCGTCATCTCCACCCCAATACGTATAATTATTACCTTCCTACGGATTCTATAGCATTCAATATGGTAGGCCATATCCCCTGCTTTGTCACTTCGGTGGGAAATCGCCGAATGCGTTTAGGGCTGGATACCGGGGCAGAGATCAATTTATTTGATAAAAAGCACAAGGCCACTTTGGAAAAACGATTGGCTCAGAAAACTACAATGGATTTGCACGGCGTCAGCTCTAAGGCAGTGAGTGCAGACGTGGGAAAAATGTCTTACTTCTGGATTGATTGCCTTAAGTTTCAAGACATGACGACCCTGTTCACCAATTTCAAGAACTTCAACTTAGCTTACAATCGGCAATTAGATGGCATCCTTGGTCAGGAATTTATCCGCCAACGCAAGATGTCTATCAATTTTAAGAAGAGAAAAATCTATTTCTGGGGGCCAGAAGAGGAAAACTGCCATCTGGCCCGAAAGTAGCCCAGGGTTTACCCCATTTCAGCAACGACCTCCGTTACCTCCGGTACCATCCGCTTGAGCATCCCTTCGATGCCCGCTTTGAGGGTGACCGTAGAAGAAGGACAGCCGCTGCAAGCCCCTTGAAGGACCACGCTTACACGGCCTTCGTCGAATGACTTGAATTCGATGTTACCACCGTCCATTTCAACCGCTGGCTTAACGTAGGTTTCAATCAATTCTTTGATCTTGGCGACGAGAACAGCCTCATCCTCGGTATATTCACGACCGGCGTCCTCTTTGGCTTCCAGCTTTTCCATCGCTTCGGCGAAGCCGTCTTGGATAATGGTCTTTTCGCTCGCTATGTAGGCCTTAATATACTCTTTGAGCGCCAGCATAATATCGTCCCAATTGTAGTTGAATTCCTTGGTAATGGTAACGAAGTTGTTGCAGATATATACCCCTTTTACCTCGCTTCTTTCAAAAAGCTCGGTAGCCAATGGCGACCATTCCTTTGCCAAATCTTCGGTACGGAAATCCGCCGTTCCGCGATAGAGCATCCGGTTAGTAACAAACTTCAAAGTCTCAGGATTAGGAGTCTGCTCCGTGTAGAGCATCACTGGTCGTTTAGTAGCCGCCTGATTATTATTATTTTCCATTTCTACAGCTTTCGTTATTTAGATTGATTCTACAAAAATAACACAAATATACCAACAATGTTTCCCTCGGTTATATTTTTATACCGTCGTGGCGAGGGCAATTGGGCAAGATTTGGAATCAGCCATAAAGCTCATAATGCACCTGCGATTTGTCGTAGCCCATCTCTACAATCAACTTGGCCACCGCATCGTCAATCATATTGCTCCAACCGCAAAGGTAAAAATCAATATCCGGACGCACCTCGGCATAATGCTTTTGGTAAATCTGGTGGACATAGCCTTTGAACATTTCCGCCCTGGCCTCCGGCAGCTCCTCCGCCCGGGAAAGGGCCACAGAATAGCGAAAACCCGGCAGCTCCTGCATCAAGGTCTCAAATTCCTCCTGATACAAAATGCCATTCGCATAACGCGTACCAAAAATCAAGTGAATATTGCGGTGGGGCAGCTGTCGAGCCTTCAAGTCCATAAGCATACTCCGAAAAGGCGCTACTCCCGTCCCCGTACAAACCAGCACCAGGTCCTTCTCCAGGGGATCCGGCAACACAAAGGTCCCCGAAGGCCCCTTAAAGCGAATAGGGCTCCCCACCTCCACCTTCTCAAAGAGATAGCTAGTGGCCGCCCCGCCTTCCAGCAAAACGATGCAAAACTCCAGCAGGCCACTATCATCCGGCGCACTAGCAATCGAGTAGCTGCGCCAGCGCTTCAGCCGCTTTTCGTGTATCGGCAAATCCATCGTTACGAACTGACCAGCCTTAAACGCTAGGGTCTCCGGTACCTCCACCCAGAATCGCTTGGTGGTCGGACTTTGATCTTCTATTTTTACGACTTGGGCGTCGTACCATTTCCAGGGCATATGTGCGTTTTTGCGCCTTTGGCGCTTTGGATGGACGGTGGACACCTGGACACCTGCGGTGTTTTGGGTCGACGGTGGACGGTCGACGGCCTTTCGTGAGTTACGTAGTAGTACTGCAGCTCCGCGTCTTTTCCGTCTACCTGCTTGCCGTCCACCGTCTACCGTCCACCAGTTCGGCCCCAGGCCGACCCAACCGTTACCAAAGGCAACTATAAAATCAAATCTCTATATTTCATAAACAACCCAAACCCTTTTTCGTTGCAATAAGCACTCGTTTCCGCTTCGCTGCGGGCACTGCTGAGGAGGACAAAATCACCGCCCCAGGCCCCGAGAGATTTCACCGCGCCCCAATAGTCCGAGAAGTAGCGGTCGTAGGCTTTAGGCAGGCCGATATGCTGAGCAACCAAGGTTTCGTGTTCTCGGATCAGGGCTTCGAAGTCAGCTAGCTGGGAGCAGTGAAGCATTTGCTCCGTCAGGGCGTTGATGGCTTTGAGGGGCTGCGCCAGTTCTTGCTTCCTAGCGCGGTAGCGGGCGATGCCCTCGCGACTGTTTTGCTTTTGGCCAAGGTAGACGAAGTAGAGCTGATCTTTGAAGGGCGGATGGAAATCGACGGGTTGGCTCCAAGGCTGGCCCTCGCGGCGTTGGTAGAGGATAGGCCCTTTAGCGGCGGCGCAGGCGATGTCGTAGCCAGAGCCGCCGAAGGTGGCAGCTAGAAGTTGAAAGGGATCGACTTGGGCCCAGCTGGCTAGTAGATGGACCAGCGTGGAGCTGGTGCCTAGGCCCCAAAGGCGAGGGAAGTCTAGGCGGGTGGTGGCCAGTAGGCTTTGGGAAGTGCTGAGAAAATCAGGCGCTTGTTGACGGGCAGCCTGTAGGAGGCTGGCCAGGCGTTCGCCCATAGTCGGGTCGGAGCTTTCTAGCAAGGACAGGTCAGGCAGCCGGAAAACGGCCTCGAACCAGCGCTCGCCTTCATGATCCAGGCTTTGCCAGTAGAGCCGGGGCGTACGACCCTCCAATGCCTGAAGCTCTAGTTGCTGACCGGGCTGAGTGGGCAAGGCCAAGGCCAGCGCGCCGTCCAGCACGAAATACTCGCCGCTGATCAGTAATTTACCTCGGGCACTGAATGTTGTAGTGATGGCAGGGGAATTAATTGAGGAAATAAGGGCTCTTCAAACGACGTATTTACTGCTATTTTTGCGCTTCTCCCGAAACAGCTCCAGAAACTCGCGGACGGCGGTAAAGGAGACCACTTTGTCTTTGAAATACACGATGGCCTCTTTGATTTCTTTCTCTGAGGCTTCCATATGATTCAAGATATTGAGCAGATGCATCTTCATGTGCCCTTGCTGAATTCCAGTAGTGATCAGCGAGCGGACCGCCGCGAAGTTCTGCGCTAGCCCGGTGGCGGCAATAATCATCATCAGTTCTTTGGCACTGGGATCCCCTAGCAATTCTAGCGAGCGGCGGGCGATGGGGTGCAGCTTTGTCAGCCCCCCTACGGTGCCCAAGGCAATCGGTAGGTCTAGCCAGAAGCGGAATACGTCGTTCTCTACTTTGCAATGGCTCAGGCTGCGGTATTGCCCATCTTTAGCGGCGTAGGTATGCCCACAAGCCTCGATGGCCCGGAAGTCGTTGGCAGTAGCCAGTACAACAGCATCAATCCCGTTGAAAATACCTTTGTTATGTGTCGTCGCCCGATGCGGATCGATGTGCGCGATGCGGATAGCCCGCTCGAATTTATCGGCAAAAGCCTCTGCATCCATCCCATCCGGAAAATCGCCCAACTCCTCAATAGGGCATTCCACCCAGGCTCGTACCAAACACTCGGGGGTATAGTTAGAAAGAATAGACATAATGATGGACACCTCCTGCTCCTCTCCTTCGAAAAGGGGATAGTCGGCAGCAAAAGATTGCAAACAGGCACTGAAAGCTTCCAGCACAGAATTGATGAAATTCGCGCCCATCGAATCACAGGTCTCAAAATTAACTTTAAGCTGGTAGTAGTTGTCCTCCAGGTGGGTCATATCTAGGAGTTCAATTCCCAGAATTCCTCCACCTCGGCGATTCATATTCTCTGTCAAGTCAGCAGTACAGCTGTGCAGCTGAGGTTTCAGGCTTTCGAAGGCCGCCATCAACTTTTCGGGAGCCCCTTTCCAGAGGAAATGCACCTGTCCGACTTTAACGGTAGAGATGACCTCCGCTTTGAAGCCACCTCGGTTCATCCAAAACTTAGCTGCGCTAGACGCCGCTGCCACCACCGAACTTTCTTCGATGACCATCGGAACACAGTAGGTCTTATCGTTGATGACAAAGTTGGGAGCTACGCCATAGGGGAGAACATAATTACTAATGGTATTTTCGCTAAATCCATCGAGGATGCGCTGCTGTTTTTCGTTGTTATGCCAGAAGCTCATCAGCTCTCTCATAACATTTTCTGGATCTTTGAAGAAGTTTTCTACGATCCAACGAAGTTTTCCTCTCTTTGACAATTTTGAAAACCCGGAAATGGACTTCTTTTTCACATCTACTGATTTAGATTATTTACACCTTGACTTTCAAGAAGGCTTTGGCCAATTCAAGGCCCTGTACTTGAGCATCTACATAATTGCGCAGCTCGTCATAGTCTCCCCGGGCGTGACGAAGGAAGGCGGAGGCCTGCCCGTAGATCGCCGGGACTGCTAATTTATTAATTAAATAGTATCCGTCCAAAAAGTTGCCTACCCCGCCAGAGATGATCACTTGGTGACAACGCAGCTGATCACCAAGCTCTTCGGCGATCTGGTTGCTCATTTCAACCATTTCTTCGGCACTGTGGCCTACATAGGCCAGCTGGTTATAGGTCTGCTGCTTGGTCTCATCACTGCGCAGTAATTCAAGTAGTGCGAAGTTGGTCCCGCCGCTGGCGGCAAAATCAATAGCTTGCAGGGGCAGTTGAAAGAGGGCTTTGAGGCTTTCATAGCCCATGCCTTGCCCCACTTCTTTGACGATAATATTCAGGTCGCACTTTTCCATGAAGGTTTCAATCGTTTGCAGGGGAGGGTGCTCAAAGCGATCGCCCTCTGGCTGCAGCCATTCCTGAAGCGGATTAATGTGGATAATTAAGCCGTCAGCCCTCAGCTTATCGACCAGTTGAACGGCGAGGTAGCATTCGTTGCGTTGCACCAGCTGTTCGATCTGGGCGATCCCCAGGTTGGCGTAGAGGGGTTGCTCACCGATTAGATTACGAACATCAAAGTCTTTGAGGTATTCATCGCTGTGCAGCAAGCTACGGCAGGAACCCAGTCCCATGCCCATACCAAATTCTCCGCAGGCGCGAGCCAGGTTATGATTGATCGTATTGGCCATAGCGGTGCCTCCGGTCATACTGGATACCCAGATGGGCACTTGGAAGGACTTGCCCAGAAAATGTTGCTGAGGGTAGCTGCCCGGCTCGGGATGTCTGGATAGTAGGGGCTCGTAGTAGAATCGCTGATCTAATCCGGCGGATTGTACCTGCGAACGGAAGGCCAGTTCGATATGATCTCGCTTCCGAGAAACTGCTGTAGGGTCATCCGCCTGGTCCGCCATTTTAATGAGGTTTCCTTTCAGGTTTTTATTCATAATTCAATTATCGTGACTAGGGTGTATGGAATTAGATACTAAAGATAACTCATTTGACTCAAGTTATTCAGAGAATTAAACAGCAGCAGCAGCGAATGGTTTAGAGGGGCCTTTTTTGGACCTAAATTGCTGCCCGAAAAAGGAGCCCGTATCCTCTAAAAAAGAGGCTATGAATTTTTTTGTGCGAAATTTACACTGTTTTTCAAGGAGTTATGAAAGGGGCTTGGTGATTTTTTCTCAAAATTCCTTGTTTTTTGCAGGAAAGGACCCTACCTTTGCAGTCGCATTGGCCCAAGGCTCCATTGGAGCTTGCTGAAAGGCAGAAAAAAGTGGTCATTTTATTCAAGTAAAAAATCATTCAAAAGTGGATACACTAAGTTATAAGACGAAGTCGGCAAAGAAAGAGGAAGTCGTTCGGCAATGGCACATCGTTGACGCGGAAGGTCTAGTTGTTGGTCGACTGGCTACTCAGCTTGCTCATATCCTTCGCGGCAAGCACAAGCCAAGCTACACCCCTCACGTGGATTGCGGGGACCATATCATCGTCATCAACGCCGAAAAAGTTCGCTTCACCGGCAGCAAATGGGAGCAGAAAGAGTATGTAACGTTCTCTGGTTATCCTGGTGGTCAAAAGCGCAGAACGGCGAAAGAGATGCTGGCTAAAAAGCCCATCGCCATCGTTGAAAGTGCCGTACGCGGTATGTTGCCTAAGAACAAGCTAGGCCGGGCGATGATCAAGAAATTGTTTGTTTACACTGGTAGCGAGCATCCTCATGCTGCTCAGAAGCCAGTCGAACTCAAATTTTAATCTAAATAAAATCTAAACCGCATATTAATATGGAAATGATTAATGCCATTGGGAGAAGAAAAGCGGCCGTTGCCCGAGTTTATCTCACAAAAGGAGAGGGCAAAATCGTGGTGAATGGTAAGGACTATAAAGACTATTTCCCTCAAAAGCATATCCAGTCTCATATCACTGAACCTTTTGCAACAGTTGAAGCCGAGAACATCTACGATTTGAAAGTCAATGTCAATGGTGGAGGTTTCAAAGGTCAATCTCAGGCCGTACGTATGGCGATTGCCAGAGCACTGGTCAAACTAAATGAAGATTTCCGCAAGCCTCTTAAGGACAGAAAGTTCCTATCCAGAGATGCCCGTGTTGTGGAACGCAAGAAATACGGAAAGCCCAAAGCGAGAAAGAGCTTCCAGTTCTCCAAGCGTTAATTTTTGGATACCGTATCCCTTTTTTAGTTTTATCAAATTGACAAATTTCAAATTTTAGACAATGGAAAATCCTCAATATAAAGACCTTCTGGATGCCGGTGTACACTTCGGACACCTCAAGAAGAAATGGAATCCAAAGATGCAACCTTACATCTTCATGGAGCGCCGCGGTATTCACATCATCGATCTCAATCGTACTTTGGAGTGCCTGGAGTCTGCCGCTAAGGCTGCCCAGCAGATCGCTCGCTCTGGCAAGAAAATCCTCTTCGTTGCTACTAAAAAGCAGGCACGCGACATCGTAGCCAATGCGGCGAGAAGCGTAGGAATGCCATTCGTGACAGAGCGTTGGTTGGGTGGAATGATGACCAACTTCGCCACTATTCGTAAGTCGGTAAAGAAAATGAACAATATCGACCGGATGCTGGCGGATGGTAGCCTAACTAGTGTAACAAAAAAGGAAAGGCTCACGTTAACCCGTGAAAGAAATAAGCTGGAAAAAGTGCTGGGGGGTATTGCGAACCTCAACCGTATTCCAGCCGCCATCTTTATCATAGACATTCACCACGAGCACATCGCCTTAGCGGAGGCTCATAAGTTGAATATGCGGACCATCGGTCTTGTCGATACCAACTCTGATCCATCTTCTGTTGACTACCCTATTCCGGGTAATGACGATGCTTCTAAGTCCATCAAAATCATCACTAACCACATCGTTGAAGCGGTGAAGTTAGGCTTGGACGAAAGAAGAAAGCAGAAGACTGAAAAGGAATCAGCCCGTTCGTAAGCTGCGTTTCTTTCTTTAAATTATTTTTCCACATTCAATAAAGTTATACTAAAATGACTATGGTTAAAATTTCTGCCGCCGATGTCAAGAAACTGCGCGAACAAACAGGCGCAGGCATGATGGATTGTAAAAAGGCCCTGACCGAAGCGGAAGGTGACTTTGAAAAAGCCATCGAACTCCTTAGAAAGAAAGGCCAGAAGCTGTCTGCTAAAAGAGCAGATCGCGATGCTAAGGAAGGCGTTGTTATCGCTCTGGTCTCTGAAGATAAAACCCGTGGCGTTGTTGTCAAACTGGGATGTGAAACCGACTTTGTTGCCAAAGGTGAAGATTTCATCCAACTGGCTAAAGCCTTCGCTCAGTTAGCACTTGATAACTTCCCCGCTACTAAAGAAGACTTGCTGGCCCTACCTTTTGAAGAGGGTACGGTTGGTGAGAAAGTGATCGAGCGCACCGGTGTTATTGGTGAGAAGATCGAATTATCTGCTTACAAAAATATCGAAGCAGCAATGGTTGCGCCTTATATCCATATGGGTAACCGAGCTGGTGTTGTTGTGGGGCTCAATATCAAAGATGATGCTTACTTCGATGCTGGTCGCGACGTTGCGATGCAAGTGGCTGCCATGCGCCCTGTTGCTGTAGATAAGGGAGATGTCGATGAGGCAACCGTTGCCAAGGAAATCGAAATTGGTAAGGAGCAGGCTCGTCAGGAAGGCAAGCCCGAGGCGATACTGGAAAAAATCGCTATGGGTAAGTTGAATAAATTCTACAAAGAAAGTACCTTGCTCAACCAGGCCTTCGTTAAAGATAGCAAGAAGTCAGTCGGCGCTTATCTCAAGGAGTTAAACGGTGATTTGACAGTAACCGGATTCGGACATATTGAACTCGGATAAAATGAAAGCATGAAAAAAAGAAGCGAATTTGTTGAAAAATCAACCAATTCGCTTTTTTTTTGCCTTTGCCCCAAAGCCAAGATCAATTATAATCCTTAAACCATATGTTGTGGATGAATGCTAAATCTGCTTCATAAATTCTACTCGCAATGATTAAGTACAAAAGAGTATTACTCAAACTCAGTGGCGAATCACTAATGGGAAATCAAGGTTTTGGCATCGCGCCGGGTATGTTGAAAAACTATGCCGACCAAATTAAGAAACTGGTTAACTATGGTGTGGAAGTCGCCATTGTAATCGGTGGAGGAAATATCTTTCGGGGCCTTCAGGCTAGCGAATCTGGTATCGAACGGGTACAGGGCGATTATATGGGAATGATGGCAACGGTAATCAATGGGATGGCCCTGCAAAGTGCCCTCGAACAAGCCGGCGTCTACACCCGCCTGATTTCGGCCATTGAAATGAAGCAGATTGCCGAACCTTACATCCGCCGTCGGGCCATTAGGCACCTCGAAAAGGGCCGGGTCGTCATCTTCTCCGCCGGTACCGGCAGCCCTTACTTTACAACGGATTCTGCGGCGGCCCTCCGGGCCAACGAAATCAATGCCGATGTGATCCTCAAAGGTACTCGCGTCGACGGCATCTACACCGCTGACCCAGAAAAGGATCCTTCGGCCACCAAATTCGATCGCATCTCCTTCGCCAAAGTCATCAGCCAGGGCCTCAGCGTCATGGATATGACGGCCTTTACACTTTGCCAGGAAAATAACCTGCCTATCGTTGTCTTTGACATCAATGATAAGAATAACCTGATGCGCATCATTCAGGGCGAACGAGTGGGTACCTTAGTCGAAGCCTAATTCGCTATTTCAACACATTAAGGATATAGCGCTGGTAGCCTCCATTGGTTTGGAAGCTACCACAATTCTCTTCGTTGGTATTCAGCTGTCGGATAATGTAATCCGCCCGACCAATGTAACTAGGACGATTGATCAACCAAGCATCGTCAATACTGAGCTGGTCCAGCAAAGAAATAATCCCCAGCCGATCAAAGATCGAGGTGTTACAAATTAAGTCCGCACATTTCTCATCGATCTCCTTCACATCTTCCTCATCAAAAACGAGATGACTACTGATGTCTGCAATGTCATTGGTACTGCTGTTAGGCGAAGGGGCTCCATTGGCCAACTCCACCAACAGGGCCGGATTAAAAACCGTCACCAATCGATTTAGCAATAGTCGCTCATTCATCAGCGCGGCTTCGAAGGCCAGGAGATAGTACAGCTCGTACTCCTGACTCAAGCTGCGCAACAGCCCCGTCGTTACATAGAAATGCCCACCAGGGATGACAAAGGCGTTCCGCTCCTCCAGGTCCAAAACAGTCACCTTCCAGCTTCGATCCTGCGACCAGCGATCATCCGCCGGCGATTGGTTGTCGAGCTGCATACCAAAACTCACTTGTTGGTACAAATGCTGAATGTACCAGTAGACGGTCGTATCATAAGGAGGAACTTGAGGTAAGATGGGAAATTGTTCTTCATTGACGGCAATAGCAATTTGGATGCGATCGCCGAGTTGTTCACGTTGCGCTTTCGTGATCTCGCTTGATCTAACGGGAGGTTCTACTTCATTCTGACAGGCCACAAGGCCAAGGAGGATGAAACACACGCCCAGCAAGAGCAGCCTGCTGTTCGAATAGTGCATTGATTTTTGTTTTCTTTTTGGACCCAGTAATCGAGCAGTTTACACCGTTCAATTTATTTTAATATTACAGCAAAAATCGCACCATGAAGTGTTAATAAAAAAGCCTTCCCAAAGGAAGGCTTGCTCTAGTTTTTGTTTTTGTTTTGACGCAGCCGAATAGGCTAATTGTAAAGTATGGACCAGCTCAAGGCCAGCCTATTAAAGGGTATAGATGTTATCAATTTCTGCTTTGTGCTTCTCCAAGATGACGCGGCGCTTGAGCTTCATCGTCGGTGTCAGCTCCGCATCGGAGCCATCAGCTTTGGTAGGTTCCCAACAGGCATTCAGTAGACAGAACCGCTTGATCTGCTCAATATGGCTAAAATTGGGATTGTATTTATTGATAATTTGTTGATAGCAGTCAATAATGTCTTCATCCTTAACTGCCTCGCCAAGGCCATTCCAGGCTTTCCCTCGCTGCTTACACCAGTCTTTCAGGGCTTCTTCTGCGGGAATGATCAGGGCTGAAACAAATTTCTTTTTATCGCCAACAACCATCATCTGCTCCACCAGGAAATCTTCCTTAAACTTATTCTCAATCGGTGCCGGAGCTACATATTTCCCTCCCGAAGTTTTGAGCAACTCTTTCTTACGATCTGTGATCTTAAGGAATTTCTTCCCTCCCGGGCCATCCACCATTGTACCTACATCCCCCGTACAAAACCATTGTTCTCCATTAATTTCCTTCATCACCTCTGCCGTCTTCTCTGGCTTGCCGTAATAGCCCATCATAATGTTGTTCCCCTTGGCCAGGATTTCTCCCTCGCCGGGACGATAATCACCGCCAGTAGCATCGATTCTGATTTCTACTCCGGGCAGGGTCGGCCCTACGGTTCCCAGCATGGCTCCATGGGTCTCGTAGCGGCTGATGGTCAGCCCTGGCGAAGTCTCTGTCAGGCCATAGCCTTCTCGAATCGGAATACCCGCGGCAGAGAAGACCTTAGCCATCGCCACCGGGCAGGGCGCTGCCCCTGTCAGGATACCTCTCACCTCGCCGCCCATAGCCTCACGCCATTTGCTAAAAATCAATTTATCCGCAATACTGCGCTTAATAGCGGCCAGACCAGAGTATTTTTTATCGTACTCATAATCATCGGTCAAGCTGAGGGCCCAGAAGAATAGCTTCTTGCTCACTCCGCTCAAACTCAAGCCCTTATTGTAAATCTTCTCGTATACCTTCTCCAACAACCGAGGAACAGTGGTGAAGAAATTAGGTTTCACTGCTTGCAGGTCGCCCTCTTCTCCTCCTAGGTTGTCTGTTCCCGTGTAGGTTACATTAATACCTTTGTAGGTGTAGGCATAAGAAGCCGACCGTTCGAAGATGTGGCAAAGCGGCAGAAAACTCAAGGCTTTCTCCCCCGCGTCCAAGGGCATCAATTCCTCAACATCCATTACATTACTCACAATATTTTTGTGGGAAAGCATTACCCCCTTGGGATTACCTGTCGTCCCGGAAGTATAAATAATGGTGGCCAAGTCTTCTGTTTTGATCGCATCCATTCGCCGCTGCACCTCGTCCATCCCCTCCTCACTGAAAATCTCTTTCCAATACGAGCGCCCCTCCTGCTCATCCAGGCAGTAAACACCCTTCAAGGACGGAATCTGTGGCCAAGCCTTGTCTACCTTATCATACAAGTCGCCCATTCCTACAAAGCAAAACTTTACTTGAGAATCATTGAAGATGTATTCATAATCCGTAGGACTGATGGTTGGATAAACAGGAACATTGATGGCCCCGACCTGCTGAATGCCCAGATCAACGATTGACCATTCGGGCCGGTTTTTATAGGTAATCAAAGCAACTTTATCCCCAGGCTGCACTCCTAGTTTTAGCAAACCACAACTGACTTTATTTGCCAGGTCAATTACCTCATCAGTGCTGTAATAAATCCACTTACCTTGGTACTTGTGGCCATAGGCCTTTTGCTGTGGATAGTTCGCTTTTTGGTATTGGATGAAATCAAATAGTCTGCTTACATTCATATATGTGTAATGTTTTTGACCCGTAAATAGTTGAGTTAGCTTATCCTGATAGGCGGTGAGCTAAAATAGCTTTTTTTCCAATAAAATTTGGTTTCAAGCTATTTTTTTAGTGTTTCAGGTGGCTTTAGCGTAAATATACTCTACTTCCTTCTGGAATTTGGCAATGATTTGAGGTCTTCGCAGCTTCAAAGTCGTTGTGTATTCTCCTCCGGCAATGGTCCAGTCTTCAAAGAGCAGGTGTATTCCACGAATCTTCTCGGCGCTATTTAGGGTGTTATTGACCTCCTGGATAACCTGCTCCATCTGCGCGACGATTTTCGGGTTAATGACCATAAATTGTGGAGAAGTCCAGTGCACATTATTGGCCACACTCCATCGCTGCAAGCGATTGAAAGAGGGAACAATGAGCGCGGCCACGAAGGGGCGATTAAAGCCGATGATCATGCAATGATCAACAAAAGAGGAAGCCCGAAGGGCATTTTCGATTTTGAGCGGAGCGATGTATTTACCACTGGAAGTTTTGAAAATATCTTTCTTTCGATCCGTAATTTTCAGAAAGCGCTTGTGTACCATCGTTCCAATATCTCCGGTGCGCAGCCAGCCGTCCTCCGATAATACGCGGGCGGTTTGCTCCTCCTGCTTGTAGTACCCCATCATCACATTGGGGCCTTTGACCATCACCTCCCCCTCGCCATGCTCATTGGGCTGGTCGATGCGAAGCTCCACGCCGGGCAGCGGTATCCCTACCGTACCAAAACGCACCCCGCCCGGCTCGAAGCGATTAAAGGTCACGACTGGCGAGGTTTCAGTCAACCCGTAGCCCTCCCGCACCTCAATCCCGGCGGCGGAAAATAGCTTACCTAGTGCCGGCTGGAGGGCTGCCGCCCCAATAGCTACCCCTTCGACCCGGCCGCCCAGGGCGGCCCGCCAGCGACGAAAGACCAGCAGGTCGGCCAGCTTCAGGCGCAGCCAGAGGCCCGGAGCAATCCGTCGGGGGCCTTCGTAGCGTTTGCCCAGTTGGACCGCCCAGCGCAGTAGGCGGCGGCGCCAGCCTTTCTCCGGCCCGGCCTCATCGTGGGCAGCGTCGTACATCCGCTCCAGGATGCGCGGTACGGCAGTAAAGTAGTGAGGGCGCACTTCTCTGAAATTAGCGGAGAGCTGATCGGGGCCTTCAGCGTAGTAGATGGAAGCGCCAACGGCCATGTAGGTATAGACAACCATCCGTTCAAAGATGTGGCTCATCGGCAGGAAGCTCAGGGTGGTCTTATCACAATTGATGGGCACCAGGGAGATGGTGGCTTTGATATTACTGACGATATTTTTGTGGGAGAGCATGACGCCCTTGGGGAGTCCTGTTGTGCCGGAGGTATAGATGATGGTGGCGAGGTCGTCCTCGTGGATAGCGGCCTTCAGGCCCTCGAAGGTAGCGAGGTGCTTGGCAGTAGGTTGGCTACAGAGGTCGCTCCAGTGGGGAGTATTAGGCAAGTTTTCCAGGCAATAGACATAGCGGAGGCTTGGAATCTGCGCTTGGATGTCACGAACAGTCTGAAAAAGCCCTCCATTAGCCACCAGACACAAGGGGGCTTCACACTCCTTGAGAATATGGACAAGGTCATCGACATCAGCGGAGGCGTGGATGGGGACAGTGATCAAACCAAGTTGCTGGCTGCCCAGATCAATAAAATTCCAGGCCGGGCTGCCGCCTAGGCTGAGGATGGCAATACGCTGCCCTTTCTCAAAACCTTTATCCAGCAGCCCCGCACTAAAGCGGTTGATTTGTTCGAGGCATTCGGCGGTCGAGTAGGCCCGCCATTGGGCAGCTTCCTTGCCTACCAGCGCCGCTTTATTAGGATACCTAGCTTGCTGGTAAGGAATAAGATCAAATAAACGCCTGAAGTCCATAGCCTTCGAATGTGTTTTCCATTTTGTAGGGACAGACGTCTAAAATAGGTAAAAATTACAAATTCTTATAATAGGAAGGAAGAATTGGAGGGAGGTAGACTATGCAGCCGGATAATCCAGCTGCATAGATGCTATACCTTTATTTGTGTCTACTAGTTGGCATTGTTAGAAGCTTTCAGATCGATAGTCAAGGCAATATCATCGTTGATGAGTCGGTCCTTAACGGTTCCTAGAATACCTGAGTTGAAGTTGATGCCCCACTCCGTACGATTGATCTTAAATGAAGGCGTGACGGCAGTCAAATCGTTACCAATCAGGGCAACGTTAGTATCAAAAGAGATGCTCTTGGTAATATCTTTCAGGGTCAGGTCACCAGAGATGGTGTGAGTAACCCCTACCTTATTATCTGTTTTTTGAATTCCGGTGATAACGAATTTGCCAGAAGGGAATTTTTCTACTTCAAAGAAATCTTCGTTCTTGAGGTGTCCTTCCAACTTTTCTTTACCGTCACCTGACTCGAGGTCGGTACAAGCAATAGAGTTCATATCCAGTTCGAAAGATCCACTTTTCAGATCACCATTCTCTACAGACAACTTGCCAGCAGAAATGTTGAGCGTCCCCATGTGCTGATCACCGGTAGGCTTGCTGCCCACCCACTTGATCACACTGGTGGTAGGATTAACAGTAAATGCTGCGGCTTCGGCCGAGGCAGCAGCGGCTTTGCCTACAGCTTCTTCCGTCTTTACGGCTTCGCTAGGCGTGTTCTGGCAGGCGGTCATCAGCCCCAGAACCAGGAATAGAAATACGAATTGATTTAACGTCTTCATACGATTTCGGTCTAATTGTTTTATTGAGAAATGAGTTTGTGACGGGCAAATTTACACTTTATCAGCGAATATCTGTGCCATTGGAAGTACCATTAGAAGAAGTAGTTCTTGTAGAATCCATTTTTAGGCGGTCTAGTAGGTCCATTGTCGCATCCAAGCTAGGCAGTATTTCGACATTCGAAGGTGGAGCTACCTGCTGTGATACCACCTGGTATCCGGATAAGAGAATGTGGCAATCAGGAAAAACAGAGGCTAACTGGTCGACATAATGCTGTACGGGCTTGCGGGCATAAGTCTCGGTAATCATCGTAAAGATGTAGTCGGGCTGGTGTATGTTGTAACAGTCTTGAATATCAGAAATATTAATGTTGAGCCCCAGGTAAATGACGCGGAAACCACGAGCCTTCAACAAATAATGCATCAAAAGGAGAATCAATTCTTGGCTTTCTCCCTCTGGAAGGTATATGAATATCTTTTTAGGGTCTTTACCCGTTACGATGGGTTCTCTATCAATGGCAGAGATAATCTTTTGCCGAATCAGGTAGCTCATAAAATTTTCCTGCACAGGATTCACTGACCCTGTCAGCCAAAGTACACCTAATTTATCCAAAAAGGGATAGATGATCTCCAAAATGGTTCTTTCGAAACCCAACTGTTGGATATTAGTGGAAACGATGCGATCGAACTTGAATTCATCCATTTCAATCATCGAAATGGTTAAGGCATCCAACTGAGTTCCGTGTTCGAAGTTAACTTCGGAAATAGCGGCTACCTTTTCGGCGATTTCAATTTCACTCATCTTAGCGATTTTGGAAATTTTGATTCCGTTGCGATTGAGGAGGGCGATATTGAGTAGCAACTTAAGATCTCTATCACTATAATAACGGATATTTGTATCCGTTCGACGAGGTATAATAATACCATATCGCTGCTCCCACACCCTAATTGTATGGGCCTTGATACCACACAACTTCTCCAAGTCTTTTATCGAATAAATCGCCACGATTAGGTATTTGATTGATGTTATGGCAGACAGCTGGCCTGCCACGTTTTTACGCTAAATTACTAGTCTAACACCATCAAATAGAAAAGGTTTAGCCATGATTCGAAGTTATGCTATCTTTAAGTACAAACAAGGGGAAAGCATTTTTTGCCCCCTGCAACAACTTATTTCCTTTTCAAGCCTTTATATTTCCAAGGAGTCTGGTAATTTTAGCTCAAACATCTAAGATAGTTACATGAAAATTGGAATTGTTTGTTATCCTACTTTCGGAGGAAGTGGCGTTCTTGCCACTGAGTTGGGTCTAGGTTTGGCCAAAAAAGGCCATCAAATCCATTTTATCACTTATCGTCAACCGGCCCGGCTACCGCATTTTCAAGAAAATGTCTTCTACCATGAGGTCAATGCAGCAGATTATCCTCTCTTTGAATATCCGCCCTACGATACTGCGCTGGCGAGTAAGCTAGTGGATGTGGTCCGTTATGAAAATTTGGATTTGCTGCATGTACACTACGCCATCCCCCACGCAGCGGTGGCCTACATGGCTAAAAAAATTCTATTGACCGAAGGCCGTTACGTCCCCGTGATCACGACCTTACACGGTACAGACATCACCCTGGTGGGCAAAAACAGGGCTTTTGCCCCCGTAGTGGCCTTTTCCATCAATAAATCAGATGGGGTAACGGCAGTATCGGACAGTCTAAAGAACCAAACCTACGAGACCTTTGACATCAGCAATGACATCAAGGTCATCTATAACTTTATCGACTTCAATCGATTCCGCAAAAGTAATAAAGATCACTTCAAAAAGGCTATTGCCCCCAATGGAGAGCGCATCCTCACCCACGTATCCAACTTCCGCAAGGTTAAGCGAGTGGAGGATGTCATTCAGATTTTCAGGCGGGTTTATGAAAAGGTGCCCAGTAAGCTGTTGCTTATCGGCGATGGGCCGGAGCGACAAAACATGGAGCAGTTGTGCCGAGAAATTGGTTTGTGTCACGAAATTCGCTTTCTCGGTAAACAAGATGCGGTGGAGGAACTGCTGGCCATCTCCGACCTCTTTTTGATGCCTTCGGCTGGCGAGAGCTTCGGGCTGGCTGCCCTGGAGGCCATGGCCTGCGAAGTCCCCGTGATCTCGACCAACGCCGGCGGCCTGCCCGAGGTGAACATCGAGGGTAAGACCGGCTTCCTCAGTGACATCGGCGATGTCGATTCGATGGCATCCAACAGCATTCATATCCTCAGCGACGATCAGCTCTTCAAAACTTTTAGCGCCAATGCGCTGACGCAGGCCCGCCGTTTTGACATCGAGCACATCCTGCCCGAATACGAGCAGTATTACGAGCATATCTTGGAAACAGCCGTCTACGATAAAAAGGGAAAATAAATGCTTAGTTCATCAGCAAAATCTTGGTGACGATGCCTTCTGGGGTTTCTCGATTGAGCGTCGAGGTGCTGAACACCAGGTAGACGCCAGAGGCTGCTTTGCGGCCATTGTAGTCGCGACCATCCCAGATGGCCTGCCCGCCCAGCGCCTGCGTCTCAAAGACCAATTGCCCATTGACATCAGTAATCTTGACATCGGCATTTCGGGCTAGGCCGCGAATGGCGATTGGGCCAGTGTAATCGGACCGTACGGGGTTAGGAAAAGCGTAGGCATTATTGCTTCTAAAAGGCTGGCCCTCAATGGCATCGCTGCGGTAGGAAATAATTCCTTTGGCCGTCCCCATAAATACTTCTCCGTTTACAGGGTTAATAGCTATGGAACTAACGACATCGTCGAAGAGTGGACTGTTGTCTTCATTGAAAAAAGCCACCTGTTCTTCTCCACTGGCCGATTGGACAAAGACGCCGTTTTCGGTCCCAAACCACTTGCGATTAGCGCCGTCAACAGCGACGGCGAGCACATTTTCGTCCTCTAGTAAGAACGCAGCAATATTGTCAACTTCGACGATGCGGCGAGAACCCCGGCAATTGCTTTCTAGCGCACTGCTACCGCATTCGAAGACCACAGCCCCCAGGGTCGTTCCCACCCATACATCGCCATCCAGATCAACAGTAATATCATTGACCACATTAGAGGGTAGCTCGGAGTTGGAAGAGTTGATAAAGCGCGACCGGTCATCGGTAGGATCATCGAGCACGCCTTCGTTGTACAAGAAAAGAGCTTGGCTGCTACCGTCGATGGAAAACCATTTGTTGCCATCTTGATCGATAGTGAGCTGCCGTAAGGCCAGTACGGGGGTAGCCCTGGGAAAGTTGTTCATCCAGGTGCCGTCGCTTTTGAGCACCGAGATAGGATTTTGAGCCGTGTGATTGCTCATCCACAGGTTATTTTCATTATCAAAAGCGACGCCTCCAACACGAATGACATTAGGATCGAGGGAAGAATGCTGAAGGGTGGTATTAAGGTCATTGAGAATGGTCAGCTGATCTTGTTCCTGAACAGGATCAAATTCGATCAAGCCATCCCAAAAAGTCCCTACATACAATTTGTTGTTTTCAGGATGCACGGCTAAGCGATAAAAGGCCTTGGAATTATTAAGTATGGAAAAATCCTCCTGATTGTACGTCGACCACTGTCCATCTACTAAGGAGTAAAATCCACTAGTGGTAAAGATCGGAGAGTTACGGGTCGGCTCGGTGGCGACGTAGAGGATACCATCGTCAACCAATAAATCTGATGCTCTCTGATTGAAGGGACTGTTGAAGGTTAAACGGGGGTTGCAAGAGCCGCCACGCGTTTCTGCAACTCGATATTCCCGGTTATTATCTGCATACCAGACGTGGCCAAATTGATCCTCAATTGCATAAAGTGGCTCATTAACACAACCACTACCATTGATCTCAAAGTTGCCCGCCGCATCGAAGGACAATACTTTATCGTTACTACAGTTGCTTACACAGTTCAGACCGACCAGGAGGTGCTGTCCTTCAGCGGTCATAAATCTCACTTCAAAGCCATTCTCCTCGTAGAAGCGGGTCAACTGACTGCCATCATAAGTGTAGAGAACATCGTCAATATCAACATACAATTTCCCCTCATACTCTTGTACTACATTAACAACATAGACGGCGGGGAAACCATCTTCAGACCCCAGCAAATCCCAGTTGGCGACATCCAGTAAATTGGCACTTCCATCACTAGGGGCAGTGTACACCCCTTCTTCGGTCGCTGCATAAAATTGATTGTTGAAATCGGTAATATTGAAAACTTCGATTCCTAGATTGGCCGTGAAGCCAAAGACTTGCTCCGCAATATCAAATTCTACTATTCCAAAGCCAGTAGCAAAATAGGCCATGCCGTTATCCGCCAAATAGATGTCGTTGATTTCTCGATTGAAGAAATTACCGTTGGTCCGAATATTGGCGAAGGTACTGATTCCATCATCGGTCACTAGGTCAAAGTCGCTATTCACGTAGGTAACGAAGAGGGCGTCATGAATAGTGCTATACTTTACAATGCTGGTTCCTGCCTCACTGAGGCCATCCACTTTGGAGAGAAAATCCACCGATCGCTCCTCCTTGTCCAAAGACAATACGGCCCATTCTGAGGCATAATATACTTTGTCATTACTTTGGGTAACGTATCGACCAGATTGATAAGGCAAATGGGAGCGCCATTGCCCGATGCGAAGGGTTTCTTGGGCGATTGCAGAGGTCAACAACAAACACAGGAGGGTGGTAAGTAAGTGGTTCTTGCGCATTGCCTTAATTAGTTTAGTAGTAGATTTCCATTTTAAGAACTAGAAATCAAAGTTATTATTGTTTCTTAAGAAAAATGTAGGAGTGGAATAGAAAATGCACGACAATTCTATTTGCGGTACAAATGGCTGGCTTGTAGATAGTTGAAAACGGGCTCGGTTAGCAGATACTGTACTGACTTACCCTCGCGTATGCACTTTCTCACATAGCTAGCAGAGATTTCCATCAGCGGTGCATCGAAGAGCTTAATAGCCGGATGTGTTTGCAGATCACCCAGATCGTAATGGGGCCGTTTGTAGACATAGATTTCGTGATCTTGGAGGATCAGCTCATAGTTTTTCCACTTGTGCAAAGTGCCCAAATTGTCTCCTCCCATGATTAGGGCAAAGCGCCGATCAGGATATTTCTCTTGCAAATAGGTTAGGGTATCAATGGTGTAAGAGGGTTGGGGCAGTTTGAACTCGATGTCGGAGGTTTTGAGCAGCGGATTTTCCTCGGTGGCCAGCCGCACGAGGTGCAGACGATCGTGGTCCCTGGCCAGGCTGCTTTTTTTCTTCAGAGGGTTTTGTGGAGAAACGACCATCCAAACCTGATCGAGATCAGTCTGGGTAGCCATGTAATTCGCAATAATCATATGCCCGGTATGGACCGGATTAAAGGAGCCAAAAAACAATCCAACCTTCATGCTGTATTTATTTCGATTCTATGGTCTTGCCTTCTTCTTCCTCTAACGCTTTATTGAGGATTTCCTCAAACTCATTGAATAATTTTTCTACATCTTCCTCCTCCATAATGTCTTCTTCTTCGGGAATATCCACCAGCCAGTTACTACCATCTTTAATGAGCGTAAAGCTGTCAACAATCAACTCTTCTTCGTCGATGATTTGATAGGTGCAAATGGCCAGGGAGTCACCTTTTTCTGCACAATTCATACTTTTAAATAGGGTGCTGCTGGTTAGATCGCCCTCTTCGCCCTGAAACAAGCGCTCCATTAGGCTGACCATCTCCTGGGCGCGGGGCGTGCTGAGTTTCCGCGCCTCATCAAACTGATTTTTATCCACAAAGGCCTGCCATTGGCGGGCGACGGCCTCCGGGCCAGGGTTAGGCGGAGGGCTACAGGCAATCGTAGCAAAGAAAAGGACCGAAAATACAAATGAGCAAGACTTGATGGACATGATGCGGTTTTGGTAATGTGAATAAATGTCTATCCGGTCTGTTGGGGTAATAGCTGTACAACGAAGATAAAAAATTAAATAGGCACTCCGCCCTTTTATTCCGCGATTCGTTATACTTTTGATCAATAATTGCGAAGCAGAGCCTTCTCAAAGCAAACATCATCAGAATTTGAATCCAGCCACTCCAAGTCCAACCCAGAAACTACCGCTGTACAAAGTCATCGCCTTTGTGCTGTGTGTGCTGGCCTACCTGTTGGTCAAATTTTTCTATCACGAGTTGTGGAAAGATGAATGGCAAGCCTGGCTGGTCGCCCGCGACCTGGGCTGGTCCCAGCTCTTCGGCTTCCTCTACTACGAGGGCCACCCTGCCCTCTGGTACCTCTACCTCAAGTGCTGGACCTTACTGCCTGCGGCCACCGACGAAGCCACCATCCTACAAATCGCCCATGCCCTCCCCGCACTGGCCTTCTACTACCTGCTGTTCTTCCGCTTCCGCCTGCCGCTGCTGCTCTGCATCGGCCTATTCGGTTCCTACCTCTTCTTCTTCGAATACGGCCTAATCAATCGCGGTTACATCTGGGTGATGCTGCTGGCGGGCTTCACCACCTTGATGGTACAGCAACCCCCCAAATATCCCATTGCCCTGCCGCTGACCCTCTTCGCTCTCTGCCAAACGGAGGTCTATGGCTTGATCATGGCCGGCGCTTTCATGCTCTACCTCTTACTCGGTGACTATCTTAAACATCGACAGTTAGGGAAGTTATTCCGTACGAAGCATTTGCAAAGTGCCGCCCTCGGGCTGGGGTTGGGGCTCTTGGTCTTCGTCGCCACCGTTTACCCCAGAGGCAGCAGTGAAGAGGAGCTTTCCCGGGCCTACCTCGACCAGCCCTTCTCGGCAGCCGTCGCGGCCAAGGCATTTCAAGGCAGTCTGGCCAACACCTACTGCCTCGGCCTCCTACCCGATACCAATATCGAAGGCACCTCGGCCTTCGGCCTCCTGCTGAGCCTGCTGGTCCTCGCCGCTCTTTGCTGGTTCTTTTGGGCTGACAAACGACTACTACTGACCTTTCTGGCCTTCACCCTGGTCCTTTACCTCTTCCTAATCAGTATCTACACTGGTGGTGTGCGGCAGTGGGGTATGGCCTTTGTGTTCTTCGTCTGCTGCCTATCCCTTTGGATGGACCGCCAAGGGGGCTTCAAACCTTTTCAGTACGCTATTCTCGGGCTATTTCTGGTGGGGCAGCTGTGGCACTGCGGTCGCGCACTACTGAAGGAATATCGCCATCCCTTCAGCAATGCCATTTACGCCGGGGAGTTTATCAAAGAAAAGGTTCCGGCTACCGTCCCGATTGTCGCCATCAATAAGTTCGAGGCGGCACCCGTCAGTGGCTACGCCGGCCGGCCGTTCTACGAATTGCCCGATGGCAAGCCGTTCACCTATTTTAAATGGTTAGAAAAAGTCTACCTCCCTCCAGAAGCAGAGCTGGCACTTTTTGCCAAATACAAAAAGACCAAGGGCTTGATCGTTCTGACTCATCAACCTGTAGACCCCAAGCGCTATCCTAATCTGCGCTTATGGGAGCAGTTTGATCGCTACAGCTTTAAGAATGAAAGTTATTATTTGTACGTGTTGGAAAGAAACGACTAGCTTACAAGTCGCGAATCCATTGAATGGCACGCTCCCCAACCTAGTTGCTCAACATCACCGGCATGACCAGCATCAGAATCTGCTCGCCCTCTACCTCTTCGGTCGGCAGTAGGATGCCGGCGCGGGTGGGCGTGGAGAGTTCCAACTTGATGTCGTCGCTTTCTAGGACATTGAGCATTTCAATGAGGAACTTGGCGTTGAAGCCGATGGTGAGCGGTTCGCCGCCGTAGGTGCAGGACAACTGCTCGGTGGCTTCGTTAGAGAAGTCCAAATCCTGGGCGGAGACGGTCAGGCTCCCATCGTTGATGGTGAGGATAACCTGGTTGGTGGTTTTATTGGCGTAGATGGCAATCCGCTTGAGGGAGTTGAGGAAGTCGGAGCGACCTAGAGTCAACAGATTGGGATTGTCTACGGGGATAACGGCATTGTAGTCGGGGTAGCGGGCGTCGATGAGGCGACAAACCACTTCGATATTGCCGAAGGAGAAAAAGGCATTGGCCTTGTTGAAGGACAGTTTCACCTCATCACCAGAGGGAAGAGCACCTTTTAGGAGATTAAGGGCTTTCTTCGGAACGATGAAGGAGGTAGACACTTCGCTTTGGATATTGGCGAAGGTATATTTAACCAACTTATGCGCATCCGTCGCTACAAAAGTCAGCTTATTGAAATCCACTTGGAAATAAACCCCGGTCATGGAGGGGCGCAGTTCGTCATTGCTAGTAGCAAAGAGGGTTTTGCTGATGGCCTGCGTCAGCATAGGAGCTTGCAGGGTGATGCTGTCTACGGTTTCTGGCTCGGGAATAGCGGGAAAGTCTTCTCCGTTTTCTCCGGCGAGGCGGTACTTACCGTAGGCGGAGGTGATTTCTATACCAAAATTTTCGTCATTGACAGAAAAGGTAATGGGCTGAGCGGGCAGTTCTTTGAGGGTGTCCAAGAGAATCTTGGCCGGCACGGCCACCGTGCCGTTGCCATCGGCGTTGACTTCGATCTGGGTTTTGATGGAGGTTTCCAGATCCGTCGCAAAAATATTGAGTTGGTTATTATCTATGGTAAACAGAAAGTCTTCGAGGATGGGTAGGACAGGATTAGAGGCGATTGCTCCTCCGGCGATTTGCAAGTGCTTCAAGAGATCAGATGACGAAACGCTAAATTTCATAAAGATTGTACTTTGTATTGGTTTAAGATGCACAAAAATAAGCCTTCTCAACTAGTTTTGCACCATAAAAAGTTAACAGAATGTTGATAACTTTGTCTCCCTCTGTTAATAATCTGGTCAAAGTCATACCTTTGCACTATGTTGGATAGAAAAGTGGCTCCGCCAATACAGCAAATCTCGGATATTTATCTGCCGAGACCGAAAAAGCACCTGCTGGATAATGGCATTCCGGTGTATGAAGTCAAGTTGGGTACGCAGGAAGTACTCAAGCTGGAAGTGGTATTCCGGGCAGGCAGACCTTACGAGCGCAAGCATATGGTCGGACGGGCGACGGCCCGCTTACTCCGCGAGGGCACTACAGAGCATTCGGCGGCTGAAATTGCTGAAATTCTGGATTTTTATGGTGGCTCTTTGAATACGCCTATCAACCTGGATACTTCCAATTTTATCCTGTACAGCTTGAGTAAGCATTTTGACAAACTATTACCATTATTCTCGTCTATTCTCACTCGGCCTGCCTTTCCGGAAGAGGAACTAAAAGCTTTCATCGAGCGCCATCAGCAACGCCTACAGGTCGACCTGTCTAAAAATGATGTGGTGGCCTACCGAACCATCACCGAGCTGATCTTCGGCAGCGACCATCCCTACGGCTACAACAGCAGCCTGGAGAGCTATGCGGCCCTGACCCGCGAAGATTTGATGGCCCATTTCCAACAGCATTACAACCGCAACAACTGCTATCTCTTCATCAGCGGTAAAACGGAAGACCGACATATTGAGCTGCTCAACGAGCATTTCAGTAATATTCCCACCGGGCTTGTTTCGCAAGGATATTTTCCCACCATCCACACTCAACCGCAGCAACTGCGCCTCCAACAGGACGAATCGCTGCAAACTGCTATTCGCATCGGACGACGCCTCTTCAACCGTCACCATCCAGACTACAAGGCCATGTACGTGCTCAACACCATCTACGGCGGCTACTTCGGATCGAGGTTGATGGCCAATATCCGCGAAGACAAAGGCTACACCTACAACATCTATTCTTCCGCCGAAACCCTGTTTCAAGACGGCTACTTTTGCATTGGCACCGAGGTGAGCAACGATATGGTTGAACCCACCCGCAAAGAGATTTACGCCGAGATGGAAAGAATGAAAACAGAGCTGGTCAAAGAAGAGGAACTACAAATGGTCCGCAATTATTTGCTGGGCAATTTGTTAACGTCTCTGGACGGTGCGTTCAACGTTTCAGAGATCGTCCGCGTAGGCATTACCGAGGGCTTATCCTTCGATAATTTTGAGCAATTGGCCCATACCATTCGCCACATCAGTGCCGAAGAACTAAGGGCCTTGGCTCAGCGATTTTTCAGCCGCGAAGAGATGTGGGAAGTCATCGTTGGGCAATGAGTTTTGTAAGCCCAATTTTTTGTGTAGCTTTGCCCTATAAGCAATTGATTTGCAAAACATTTTGCCTCCCTTTCTACCGAAGCTTACCCTAGGCTAAACCGTAAGCTATTGTTTTTAATCATATAGCAAGTTTTTATTCAATTGAATAGTATTATTTCTTCATTTTTACGCAAATTTTGATTTCTTTTGTGTTTGCTGCTATGCCAGCAAACAGAGAGAACTTGTTGTAGGCGTTTAAAGAACTCAAACTTATTAATGAAACTGTTCAGCTTTTTTACGCAGGAGTTAGCAATTGACCTTGGAACAGCAAACACGCTCATCATCCAAGATGGTAATGTGGTGGTAGATGAGCCTTCCATCGTGGCCATTAATCGCAGAACGGGAGAGACGATCGCCGTGGGAACGAAGGCCATGCAAATGCACGAAAAAACTCATGAAAATATAAAAACCATCCGTCCACTCAAAGATGGTGTTATCGCAGATTTTCAAGCTGCCGAAAGCATGATCCAGGGACTGATCAATATGACGGGCAACCGCCGAAAGTTTTTCACCCATATGAAAATGGTCATCTGTATTCCCTCGGGAATCACGGAGGTGGAAAAGCGCGCCGTCTTCGACTCCGCAGATCATGTCGATTCCAAAGAGACCTACCTCATCCACGAGCCGATGGCTGCCGCCCTCGGTATTGGACTGGATGTCGAGGAGCCCATCGGCAACATGATTATTGACATCGGAGGAGGAACGACGGAGATCGCGGTAATCGCCCTTTCGGGTATCGTCTGCGACCAATCCATCCGGACCGCAGGAGATGAGTTTACCATCGACATCATGAATTACATGAAGCGGCAGCACAACATCCTCATCGGAGAGCGTACTGCCGAGCAAATCAAGATCAACGTGGGCTCCGCCCTGCCGGAGTTGGAAACGCCGCCTAGCGACTACGCCGTCAACGGCCGGGACTTGATGACAGGTATCCCTAAACAAATTACCATCACCTACCAGGAAATTGCTCACGCCCTCGATAAATCCATCTCTAAGGTCGAAGATGCCGTTCTCAAAGCATTGGAAACCACCCCACCGGAATTGGCATCGGACATCTACCAAACCGGCCTCTACCTCACCGGCGGTGGAGCCTTGCTCCGGGGATTGGACAAACGAATCGCTCAAAAGACCAAGCTGCCTGTACACATCGCAGAAGACCCACTGCGCGCAGTGGTCCGAGGTACCGGGATTGCTTTGAAGAAATCGGACCGTTTTTCTTTCCTTATCGATCGAAAGAGCGTTTGACCTGGCAAATATGCTTTGGTCTTCGCCAAAGCCTTAATGTATGCGCAACCTGATTCTGATCTTTATAAAATACGGGGGATTCATCCTTTTCCTCTTGCTAGAAGGTCTGTGTTTCTACATGGTCGTGCAATACAATAAGAAGCAAAACCAAATCTTCTTCAGCTCTGCCAATACCATCAGCGGTTTTTTGTACTCCCAAATGGACGAGGTCACCAAGTTCTGGAATCTATCCGCCGTTGCCGACTCCATCTCCCGTGAAAATGCCCAACTCTACGCTCGCCTCGATAATGCCCGCTTAATCCAAAGCCCGACTAGGGATACCATGTTTTATCAGGATACCTTGATGATGTACGAGTTTATGCCCGCCAAAGTACGGAACAACTCCATCAGCTCGCACAATAACTTTCTGACTATTGAGCTGGGAGAAAAACAAAAGGTCAAGCCGGGGATGGGCGTCGTCAGCAAGTCTGGTCTCGTCGGCGTCATCAACAAATGCACCGAGCACTTTGCTAGTGTGATGTCTATACTCAACAAGGAATCGCGGATCAGCGCGGCGGTGCGCCGCAATGGCTATCATGGCTTCTTGGTTTGGCGAAACAGCGATCCGACGCAGACGACGCTCATCGATATTCCCAAGCACGCCGATCTCGTCAAGGGGGATACCATACAAACCAGCGGCTACTCCTCGATTTTCCCGGAGGGCATCATGATTGGTACCATCGAAGATTTTTACATCGAACCGGGCAGTAATTTCTACACCATTGACGTCGCACTCGGCAACGACCTGAGTAACATCAAGTACGTTTATGTGATCAACAATTTGCTTAAAAACGAACTGGAAGAACTCAAAAACGAGGGGCAGGATGAATAGTACGGTTCTCGCAAATACACTCCGCTTTCTAGGGCTGGTCTTCTTGCAAGTCTTGGTCCTCAAGCGTTTCTCTCTAGGTTGGGAAAACTTCAACTATTTCAACATCTTTCTCTACCCCCTATTCATTATGCTGCTGCCCCTGCGCATCCCGCATTCCCTGCTAGTGGGCCTAGGCTTCGTACTGGGCATCGGCATCGATATTTTTTACGACTCCCCGGGGGTCCACGCCAGCGCCGGCGTCTTCACCGCCTTCATCCGCCCCTTCGTGCTCTCTTTCATGGAGCCCCGAGGCGGCTACAACGTCAACCATACCCCGACCAAAGCCCGCTTTGGCCTCAGCTGGTTCTTGATTTATTCTAGCGTTCTGATGTTCGCCCATTTGTTTTTCTATTTTTCTGTTGAGGCCTTTACTTTTTACTATATCGGTGATATATTTCTGCGTACGGTATCGAGCTTTTTTATATCCATGATTTTTATTATTATGTATCAGTTTATCTTTGATCCGAGAGATTGATTAAAAAACAACCACAGCGTGAGCGATAATTACAGAGAACGAAGCAGTGTTGTCAAACTCTTATTCTTCATAGCCGCAGGCATCTTGCTGTTCAAGGCCCTGCAAATTCAGCTATTGGATACCTCCTACCAGGCGCGCGCCAGTGCCACCGCTATCGATAAATACGTCCTCTATCCTTCCCGAGGGCTGATCTACGATCGCAATAAGAAGTTGTTGGTGAACAATAATGCCATGTACGACCTCAAGGTGACCTACAACCAGATTCGCCCGGAGATGGATACCACCAAGTTCTGTGAACTGCTGAAAATTAATCGCAAAACATTTAAAAATAACCTGGACAAAAACTTTCGTAGCCGACGCTATTCCAAATCGGTGCCTTTTGTTTTTATGTCAAAAATTTCTGCGGAGACCTGTGCCCGCTTTATGGAGCACCTGCATGAGTTTCCAGGATTTTCTATACAACTGCGTAATGTGCGGGGCTATCCCCACAAAAATGCTGCTCACGTTTTGGGCTATCTCAATGAGGTCAATCAGGAGCAGTTGGAGAAATTTCCGGGTCAGTATGCCAAAGGGGATTACATCGGCGCGATGGGCCTGGAGGCGGCTTACGAAAAGGAACTGCGAGGCCGAAAAGGCGCTAAATACATCCTTAAGGATAATATGGGTCGGGAGGTAGGTCCCTATAAAAATGGCAAACAGGATTCGGTGGCCATTTCAGGCAAAGACCTCATCTCGACGCTGGACATCGATTTGCAGGGCTATGGGGAGCAATTGATGCAGAACAAAACGGGCAGCATCGTCGCCATTGAGCCCGCCAGCGGAGAAATCCTGACCATGATCAGTACGCCGACCTACGACCCCAATCTGCTGACCATTAATCGACATCGCGGGGAGGCCTTCAGCGCCCTACTCAACGATACGCTCAAGCCCTTCTTCGACCGGTCTATCATGGCCAAGTACCCTCCGGGCTCCATCTTCAAATCAGTCGTTGCGCTGGTCGGTATGCAGGAGAAGGTACTACAGCCTAATCGATTCATTCCTTGTAAAATGGGCTATTTCTACAATGGGGAAATGCGCAAATGCCACGATCATCCACCACCGTATAATGTGGAGATTGCTATGGCCCATTCTTGCAATGCCTATTTCTTCCAAACCATCCGCGATATTGTGGAAATCGACGGTTTCTACAAACCACAGAAGGGGGTTGATCTCTTTAGCCGCTATCTCTATCAATTCGGGCTGGGTACGCCCCTGGGGGTTGATATTCCCAACGAGCGAGAGGGCAATGTGCCCACTTCCGCCTATTACGACAAGCTCTATCCCAAGGCCAATGGCCCCTGGTATTCGCCGACCATTATGTCGATCGGTATTGGTCAGGGGGAGGTAGAAATGACGACTTTGCAAATGGCGAACTTGGCCGCCGTCATGGCCAATCGGGGCTATTATTATACTCCACACCTGATCAAGGCTTTCAAGGATGATGATCAGGACATTCCGTCCAAATTTCGAGAAAAGCACAGCATTCCGATTAAACCAGAATTCTATGATCCGGTTGTTGAAGGCATGGAGCAGGCCTTATTGAAAGGTACAGCTAGAGTCGCCTTCATTAAGGATATTGCGATATGTGGAAAAACGGGGACCTCGCAGAACCCGCACGGTAAGGACCACTCCGTCTTTTTTGCCTTTGCTCCAAAGGAAAATCCTCAAATTGCGATTGCCGTCTACGTCGAACACGGCATCTGGGGAGCTACGTATGCTGCTCCAATTGCTAGTTTGATGATCGAGAAATACCTGAAGGGGAGTGTCGATCCTTCCCGTAATTATTTAGAAAAACGGATGCTCGAAGCCAATCTGACCAGCGCTCCCTAATGCCATTTACTCACTACCTCCGCCTGGCGTGGCTCTCCTGCCTCCTTTGGGGGGCTAATTTGCCCATCATTGCTCAACCAGCTGATAGCATCAGCCAAGTCACCCTGTTATTTGCCGGCGACATTATGGGGCACGATCGGCAAATCGAAGCGGCGAAGCGGAGCGGCCAGGAGGAATATGATTATATACCTTCCCTTCGATACATCAGCCCCCTGCTGGAACAGGCTGACTTGGCCGTCGCGAACCTGGAAGTAACTTTACCCGGTATAGGCCCCTACCGGGGCTGGCCGATGTTTCGCAGCCCCGACGCCCTGGCCGAGGCCCTTCGGCAATCAGGTTTTGACCTCCTCCTCACCTCTAATAACCACTCTAACGATGCTGGCAAACAGGGAGTCATCCACACCATCGAAGTTCTGCGTAAGCATCACTTTTACCAAACCGGCACCTTCAATAATCAGAAGGAACGAGAACTCTTCTATCCACTCCTTGTCTACAAAAATGGGCTCAAACTGGCTTTCCTCAACTATACTTTCAGTACCAATAAACACCGAACGGTCCCGCCAACCTTGGTCAACAGGATCGATACCAGCCTGATCCATCAGGATATGATCGAAGCACAAAAGCTGCAACCCGACGCTATTATAGTCGCCATGCACTGGGGCAAGGAATACCGATTACAAGAAAGCAGACGGCAACGACGGCTGACTCAAAAGTTGTTCGATTGGGGAGCCGACCTGATCATCGGTAGCCATCCCCATGTCGTACAACCTATTCGCGAAAAGAAGATCGCCGCGCCCGACGGTACCCTGAGAAAAGGCTTGGTAGTCTATTCTCTGGGCAATTTTATCTCCGACCAAAAAAAGGTCAATACAGACGGAGGAATTGTAGTTGAAGTAGAATTGGTTAAAAACCATCGATCTGGCCAAACTTCTTTGGTCGATTACCATTATATTCCTGTCTGGCGTTGTGTCCATGAGGAGAAAGGGGGAAAAGTTAATTTCTTCACGCTTCCCGTTTCGGCCATCGAAAACGACAAGGAGTATTTTCCCGAAATGAGTAAGGAGAACCGAGAAAAGATGGATGATTTTGCGACATTCATTCGCCAGCATTTAAGTACAACCAAAGAGCGAAAGCTCAACATTAGTCAATTTGAGGTAAAATATTAGTACATGATCATCTCTGCTATAGTAGCCACTGCAAATAATCGGGTTATCGGAAAAAACAATGATATACCCTGGTACCTCCCCGCCGATCTCAAGTATTTCAAGGCCACTACCATACATCACCACATCATCATGGGGCGAAACTGCTATGAGTCTATTGGCCGACCGCTACCCAAACGTACCAATATTATTATGACCCGTAATCCATTCTTTTCGGTTACCAACTGCCTCATTGTGCATTCGCTCGAAGAGGCGCTGCAAATTGCGCAGGATAATGGAGAAGAAGAAGTGTTCATCATCGGTGGAGCGCAAATTTACGAGCTGAGTCTGCCCTACCTCGATCGGCTTTACCTGACCGAGGTAGATCTTGAGGTGAAAGGGGATGTGTTTTTCCCAGAATTAGATTGGTCGGAATGGCAAGAAAGTAGCCGGTCGGCCCACCAAGCAGACGAAAAAAATCCACATGACTATGTCTTCAAGGTTTTGGAGCGAGTAAAGGTGGAAGAAAAAAAGACAGAAGAAATTTTGTGAAACTTAAAACAATTTGTATATTTATCGTCTATCTGAATATCCTTTCCCTTTGGCCCAGTAAGTAATTCCTAAGGTAAGTTTCCGGGAGGAGAGGCGAGTAAGTCTCTATTTCGTGCACCCATTAAACTTTGACCTTATGGTATTTCCCTTTCTTCCGCTGGGTAATTATGTCCAAGATGCCGGGTTACAACCACCTTTTCGGGAAGATTTTCTGCATTACATCTGGCAATTACAGGCCTTCAATCGCCAGGACCTATCAACGACGACTGGTGAGGCCATTCGGATTATTCATCCAGGTAACCTCAATACCGACGCTGGCCCCGATTTTCACAATGCCCGCATCCAAATCGGTGGGACGATGTGGGCTGGTAATGTCGAAATCCACGTTCTGGCCTCCGAATGGATCAATCATCAGCACCAGCATGATCCAGCTTATGATAACATTATTTTACACCTCGTCTACGAAGAGGATCGGCCCATATTTCGCAGCAGCGGAGCGCGTATTCCTTGCTTGGAACTGAAACGACGGATACCGCCGGGCCTGGGCAGTCGATACCGACGTCTTTTGCACAATCGCAGCTGGATTCCTTGCCAGGCACAGCTTGGAGAAGTTCCTGAGATTACGCGACAGCTTTGGCTAGAGCGATTGTTGGTGGAGCGCCTGGAGCAGCAAACGCAAGTGATGGAGGAGGTATTGAAGCAAAATCAGGGAGACTGGGAACTAACTTTCTATCAATTTCTGGCGAGGAGTTTTGGTTTGTACATCAATACTTTGCCCTTCGTGCAGCTTGCTCGCTCTCTCCCGCTCAAGCTCCTGAAAAAGCACCGAAGCAATCCGCTACAAATCGAAGCACTACTTTTTGGACAAGCAGGTTTTTTGGAAACAGCTTGGAAAGATGATTATCCAAAAGCTCTGAAAAAGGAATACGCTTTTTTGAGGAAAAAATACCGATTGAAGCCGCTGGTCGCTCACAGTTGGAAGTTCTCCCGGTTGCGCCCCGCCAATTTTCCTACCCTCCGGCTAGCCCAGCTCGCCGCACTGATCAGCAAAACCGAGCAATTACTCCATACGATGCTGGCCGCCGAGGATTACCCAGCTATCGAACAGGCCTTCGACCTCCAACTCTCTGACTACTGGCAAAAGCATTACCGCTTTGATCGCATAGCCAAAGCTCCGCCCCGGTCCCTCGGCAAAGCAACCGTTCGTCTCTTTATTATCAATACAATCGCTCCTTTTCTCTTTCTGTACGGCAGACAAAAGCAAGAGGCACAATACCGAGATCGGGCCCTTCATCTACTGGACACCTTACCGCCAGAGCGAAACAGCATCATTGATCGATGGAAAGAGCTGGGGATGAAGGGGCAATCAGCGGGGCAGACCCAGGCGCTGCTGCAATTGAAGCGGCAGTACTGCGATGCGCGGCGTTGTTTGCGTTGTGCGATTGGATGTGCGCTGTTAAAATAATTTTGTTTTCGTATCTATTTTGCTTAATTTTAAATTGTTATCAGCTGACTTTAAAAACATCATCATTAACCTATTGTTCTCAGAAGCATCTGAGAGGCAAGGTTTCTAGGGTAATTGTTCACCTAAAGTCAAGATAATCATGACAAAGCTGTATTTAAAGCATCTTACACTTTCGACAAAGCTGATACTGGTATTAGCATTTACTTTACTCTACTTAGTTCCCACTTACGGGCAAACACCTTGCGACACTAGTGAATATCATTTTACCGGAGTGGCCTCCCAGACTTTATGCGAGTTAAATGGCGAAAAAGAGTTTGATATTATTTTGGGAACCACTGTAGATAGAACTTCTCAACTAACGGGAAATAGCGTAACCGGAAATATCCATATCATTGATGACTTCATCGTTGATAAATCCTTCTCTTTCGTTGATTGTCTTATAAAAATTGAGCCTGGTGTGAGCATTCAGGTTGTACCCTCTGGTGGCATTCCCATATCACCTTTTTCATCCACAACTCTAACTTTAGACAATTCGAAACTCTTCACCTGTGATGATCTATGGCAAGGAATTGTTATGGGTCTATTCAGTGTGGTAAGGTCACAAAATGGTACCATCATAGAAGATGCACAAAATGCAATATTCTCTAATGTGAAATCGTGGATATCAATCGATCAAACTACTTTCAACCGAAACAACAATACTTGTATCTCTTTGCGGAGGGGTGGAAGCAGTGGAGGGCCGTCTATATTTAGTCCGGCCGGAGGACCGATTTTGATGCAACTATCCGATTCTAAGTTTACCTGCACTGCACCCATTAATGGGACAAGTAATAAGATTACGGACATTGGGATAGAAAGCGACGTTTCATTATCCATGCTTTCCAAAAGTAATAATGAATTCATTGGTATTACAGCAGGTATTGTAACCCAAGGTAATGTTACTGTTAATGCCAGAAGATTATTATTTCGAAACATTCGTGACGTCGCTATCAGATTACGGGAAGGAACACTTAGGCTCGAAGAGAGCGAACTGCACAATTGTGTAAGGGGAATAATAATCAGTGAGGTGCAGCGATTGAGGTTTTTTCGCAATAAAATGCTATATGATGATGCCTATCTCCCCGGTGGTATTTCTAAAGGAATTGAAGTTTTTAGAAGTAAAACGAATGCCCATATTTCGATTGATAATAACGATTTCTCAACAGCAACCGAAAATAGCCAAAGAGAACTCATTGCTATAAGAGGAGGGGCTTTGAGTGATGGAACGGCCATCTTCATGGCTGCTAATGAATTCTTCATCGATGAGCGAGGCAGCAAAGGGATCGCACTTAACGGAGAATTCCCCCGCTGGACAAATAGCTGGATTGAAGGCAATCGATTTTACATTGATGGTCCTGGAGGAACTTCTCGGGGAATAGAAGCCGTCAATGGGAATAAAAGCAATCTTAACCTGCTTGGTAATCGATTTATTGGTATCGAAAAAGAAGAAGAAAGTTTTAGAGCAATAGGAGTGAGTCTTGACGGTTCTTTGATGGGGACTGGCAATCAGGTCTCTGCTCTTTTTTCTACACCAGTCAACGATTCTCCTAAAAGGTATTTCAGTACAGGGATTAATGTGCGAAACTTTACCAATACGCTGTATTGTAATAGTAGGATTACTGCATGTAATCGTGGGATAGTAATGAATGGCCTTAATTCTGGAACAGAAGTAAAGACCAATCGCTTTTTTGCCGATGGTATCGATTTCTATCTTGGCCCTAATACAATTACTGACCAACAGGGAGTCGAAGGAGGTGATCATAATGGGAATAGATGGGAGGATAAAATATCCCAGTTTCTGGATAGCAATGGTAATCCATTCTTTGCTACACAAACAGCTGGTACGCATGCTCTGTGTGATGGATGTAACTTCTTTTTATCTCAAGTCTTGGTACATACCCCAAGAGGAGCTTCAATCTATCATCCGCAGAGAATTATTCCGGATAATGATTTTTGGTTCAGGCAGGACGCTAATGGTAGCCCCCTAGATAACTGCTTTCCCTTTAACATTATTAAAGGGAGCTTAAAAGAATACATTGCTGATGGGAGTATTGTCAATTATGTCAGTGATCCTTTAACCATCCATCTCTTGGAACGTCACCTTTATCAGTATCTCAATATCAACCCCCAGAGCGACTCCATCTACGTTAACTTTCTAAATACCAATGCCAATACGATTATCGGTGAATTGCACGAAGTTTATAATCAAATTGAACAAGCATTCGAAATTGATGATCCTACTATGGATAGCCTCAGTCTTGTTTATCACGAAAATGTAGTTTCTCTCAACGATAGTTTAAAAATAGTTGATAGCCTGATTTTGTACAGTACTGATTCAGCTGCTTTTCAACAAGCTCAACAAAATAAAATTGAGCTCATCCACCAGCTCTTTGAGTTGGATTCTCTAGTTTATCATTTACAGGCAAATCACGAAGTTTTACGTAATCAACAGCTTGTCTTAGCTCGTCAGCTCAATGAAGATATCCATACAACCAGTTACTATGATTCCTTGGAACGTGAAGTTTTGGACATTTATCTACAAGTATTAGCAGAACAGAACAACAACTATTCGTCGACTCAATTCAATGAACTGGAAAGTATATCCAATCTGCCTTTTGATACGGCCGGAATTGCTGTTTATATGGCTTCGGGCTTAATTCCAGATTGTTCACCAGATACCTCCTTATCATCAAGTTTTTCTGCTCCGCAGCAGTCTGTATATATAGCTGGTTCCACTCCATCTTTCACCAATCAGGAGGTCCGTATTTATCCCAATCCCAGCTCAGGGATATTTACAATCAATACTCAAAATGCTGTTATAGAGCAGTGCTTGATCTACGATATGAATGGGCGGTTGCTCCGGTCGTACACTCTTGGAGAAAGTAAGGACAATACAACCATAAACGCCTATCTACTGCCAGGGCTTTATTTCTGTACATTGAAATACCAAAACGGTATTCAATCGACTCAAAAGCTAATAATTCATTAAATTCATCATGGAGGGACGAGTTATTGTACTCATCCCTCTTAACTTTCACGCAATATTTTACGTCTAATGAGATATTTACTTTTTATTCCTCTAATTTTCTGTATGCAGATAACTTCCGCTCAGTTGAAGTACGATTATCAATGGGTGCTAGGACACGACAAAGGGGCCATACTGGATTTCAATACTTCGCCAGTAAGTATCGATAGTGTAAGTGCCGATATAGATGTAGACGGAGCCAGTGCCAGTATGTCCAATCCGCAGGGAGAATTACAATTTTACAGCAATCGCTGCTTTGTAGCTGACGCTAAGCACCAATTAATGGAAAACGGAGATAGTATCAGCTTGGACCTGAATATATTGAGCTTCTGCAAAGATGACGGACAGTCCGGATCAAATACAGGAGTTCAGTCAATTATTGCCCTACCAATTCCTGAACATCCAGATGAATATTATTTATTCTACTATGGGTTAGATTTTCTATTCATTGATACTTTTGCTACAATTACTGCCAGAATCCTCTACTGTGCTCACGTTGATATGCGACTTAATAATGGCAAAGGTGCTGTGATCAAAAAGAATATTTCCTTGTTTGAGGATGCTTTCGCTCCGGGCTACCTACAGGCTGTCCAACACGCCAATGGCAGAGATTGGTGGATTCTATTTCCGCAGTACGATACCAATTGTTATTTCCGATTTCTTTTAACCCCTGATGACATTATTGGCCCTTTCAAACAATGCCTTGGAAATGACTGGAACAGAAGCGACTGGTCGGGACAGGCCGCATTTTCGCCAGATGGTACCAAGTATGCTCGATGCAATAGTTTCAACTTTTTACATCTCTACGATTTTGATCGATGCAAAGGAGAACTTTCCAATTATACTTATTCAGAGCCTACATTGAACATGAATATGCAAGGCAGAGGCGTAGCATTTTCCCCTAATTCTCGTTATCTCTACATAACTGCCTCTAGAGAAGTTTATCAATATGATACTGAGGCCGCAGATATTGATGCTTCCAAAATACTCATTGCGGAGTACGATGGCTTTGAGAATCCCTTTCCCGTAGTTTACGGTATGTCACAATTAGCACCGGACAACAAAATTTACATCGCCGGAGGAAGCAGCATCCGCAATTTATCCACTATCAACCAGCCAGATAGCGCTGGATTGGCCTGTGAGTTTGTACCACATAGTATTGATTTACCATCCTTCAACTTTAGAGGTCTGCCCAATTTTCCCCATTTTCGAATGGGCCCTTCCGAAGAGACCTGTGATACCCTCTTTACGTCTACAGAAAATCTACCGATTCCTAAGCATCCAGTTATTGAGATTTTTCCCAATCCTGCTCATAGTCAGATCACTATTAGAATGGAACATATCCAAGCTGCTGAGTTATTTTTGTATGACGCTTTAGGAAAGCCCGTTCAACAGCATTCTATTCAAAGTACAGAAGAAAGTCTGCTCTTGGAAACCCTTCCACCTGGATTGTATTTTTGTGATTTCTTAATGGAGGACGGGAATAGAGTCGTTAAAAAATTGATTATCAAATAATTACACTCTTACCTTCAGCCGATTATAGCCCCAGGAAAGTAGGATAACGACCAGTAAGGCGGGCAAGAGATTGGCGACAACCAACTCCTCTTTGACCAAAATTTTGAGGGCCAGAGCAATTAGCAGGGCACCACCGACGCCACTAATGAGGGCGATAATATTTTTGGTGAAGAGTTGGGCAAAAAGGTCTTTGAAGATTCCGGCTAGCAGAGTAATACCTCCTTGAATAAATAGCATGGGGATAATGCAGACCAATACGCCTCCGGCCCCGTAGCTGGAGGCCAGTGCTACTGCGGTAATACCGTCCAAGAGCGACTTGATCAGCAGTAGCTCGCGCTTGTTCTGAAAACCTTCTTCAATGGCACCGACAATGGTAATGGGGCTTGCGCAGAAAAGGACAAAGGCGGCGATCAGCCCCTCAGAAACCCGTTTTTGTTCAAAAAAGTAAAAATTATTATTGATCCAGATTTCGCAGCTATCAAGGAAGAGCTTGACACCCAGGATTTCGCCCAGGATACCACCAAGCATCAAGCTAAAGATGAAAATCAGCAACATTTCGTCTTTGAGCTTGAGGGCCATTTGCACGCCGATAATCAGTATACCAAGGGCTAGGGCCTGAAAGACAACGGCTTGTATGTTATCCGGGAGCACTTGCTGAAGCATCAATCCAATCATGCTGCCTACAGCTATTGTTGCCATATTGACGAAGGTCCCAATAGGTAGCCTCTTCATAGTTGCTTGTTTTATCACTTTCGGTCTGCCAATCTAGTGACTATTATCTATATATAAAAGCAAAAGAATCTTTTTAAACAATAGTGGATTTAACCCTTGATCGAATTTGGAGACATCTGTAGTTGTTCGGTGATCGAGGCGGCAGCGGCGAGGGCTTCCTTCCGCCCTACATCCAACCATAAGCTGTCATTATGGGGATAGGATTGAATGGGGTGATCGGCGCAGACCTCTAGATAGAGATCAATGATCGAAAAGGCCTCTTCGGCTGGCATGAGCTTGAAAAGTGCTGGGTCAATGATGTGAAGACCACTGAAGGCCCAGAGCTGTAGTGCCGTGCTTTGCTGTCGGGGCAAACAAAGCTCGCCGCTTTTGACATTAGCCCAACCGTGCATCAGCCCCTTTTGGTCGAAGATCAGGTAGCGGGAGGTATCACGACGGCGTACCCCCAGGGTGACCAGCGCCTCACTATCGAGATGAGCTTGATAGAAAGCATTTAAATCGAGATTGGTCAGAATATCGGTGTTACAAAGGAGGAAGGCTTGGCCGTCGTCAAAAAAGGAGGCCGCTTTCTTTAGGCCGCCGCCAGTATTCAAGAGCTGATCCTGCTCGTCTGAAAGGGCGATATTGATGCCGAAATGCTCGTTGCGTTCCAGAAACCGGATGATCTGCTCGGCAAAATGATGTACATTAATGATGATGTCTCGGCAACCAAAGTACATCAATCGTCGTATGGCAATTTCGAGTAAAGGCATTCCGTTGACCTCTACGAGGGCCTTCGGATGGTAGTTGGTGAATGGACGAAGCCGAGTGCCCATTCCGGCAGCTAGGATCATTGCTTTCATATGTGGCGGTATTTATCTTGGCACAAGTTTACAACAAAATCCAAGTCCGTCCACACAAATCAACGTTTTGAATTGTTTAATTTTTCGAATAACTTTCGAGCCGCCGACTATTTCGGCATCAGCCGTAGCCAATATTAATGATTAGAAATATACTGATTCGCGTTTTATTGTCTCCTTTCTCTATGCTTTACGGGCTGGGGATCAGCCTCCGTGATTTCTTTTACCGCAAGGGATTACTCAAAGGCGTAGAATTCGATGTCCCCTTAATCTCGGTGGGCAACCTCTCGCTAGGTGGAGCGGGGAAGACGCCCCATATTGAATACCTGATCCGATTGCTTAAAGAATACATTAGCGTGGCTACTCTAAGTCGGGGCTATAAGCGAAAAACCAAGGGGTTTCTGGTCGTCGAGGCCAATCACAATGCCAATATGGTAGGGGATGAGCCGCTGCAATTCAAGCGAAAATTTCGGGACATTGTCGTTAGCGTCGCCGAGAATCGAACATTCGCGGTGCCCATGATTATGATGAAAGACCCTGATACGCAGACGATATTACTGGATGATGCTTTCCAACATCGCTCTATTCAGCCGGGGATGAATATCCTGCTGACGGAGTACGATCGGCCTTTTACCCGCGATTGGCTGCTGCCCGCTGGGCGATTAAGAGAATGGCGCTCGGCCTACCACCGAGCAGACATTATTATTGTTTCTAAATGCGCACCTCAAATCACCGCCGAGGAGCAAAAGGCTATGATTGAGGAAATCCGCCCTTTGTCGCACCAACGCATTTATTTCTCCTACTATCGCTACAGGGCCCCTTTCCACCTTTTACAACCCAAACTAAAGATCGAGCTAACACCTGACCTGGATGTCCTACTGATCTGCGCAATTGCCCGGACCGACTATTTGTTATCTCATCTCGAAGAACAGGTCAACTACGTTCAAACGCTGGAATATGAGGATCACCACTACTTCACCAAGTACGATTTAGGGCATCTGCATACCACTTTTCACAATATGCCATCGGATAATAAGATCATTCTGACGACCGAAAAGGATGCCATGCGCTTAGAATTGCATCGTCCATTTATTATCGAAAACCGATTACCTATTTTTGCGCTACCCATAGAAGTAGCCTTTCACGGTAATGACGGCGAGCTTTTTGATCAGGATATTAAAAATTATCTGCTCTCGTTTCGGGTCTGAGCAGCGAATTTTATCTTTGTGTCTTTTCATTCTTAATGCCAATGACAAAACCAGCCTACCTCAGCCACTTCCTATATGGATTTTACCACTCTCTCAAGTTGCTGGTTCGCATAGTATTCAAGTTATTTTTCTCCAAAACCACCATCATCAACCCTGGGCCTTTAAAAATTGATCGTCCAACCATTCTGGTCTCTAATCATCCTAATACCCTGCTCGATCCACTAAATGTCGCGGTACGGGCCGATACGATAGTATTTTTTCTGGCCAACGCCAGCCTTTTCAAGACGCCAATGGCCAACTGGTTCCTGAATGGTACCTACGTTATTCCGATTGAACGTCCACAAGACGTTGGGGGGAAAATGGTGAAAAACGAGGCTAACTTCGCTCGCTGTGATGAATTCTTGAGCAAAGGAGGCTGCCTGTACATTGCTCCGGAGGGCGGCAGCAAAATGCCGAGGCGCCTACAGCGAATAAAAACGGGAACAGCACGCATCATGCTTAGTGCGGAAAACAAGAATAATTTTGAGCTGGGCATGCAGATTCTTCCTGTCGGTCTTATCTATGAAGATTCTCTTGCCTTTCGAAAAAAGGTCTTATTGAATGTCGGCGAACCCATCTTTGCCAAAGAATTTGAGGCCATTTATCGGGAGGATACCTTTAAAGCAGCCCGTCAGCTGACGGCCCATATCAGCGAAAAAATGGAGGCGCTATTGGTCCATACTCGGGATGATGAGGAAGATCAACTGCTGCACCAATTGGAAGAAATTTTAGAAAATGAGGAGGCCCTGCCCCACGAGCAGCAGTTCAGACGGACGAAGGCTCTATTGGCGCAAATGCAGGCGATGCCTGGGGAAGAGTATGAGCAGCTGGCTCGGGACACTCGGGCGTATTTTGGTTTGTTGGAAGGGGGATTGAGCGATGCGGCCTTGGTGGAGGTGGATCGGCGGCGGCGAAGCCGGTGGGGGCAGTTGATCGTCGGATCTCCGCTTTTTTTGTGGGGCTGGGTCAATAATTATATTCCTAGCTGGATTCCGGCTTGGGCGGTTCGAAAGCTCAAGCTCTATATCGGTTATACCTCCAATGTACTGGTACTATCGGGCCTTTTCACCTATCCTATATTTTATGCCCTACAGACTTGGTTGGTACACAGTCTCTTTGGATTGCCCTGGCTGAGTGCCTTGTATCTGCTTTCCCTCGTCCCCAGCGGTCTATTTGCCTGGCATTACCGAGAGCAGTTTTTGCGAGAGAAGGCTCGGCGGAAGGCACAGCAATTCAAGCGAGAGCGACCCCAGCGTTTTGAGGAGGCCCGCCAGCATCGGCGGCGACTTTTACAATCCCTCCACGCCATGCTAAGCAAAACCGAGGGGCATTCTCTGACCACCTAAATCTGGCCCCTTGTTGATTACCATCATCAGCTGCATTTTTGTTTTGGCGACCCTCGTTCAGCTGTTGTATTGGCTGCTAGTGTTCTCCCGTTTGGCCCGCTACTATCCACCCAAACCCACGGATGACAAGGAGATTCCCGTCTCAATTGTGATCTGTGCCCGCAATGAAGCCGAAAATTTGAAAAAAAATCTACCCCGTATTCTAAATCAGAACTACCGCTCCTTTGAAGTAATCGTCGTTAATGACCAATCGACTGACGAGACCGAAAACATATTATTGAATTTTAATATAGAATATCCTATCTTGCATGTGCTTACAATCCGCGATAGACCTGAAAATAGACCAGGCAAGAAGTATGCTTTGGCTCAGGGAATTCACACAGCGAAACACGAAGTTCTTTTACTTACGGACGCGGATTGTACCCCAGCCAATCCAATGTGGTTGCGAAACATGCAAAAAACCATTCGCCAACCTATTGCTATCGGGCTTGGCTTCGCCCCCTACGAAAAGCGAAAGGGAATGCTCAATCGATTCATCAGATTCGAGACCGTTTACACGGCTTTGCAGTATTTATCCTTCGCCTTGATCGGGCAGCCTTATATGGGAGTAGGCCGAAATCTGGTGTATAAGAAATCGCTGTTCGAAAGCACCAATGGATTCCGCCAACACGAAACGATCGCCTCCGGCGACGATGATTTGTTCATCAATGCCGTTGCTGATGCTCAAAATACCAGCATCATACTCGATCCTTCGACCTTCATGTACTCCGAACCGGAAGCAACCTGGAAGAATTATTATTTTCAAAAGTCGAGACACTACACTACTGGAAAACACTATAAACGAAAGCATCAAATCTTATTAGGATTGCTTTCTATAAGTCATTTTTTGCATTATTTGGGAGGGATCGTGCTACTTATTCAATTTAGCACAATGTTTGTGAGCATTTTTTACGTGGCAAGGATATTGGTTATGGCTATCTTTTACAGGTCCATCCTCAAAAAGTTTCACGAAGATGATCTTTGGTTATGGATACCTGTCTTGGATTTCGCACTAGTGTTCCACTTCCTAATATTCGCCCCCACATTAATGATTGGAAAAACACGCCCATGGAAGTAAAAGTAAAAACGAAGACAAACCTCTCCCCCCGCGCACAAGAAGACTATGAATTCGTGCTAAGGGCTATTGATGGCGATCAGAGAGCCTACGCCGTTTTGATGGACCGCTACCGCAACTCCATTTTTCACATGATGCTAAAGATGGTCAACAACCGCGAAGATGCGGATGACCTGACCCTCGAAGCCTTCGGAAAGGCCTTCAACAAACTGCCCAGCTATGCGCCGCGCTATGCCTTCAGCACCTGGCTGTTTAAAATTGCCATCAACAATTGCATCGATCACATCCGTAAAAAGAAATTGCAATTGTTGTCTATCGACGATCCTATCGAACCCGATAGCGATCACAATTTCTCTAGTAACATCCGTTCCGGTGCCCTCGACCCCGAAGAGCGATTCATTCGCAAGCAAAGGGTCAAGCTCATGCGTACCGTCCTCAACAAGTTGACGCTGAAGTATCGACTGATGATCGAGCTGCGTTTCTTCGAAGAACTCAGCTACGACGAGATCGCTCGCGAACTCGATATTCCGCTCGGTACCGTGAAAGCGCAGTTGTTCCGTGCTAAGGAAATTCTCTACAATCTTCTGCAAGCTCCTTCGGCTAAAGCCTATCTGGAAACAACGACTAGACGTAAGAAAAGACGCAGTTCTCGTGCCACTGCCGCAGTAGCAGAGAAATAGAGAATTTACCAACGAATAAGGGTTTATTCTCGGTATATCATTACCTTTGGCCGCATCAATACGTCCAGCGGCTATGCAGATTATCGAAAAATACTTCACTCGGCTCAGTCCTGCGCAGCAGCAGGCCCTGAGTCAGTTGTTTCCACTCTATCAAGAGTGGAACGCTAAGATTAATCTCATTTCTCGTAAGGATATTGATAATCTCTACGAGCACCACATCCTGCACTCTCTGGCCATTGCTCAATACATCAACTTTGCTCCACAGGCTCGTGTACTCGACCTCGGAACGGGCGGTGGTTTTCCGGGTATCCCGCTAGCTATTCTTTTCCCCAATACACAGTTCACACTGATTGATGGGACCTTGAAAAAGATCAAAGTGGTCAAAGCCGTTGCAGAAGCATTGGGACTGTCTAATGTCACCGCCATTCAAATTCGGGCCGAAGAAGTCAAAGACCGTTTCGATTTTGTGGTGAGCCGAGCAGTAGCCAGTATGGAAAAACTTATCCCTTGGAGTTTTCGCTTGCTAAGCAAAACCCACCAGCACGCCTTACCCAATGGGCTGATCGCCCTCAAAGGTGGCAATGTTAAGGCCGAGTTCGATGCCTTACCCAATCGCCACTACTACGAAGTCACCCCAATCAACGACTTTTTCCAAGAACCTTACTTCGAAGAAAAGTTTCTGGTGTACGTACAAGGCTAATTGATTCCTAGCTTATTCAGTAATTACAATACTTTTGATCCTCAACTCTATTGGGCTTTGGCTATATTTGTCAGCGTACAAATAAATCAGATATGATCAAGCACCTACTATCCAAAACTTTCTTCTTTTTATTCCTTCTTAGCCCAATCTGCTTTATTCATGCACAGCAGACGTTTCCACAAAACGGCGTGTATGATCAGCGAGATGGGCTGTATGCTTTTACCAATGCTACGATTTATGTTTCTTATCAACAAAAGCTAGAAGAGGCTAGCCTCTTGATCAAAAAAGGGAAAGTCCTGGCCGTTGGCCAACAAATCGACATTCCAAAAGATGCCGTTGTCCTTGACCTGAAAGGTAAAGTCATTTATCCCTCTTTTATTGATTTGTATACCAACTATGGTTTGCCGAAGGTGGAAATCAAACCTTTCAGCTGGGCTGAGGGGCCACAAACGTTGAGCAAGAAAAAAGGCGCCTACAGCTGGAATCAATCCCTGAATCCTGAATACAGTGCCCATGAGCATTTCACAGTCGATGACAAAAGTGCGGGCGAGCTGCGCAAGCTCGGCTTTGGCAGCGTAATGAGCCATCTGATGGATGGTATCTCTCGCGGCAGCGGCACTGTCGTTGCCCTGGGCAAGGATAAGGAACATCTTAGCCTGCTCAAAATGCGCGGGGCACATTACCTTTCTTTCCGCAAGGGCAGCTCCAAGCAAAGTTACCCCTCTTCGCTGATGGGCGCCATTGCCTTGCTGCGACAAACTTACTACGATGGCCTTTGGTATAGCCAACATGGTTATAAAGAAGAGCGAAATATTTCCTTGGAAGCCTGGAATGAGGCGAAAGAACTGCCGCAAATTTTTGCGGTGAGAAACAGGCTGGAAGCACTTCGCGCCCTCCGCATCGCTCAAGAATTTCAACTCAACTATATCATCAAGGGTTCTGGCGATGAGTACCAGCGGCTCGAAGAATTCCAGAAAGCTAACACAACTTTCATCCTGCCCATCAACTTCCCGGCGACCTACGACGTCGAAGACCCCTACGATGCCTCTACCGTCACCCTGGCCCAGCTCAAACACTGGGAGTTGGCCCCTAGCAATCCTGCCCGACTGGCTAAAGCCGGCCTGGATTTTACCCTCACTACTGACGGCCTCAAGAAGAAAAGCGACTTCTGGAAAAATCTACGCAAAGCCGTTCAACACGGCCTCACCGAAAGCGATGCTCTCAAAGCCCTCACCCATACTCCCGCTAAACTGAGCAATATGCTGGACCAGTTGGGCAGTCTAGAAAAGGGCAAGCTGGCCAACTTCATCATTTGTTCTAAGAGTATTTTCGAAAAAGACAGTAAAATTCACCACAACTGGATTCAAGGCAAAGCCCATATTATCAAGCCTCTCAAATCCCCCCTGCCAGAGGGCATCTATCAGCTCAGTATTCAAGATGACAACTATTCCCTACACCTGAGTAATCAGAAAAGCGGCCAACCCAAGCTGCACATCCAGCTCAACGACTCTACAGCAATCAAGGTGAAGTCCTCCTGGAAAGGAGAATTTCTCAACTTTTCTTTTAAACTGGATGAAGCGCAAGAAGCCCCTATCCGCCTCTCGGGCATTCCCGCCGCAGAAGGCTGGTCGGGCAACGGCAGCCTGGCCAGCGGGCAGTGGGTCAACTGGAAAGCCCGACGCACCGGCCCTTTGCCAGCTGAGGAAAAGGAGAAAAAAGAAAAAAAGGAGGAGGAAGCTACTCCTAAAACGGGAGAGGTGATCTATCCCTTCGTCGCTTTCGGTTGGACGGAAGCCCCAAAGCAACAGACGGTATTAATTAAAAATGCGACGGTTTGGACCAATGAGGCCGACGGCATTTTGAACAACACGGATGTGCTCTTGGAAAAGGGTAAAATCAGTAAGGTTGGCCAAAACCTCAATACCAGGGGCGCCACGGTCATCGACGGAACGGGCAAGCACCTGACCTGCGGTATCATCGATGAGCATTCGCATATCGCCATCAGCCGTGGTGTTAACGAGGGGACGCAGGCCAGTTCGGCGGAGGTAAGTATCGGCGATGTGGTCGACTCGGAAGATATTGACATCTATCGTCAATTGGCCGGCGGTGTGACGACCTCGCAACTGCTACACGGCTCTGCCAACCCCATCGGCGGCCAATCAGCCATTATCAAACTCCGCTGGGGCTACACCCCCGAGCAAATGAAGTTCGAAGGGGCCGCGCCCTTCATCAAATTTGCCCTCGGCGAAAATGTCAAGCAGTCCAACTGGGGGGACCGTTACAACAAACGCTTCCCACAGACTAGAATGGGCGTCGAGCAAGTTTTCGAAGATTACTTCACCCGCGCCAAGGAATACGGCGAAAAGATACGATCAGACCGCAAGACGCGCAGAGACCTCGATCTGGAAGCAGTGCTCGAAATCGTTGAGGGAAAACGCTTCATCAGCTGCCACTCCTATCAACAAGGAGAGATCAATATGCTGATGAAAGTCGCCGAGCGCCACGGCTTCACCGTCAACACCTTTACCCACATCCTGGAAGGCTACAAGGTGGCCGATAAGATGGCCAAGCACGGCGCAGGAGGCTCCACCTTCTCCGACTGGTGGGCCTACAAATACGAAGTCATCGACGCCATTCCTTACAATGCCGCCATTATGCACAACCAAGGTGTCCTCACCGCCATCAACTCTGACGATGCCGAAATGGCCCGCCGCCTCAATCAGGAGGCCGCCAAGGCAGTGATGTATGGCGATGTTCCGGAAGAAGACGCCTGGAAATTTGTTACCCTCAATCCGGCTAAATTGCTGCACATCGATGATCAAGTGGGCAGCATCAAAGTGGGCAAGGATGCAGATGTGGTGATTTGGTCGGACAACCCACTTTCCATTTACGCCAAAGCGGAGATGACCTTTATCGATGGTATCAAGTTCTTCGATCGTGAGGAGGATGTGAAGATGCAGGCTGAGGTTCTGAAAGAAAGAACGCGACTGATCAACAAATCTTTGGCCGATAAGAAAAGCGGCAAAGCCACCCAAAGCGTGAAAGGCCGTAAGCCTCATCACTACCACTGTGATGATATTCACGACGAGATGGCTCATTAACTTTATTTTTCAAAAAATACAATGCCTTTAGCATGAAAAATACAATCCTCTTCTTTTTGTCGCTGCTGTTCGTCGGTAGCCTGATGGCTCAGCAAACCCCTGCTGCTCCACAAACCCAGCCCATCCTAATCACCGGAGCGACGGCTCACTTGGGCAACGGCATCCGCATCGAAAACAGCTTTATCGCCTTCGAGCAGGGTAAGATCACCATTGTAGCCGATGCCCGCACGGTCAATATTGACAACAGCAAAAATTACAAAATCATCGATGCCTCTGGCAAGCATGTTTATCCAGGATTCATTGCTCCGAACACCAATCTGGGATTGGTGGAAATTGGTGCGGTACGCTCCACGCGCGACTTTGCTGAGGTCGGGCAGCTCAACCCCAGCATACGCTCCATCATCGCTTACAATACCGATTCGAGGGTCACTCCGACGGTGCGCTCCAACGGGGTTTTAATGGCTCAAGTCACCCCACAGGGTGGCCGGGTTTCAGGCCAGTCCAGCGTCGTTGTTCTAGATGCCTGGAACTGGGAAGATGCCGCCTACCGTACCGACGATGGCATCCACCTCAACTGGCCCCGAGTCTTTACCCGCCGCTGGGGCGGCACCTCTGTTGAAACGAGTAAGAATAAGAATTATGCCGAGCAAATCCGAGCGATAGAGGATTTGTTTAAGGAGGCGCAAGCCTATGTGGAAAAGCAAAAAGTCGACCCCAAAAACCTGAAGCTGGAGGCTATGCGCGGACTTTTTGACCAAAGTAAAAATCTCTACGTCCATACTCAAGATGCCAAGACTATTATGGAGGCGACCCTCCTGGCAGAGCAATTTGGGATGAGAATCGTCATTGTCGGGGGGCGCGACTCCTGGATGATTACCGACTTCGTGAAGGAACACCAGGTACCCGTTATTTTGCGCCAATCGCTAAGTCTTCCTGGCCGAATCGATGCAGACATTGATCAGCCCTACAAGACTGCGAAGCTTCTTCAGGAGGCCGGGATACTGTTCGCCTTCAGTGTTGGTGGAGGGTGGCAGCAGCGCAATCTGCCTTTTCATGCCGGGCATTCTGTGGCCTTCGGCCTGGATTACGAAGCTGCTATTAGTGGCCTTACCTTGAATACGGCCAAAATCTTAGGGGTAGATAAAACGACAGGGTCTATTGAAAAGGGCAAGGATGCCAGCCTCTTCATTTGCGAAGGCGATGCACTAGATATGCGTACTTGCAAGGTGGTACAGGCCTTTATCCAAGGTAGAGAAATCGATCTGGACAACAAGCAAAAGGCCCTTTACCGCAAATTCCAGGATAAGTATGGAGAGTAGCATTAACATATACATAACAGCAGCTTATCGTTTTTTAACTTAACTTGGGAGGGTATTTGTTACTTTATGTGCATATGAGGAAATGGATTTTAATATTGATAGGCTTACTGTACATGACCCAGAGTTATGCACAGTTGAAGGAGCGCCGCGAGCGGCTCCGCATTGACGGTGAGATCGTCACTGCGCTTATCACCGATACAGATACCATCTTGATTGCGGAGTTGGATGATGTTTCCATTTCGACGCCGCGACATTTCAAGGATCGTCGGGAGTACTTGCGCTACCTAAAGTACAAACGCTACGCCGCCAAAGTTTACCCCTACGCTGTAGAAGCCATTCGCATTTTCAAGGAATCAGAATATGTGACCAAGAATATGAAGAAAGGCAAACGCAAGCGCCATTACAAACGCCTGCAAAAGGAACTGAAGCGAGAATTCAAAGAACCTTTGAAGAAATTGACCAAAACGCAGGGAAAGATTTTGGTCAAGATGATCGAAAAGGAGCTGGATAAGCCTTTTTATTATCTGGTAAAAAACCTACGAGGAGGCATCACCGCCGCTTACTGGAATCAGCTCGGTAAGTTCTACGGCTACCGACTCAAAGAAGGCTATCAGCCCGGGGAGGATTCTATTCTGGACGCTGTGCTCAACGACCTGAATGTGTCCTACCAAGTAGAAGACTTATAAACAATATCCACCATATAATTTATTGACCGGTTTTGGGGGCAGATCGCGCTCAAAACCGGATTTTGTTGGGAGATTCTGAGTACCTTTATGCTCCAACGATTGAATAACCATGATTGATTATAAAAACCCAAAGCTGGTGGTCGAAACCGGCACTATTGAGCCCGGCAGTGTCAGCTGGCGCAGCCCTTCTAATATTGCTTTGATCAAATACTGGGGAAAATACGGCAAGCAACTACCCCGCAATCCTTCCATCAGCTTCACCCTCGACAAAGCCTACACCGAAACGACGCTGAAATACGAACCCAAGATCGGGGCCGATACAGGAGTTGAACTGGACTTCTATTTCAATGGTGCCTTGCAGCAGCAATTTGGAGAAAAGACCCGTAAGTTTTTGGCGAGCATCACCGAAATCTATCCTTTTCTCAAGCAGCTCAAGCTTAGTATTCATACCAAAAATTCTTTTCCACATTCGGCGGGGATTGCCTCCTCAGCTTCGGGGATGAGTGCTATTGCGCTGTGCCTTTGTACGCTAGAGGAACAGCTCTTCGAGCGCCTGGAAAGCGATGATGAATTTCGGCGCAAAGCTTCCTACCTGTCCCGTTTAGGATCGGGCAGCGCCTGCCGCTCTATCTTTGCTAAAATGGCGGTTTGGGGGGAAAGCAGTGATGTGGAAGGCTCTTCCAACCTTTACGCTGTACCTTATGTAAAGGAGGTGCACGAGACTTTCAAAACCTTCCACGATGATATTTTGATTGTAAGTAAAGGCGAAAAAGCGGTATCCAGCCGGGCGGGGCATGCCTTGATGGAGGATAACATTTATGCCAGCAATCGCTACCAACAGGCGCGAAAGCGCTTCCATGACTTACTATCGGCCCTCAAAGATGGGGATTTGGAAGTTTTTGGACGAATTACAGAAAATGAGGCTCTGACGCTACACGCTATGATGATGTGCGCCAATCCTTCTTACCTGCTCATGCGCCCCAATACCATCAAGCTTATCGAGCTGGTGCGCGCCTACCGCACCGAAACGCAGCAGCCCCTGTATTTTAGCCTGGATGCCGGCCCCAACCTCCATTTGTTGTATCCTGATATGATCAAAAGCGAAGTTCAGACGTTTATACAATCAGAATTAGTGCCCTTTTGTGAAAATGGTGAAGTCATTGCAGATATTACGGGTGAAGGGCCCTTACAATTATAATTCAATCCTATGTCTATTCAGCGTTTCTTACTTCCCCTTAGTCTGCTGATGCTCTTGAGCATCGGGCTGCCCACAACGGGCTGCACTCAAGCGCCTGCCGATCGTCCGCAAGTGACCAACAAAGCGTTTGATAAAAAGGTCAGTGGCCTGCTGAGCTTCAGCGTTCCGACCATCGGTGTGGATAAACTCAAAGACATCAAAGATGAAATTTTTCTCTTCGATACCCGCCAGCTGGAGGAATACCAAGTCAGCCATATCGAAGGAGCTCGCTACCTGGGCTATGAGGATTTCGATCCCAAGCGCCTGGGCGAACTGCCTATGGATGCCCCTATTGTAGTTTACTGCTCTATTGGCTACCGCAGTGAGAAGATTGGGGAACAGCTGAAGGAAATGGGATACACCAATGTTTATAACCTCTACGGCAGTATCTTCGAATGGGTGAATGCTGGAAATCCTGTGGTCGATGAAGAAGGGAAGCCCACGAATTCTGTACATACCTATAACCGCAAGTGGAGTAAGTGGTTAGAAGACACAGGAGAAGTCAATAAGGTTTGGTAGCTGCTCAACGCTCGTTGCGGTAGGCTTTTACGGCAAAGATTAATTCATTGACCTCGGCCGTTTCCAAAATAATTCGATCCCGAAGCAGGAAATTCAGGCAGCTTTTCTCTCGATCATAGCCCTCCAGAATTTGGTAGAGCAAAATGGAAATATCTTCAATGCGCGAAATCTCGCTGAGTTGGTATTTTTTCTTAAAGAGGTTGTACTCAATGACCATCCATTCGTTAGTCTCTTCGCGGTGAAAACAAGAGATCAGCAATGGACTTCTGACCGTCTCTTCTTCCTTCAATCCAAACAGCTTTTTGTCGTAAAGTGGGTAGAGGATTTCTTTAAAAGGAATGGCTACCTTTGTCAGTTCCTCCTGAACCGCTGTTAGCTTTTGCTTAAGATTCTCAGCGGGCAGGGTCCGCAGGTCGATCTCCGAATAAGGCCGCCAATTGCCCCGACGAGCATCAAAAAAGTCAACCTCACCGATGCGGAGCTTATAGTCAAATTTGGAGTAGCCGGGTACGACATAGCCCGGGTAATAGAAGTGCTTATCGTGTTCCAGCCCAAATTTGATTTCCATGAGCATGGTAAAAATCCCCAGGCTATATTGGCTGTACGCTGGATCATAGAGTCCCATAATACTGGCCAGGCTGCGCTCGCCGATGTCGAAGAAGCTAACGGCGGCGAGGCGCTTACCGTCGTAGACCGCAATTTCGTAGGTATTATAAATATTAATGGTTTCTTCTCCTTGCAGCGATTCCAAGAGGCTATCGGCCACATAGCCTTCGAAGCGATTGGTATGCATCTGGTAGAGCCGTTCTTTGTCGCTGTCAAAGACGGCTTTGCGAATGCGAATATCAAAGCGCCTGTTATTGCGGCGCATGAGCTTGCGCAGTCGTCTTTTGAAGGTATAGTTACTAAGGGCCAGCCGCGTCCAAACGGTAGAGTAGAGCTCATCGTGGAAGCAGAGCAGGTGGCAAGTAAAGATCATCTGTCCCATCCGGAACCAACCGCGTTCCAGAAAGCGATCTAGTGCTTGCGCTGTCAATTTTTTGGGCTGATAAATCTCCGTGAACATAATTCCAAGATAGTGGACCAATCATCATTAAACGAACCCTCAAGTTAGCAAAAACTTTTCGCCTAATGCAGCACTTCGTGCGCAAAGCGAGCATTTTGTTGTTACCTCAGTCGACTTTTACCAGATGGCACAGTGTTCCAAGTGGATTTTTTGCCGATAAAAAATGCGTGTTGTCTCTTCAAAGGAGTGGGTATAGTCAGAAACAAAGAACTGGTGGGCGCGGCGCTGCTGATCATTCAACAGGCCTGCGGCGGCCAGCCTCTCCCGAACCGTTTGAGCAACAACATGGGTAGAATCCAGTACTTCGACTGTTTTGCCGAGGTAGGCTTCAATTTGTGAGCGGATGAGTGGATAATGCGTACAGGCCAGCAGCAGGGCATCGATGCCTTGCAGGGATTCATCGGAGAGGTAATTCTCGATGATGGTGCTGCCAATTTCGGCGTTGAAGTAGCCCTCTTCGATCATAGGACAGAGGAGGGGAGTAGCCAGGGAGGCAATCTGAAGATCAGACTGCTGCTCCAGCAATTTGTATTTATAGATGTCAGAGTTGATAGTCGCCTTAGTGGCAATCACCCCTACCTTGCGATACTGTTTTTCGACAACCTGATTGACTAGTGGATCAACTACGTTAACAAAGGACGTCTGGCCTTCAAAAAAGTCCAGCAGGACATGATAGGCGGCTGAAGAAGCAGAGTTGCAGGCGATGACGATCATCTTGCAGTTTTTGTCTAGCAAGAACTTCACGATCTTCAGGCAGTAATAACGAATGGCATCTGCTGATTTATCGCCATAGGGCAGGTGGGCAGTATCACCAAAATAGATGATCTCCTCATCGGGTAAAGCCCTAATAATAGCATTGGCGACCGTAAGGCCGCCAATGCCGGAATCGAAGATTCCAATAGGTTGTATATGTTTACTGTTCTGTTTCAACAATCAGTGATGCAGCATTAAATGCCGAGCTTAGCTTTTACAAGGTTACTCACATCCTGCGTCTCGTCGGCATACAACAGCACTCCTTGCTCAAAGATCATCTGCATTTGATTTTCTTTGGCCACATCAGAGATGGCGTTATTTACTCTTTCGAGAATAGGCTCCAACAGTTTTTGTTCTTTTTCCGCCAGCTTTTGCTGCATTTCCTTCTCGAATTTAAGGATTTCTTCCTGTTTCTTCTGAAGGTTCTCTAGTAGCGTTTGCTCATCGACGGGCGACAGTTTACCCAATTCTTTTTGTTCTACGGCTTGTTGTTCTTGTTTCTTGTAATCAGCTACCATAGCTTGGCCTTGCTTCTGTAGTTGCTTTTGCAGAGCTTCCAGGTTAGACTGCATTTCCTTCACCTCTGGCATGTCCGCAAGGATGGCTTGAGAGTTGAGGTAACCAAATTTTTGTGCATCTGCTGCTGTACTCATCAAGCATACAAAGGCCAGCAGTAAAAAGCTAATCTTGAATATCTTATTCATCGTTTAACGTTTTAAATGATTTCTAAATGAATGCGCTGAAAACGGCTGCTGGGATTTTTTATGATAAAATGCCTAATCAGCAGGCGCAAAAATACAGCTTTCTTTTGGAGTAGCCAAAGCGAATTAATTATTCTAATCCTAGGCCTTTGATAATATCCTCTGTTTTGTCGTAGCGAGCATTGGTAAATATCATACCGGTGTTGCTGCTTTTGTCGAAGATGAAATCGAAGCCCTTATCGTTCGCATAGTCCTCAATGGCGGTGTAAACCCGATCCTGAATAGGGCGGACCAGCTCTTGGCGCTTTTTGAATAGGGCACCTTCTGGGCCAAACTTATTCTTCTGCATTTCGCGAACTTCCTTCTCCTTAGCCATAATTTCTTCCTCCTTTTGATTGCGGACATCATCGCTGAGCAGCACCTGCTCGGCTTGATAACGGCTATACATCCCCTTAATCTTATCGTATTCCTGGGCAATTTCGCTTCTCCACTTCTGTGCTAAATCGTCCAATTGTTTTTGAGCTTGCTTATATTCGGGCACTTTGTCCAGTACAGCAGCTACATCTACGTAGGCAATTCGCTGGGCAGTCATTGTGAAAGCCATTAGAGCGGCAAATGCAAAAGTGAAGATGAATTTCTTTACCATGATCTTGAGTATTATATTGTTCATAAAAGTATTTGGAGACAATTTTAAATCTTATTGTATTAAGACCGTCAAAATTACAATTTTATTGTCATCAATTACTAGCATTAAGACTGAGAATACTGTACCAAAGTTACATTTATTTTTACCTTGTGGCGAGCACTCTCTTCGCAAATCACTATAAAATAGCAACTTATATATCAACATTACTAAACACTACTGGTTGGTTTAACTATTGTTTAACCCAGCCGTTAAAGGTTTTAACTTTTAGAGGAAGAAGATTGGCCGAATTTGTAGATATTTGTTGCGCTGCCACGATAGATTTCCATGAGAATCCTCCTCTGCATACTACTTTTTGGGATAGGTCAAATGCCTGCCTGCTTTGCCCAGTTCGGCAAGGGTATTGCCCTTGAGCCGAGCGTCCACATTGGCCGCATTATCAAGCATACTTCCAATATAACTATTGGCCCTTACAGTAATAGTTACGGCATACACCTCCAAGTTAAATTTCAAACTTACGGCAAAAAGAACTGGCACCGCCCCAATCGCTATCCCTATCTGGGCGTCAACTTTTTGTTCCATACCTTAGGCAATCAAGAGCAACTCGGGCAAGCATTCGGCATCTTACCCAATATCAGTATCCGCCTGCTGGACCGCCAACGCACAGACATTCGATTTATGGTCGGTACCGGTGTAGCCGTGCTGAGCGAGCACTTTGACCCCATCGATAATCCTGAGAACAACGCCATCGGCTCAACATTCAATAATGTCACCGGCTTTCGGATTGGTATAGAACATCAACTGCAGCAAAAATGGAAGCTGAACACCGGCATCAGCTTTACCCACTTTTCTAATGGTTCGGTACAGCTACCCAATTTTGGGCTCAACATTCCAGCCTTCTACCTCGGCATGAGCTACACCCCGCGTCCGGTCCAACCAAGCGAATTCAACCAACTGCAGGAAAGCTGGCAGCCCGAACCGGTCCAAAGACGCCTGGGCCTAAGCCTCCACTTCGGCCTGGCCTTCCGGGAAATGCTGACCTTCGGCGGCCCCCGCAACCCCATCTACATTGCCTCCATCGCTGGGTTCTACCAGCTCAGCCCCCACAACCGACTCTTACTCGGAGTCGACTATGAATTCAACCGAGGGGTCTACAAATTCGGTTTTGATACTTTTTCCTTCAACAATGAAAAGGAGGCCCGACAGGGCGCTCGGCGAATTATGCTCTTTGCCGCCGATGAAATCCTGATGGGCAATCTGAGTATCCTACTCCAAAGCGGCATCTACATTAGTAAAAAATCTTTCCTCAAGCCTGGCTTTTGGTACAATAAGCTCGGCGCCCGCTACTACCTCCCCGCCTTCGGCCGTCCCAAAACCCGCTTTTACCTGGGCGTATACCTCAAGGCACACGTCATCACCGCTGAGTATATTTCCTTCGGTATCGGCGCGGCCATCTAAGGCCAAATTCTAAAATTTTCCCTATCACCTGGGTTAAAAAAGTTTTAAACTTGTGGATTTCTACTATTGTTTGTCCAATATTCCGTTCATTAAAGAAAAATCAACGCTCATGTCCATAAAGTCATTGATTCTCACTGTTTCTGCGGGGACTTTACTCTTCCTATCCTCCTGCAATCAAAAGCCTCTTGGTAATTTCAATCTTTTCCCCATCGAAGATGATATGGCACTAGGGAAGCAAGTCAGCGACCAGATCGCCAATGATCCATCTCAATACCCCGTTCTACGGGAGCGGGGCAATGAGGAGGTCTATCGTTACATCAGAACCATGACCCGTAATATCCTCAACAGCGGGGCTGTACAGCATAAAGATAAATTCAAGTGGGAAGTCAAAATCATTGATGATGACAAAACCCTGAATGCCTTTGCTGCGCCGGGAGGGTACATCTATGTTTATACCGGTTTGATAAAATTTCTCGATACAGAGGATCAGCTGGCGGGGGTTATGGGCCACGAGATTGCGCACGCTGACCGTCGCCACTCCACCAAACAGATGTCCAAGTCTTTTGGAATAGGTATCCTAGCCGAAGCAGCACTGGGGCAGCAAGGAAATATACGGGACATCGCCGCTGGCTTGGTTAACCTGCGCTTTAGCCGCAGCCACGAATCGGAGTCTGATGCTTATTCGGTAATCTACCTTTGCAATACCAAGTACAACGCGACGGGAGCGGCGGGCTTTTTCCGCAAGATGGAAGGCCGCAGTGGTACGCCAGAATTCCTCAGCACACATCCCAACCCCTCGAACCGTGTCGAGAAGATCGAAGCCAAGGCCAAAGAGCTAGGCTGTGCGCCCAAGCAGGAACAAAGCAGAGAACACAACCGAATCAAGGCGCTGTTGCGCTAAGTCATTTTCGTCGTATCTTTGCCCTATGACAACACTTCGGGGCAACATCGTAGATATTCATCATCGAAAAATTTATTTTGGAGAACTGCGTATCGCTGAAGGTCGCATCCAGTCTATTGAAGCAGTCGAAGGCAGCAACGATCGTTATATACTGCCGGGTTTTGTAGATGCCCATGTTCACATCGAAAGCTCCATGCTGGTACCCTCGGAGTTTGCCCGACTAGCCGTGGTACACGGTACAGTCGCCACCGTCTCCGACCCTCACGAAATTGCCAATGTACTCGGTAGCCCCGGCGTTCACTACATGATCAATAATGGCCAGCAGGTGCCTTTCAAGTTCAACTTCGGGGCGCCTTCCTGCGTTCCGGCTACGACCTTCGAAACGGCCGGCGCCCGCATCGACGTCGAAGAGATTCGGGAACTGCTGGCCCTTCACGACATCCGCTATCTAGCAGAGATGATGAATTACCCTGGGGTGCTCTTCAGAGACCCAGAGGTGATGGCCAAAATTGCCGCTGCGCAAGCGGCTGGGAAAGTCATCGATGGACATGCGCCCGGACTGCGCGGCGAGGAGGCCCGCCAGTACATCGCCGCCGGCATCAGCACTGACCATGAGTGCTTCAGCTACGAAGAGGGGCTGGAGAAAATCCAACTGGGCATGAAAATCTTAATCAGAGAGGGGAGTGCGGCCAAAAACTTCGATGCTCTAATTCATCTGTTGCCCCAATATCCCGATCGCATCCTATTCTGCTCGGATGATAAGCATCCGGATGACCTGATCCTGGGGCATATTAATCAGCTGGTAGGGCGGGCCTTGCGGGAGGGTTGCGAACTTTTCGATACCCTTCGGGCCGCCTGCCTCAATCCAGTGGAGCATTATGGATTGGATGTAGGGTTGCTTCGGGTGGGGGACCCGGCCGATTTTATTGTAGTAGGAGAATTGGAGGAGTTTACAGTGCAGGCGACTTATATTGATGGGCAGTTGGTGGCCGAAGGTGGGGCGACTTTGATTGAGCGGGTGCCGGCGGAGGTGGTGAATAATTTCCATTGTAGGCCGAAGGCGGTGGGGGATTTTGCCTTGCCCGCCCACGGGGAGCAGATACAGGTCATCAAAGCCTTGGACGGGGAGATTGTGACGGAGAGCTTTGTGGCGGCGGCGCGGATCGTTGGGGGGAAAGCCTTGTCAGATACAGAGCGCGATATTTTGAAAATGACCGTCGTCAATCGCTATACTGATCAGCCCCCAGCATTGGCTTTTATTCACAACTTTGGTTTAAAACAAGGGGCCATTGCCTCTTGCGTTGGGCACGATTCCCATAATATCATTGCCCTTGGTGTTGATGATGAAGCCATTTGTCAAGCTGTTAACCTGGTTGTCAAGCATAAGGGGGGCATCTCAGCAGTTAGCAAGGAGCGGGAAATAGTGCTCCCCTTGCCAGTAGCCGGGATTATGAGCAATGAGGATGGGTATCTGATCGCCAGGCAGTATGCCGAAATCGATGCGATGGTCAAGTCCGAATTGGGCTGTACGCTCACCAGTCCCTTCATGACCCTATCTTTCATGGCGCTGCTGGTTATCCCGGAGTTGAAGCTGAGCGATCAGGGCCTTTTTGACGGAAAAGCCTTTGCTTTCCGCCCAATTTTTACTTAATCCTGCTAATTTTTTGTATTCCCGCTATAACAATTTATTTTTAAAGTGCGTTTTTGAATTAACCTTTTCACCCCTCATTGTCTACCTCACCCTCTAGACAAATTGATAACCCGATTTGAAAACCAACTTTAACTGAACACACTGATGAACATTGTCAAGCAACTATTGTGCGGCCTCCTTTCCTTATCAATGATCACCAATATCTCTGCTCAGAGCGATTACCAAATCGAAAAGCTGCATGCAGGCATCAATACTGATGATTACGATGAAATATCGCCTGTGGTTAATTTGGAGGGAGACAGAATGTTTTTCACCAGGGTGGGGTATCCAGAATACAAGAGTACATTGATCGAAAAGGGTAAAGATTTGTCTAAGGAGATGCCCAAAGCCAGTTTTCGCGACTACCTCAAGGGCATTTTTTCCACCATTGCCAAGCGTCATATCACCAATCCCGAACAGTCTAGCTTTAACCAGGACATTTGGGTGGCCAAGTCCAGTAGCAGCGTCTTTGATAGCATCGCTCATCCAGAATATCCACTAAACAATGCACTCCCCAATAGTGTCTGCTCTTTGACCCCTTCGGAGAATGAAGTCATCCTGCTCAATCAGTTTGTAGAAGAGGGAGGCATGAGAAAAGGATTTTCTGTATCTCGACAGTATGCCAATGGCAATTGGTCGTTCCCCGAACCCATCACCATTAATAATTACCATAACTCCGGCCCTGATGTCAGTATGACGATGAGCCAGGATGGTAGTGTGATTATACTAGCGATGGAGCGGAGCGACTCTCGGGGAAAAACAGACCTATACATTTCTTTCCGCCTTTCAGATCAGGAGTGGTCGACGCCCAAAAACATGGGATCGGTGATCAATTCTTCACGGCGGGAGACCAATCCCTTTCTTTCAGCTGATAATAAATCACTCTTTTTCTCCTCTAACCGAATGGGTTCGTCGGGGGGAAGCGATCTGTTCGTCGTCTACCGTGATGGCAAAACCTGGGACGATTGGTCAAAGCCTCGCCGTTTTGTAGCGCCCATCAACTCCAAATCTGACGAGAGCCAACCTTATTTCAATGTCAATACGGGCTATCTTTATTTTACCTCCAAGCGAGATGGATCCAGTGATATTTTTCGAGTCAAAATTGCGCCGCCTAATCCAATTGGCGTGGTGGTCAAAGGCCGGGTGATCAATGCCAAGACGGGCAAGCCCATCGACGCTAAGGTGCTCTCGGGTATGACCCAATCCAAGCACCGCAATATCTACTTTGCCGACGACGGTTCCTACCGCATGACCATCCGCAAAGGAGCGGAGTATACCCTTGTCGCCGAAAAGCCCGGCTTCACCGCCGAACCCCGGACAATTGCCTTCAAACAATCTTATGTCTACTACAAAGAGTACAAAGTTGACCTGAAGGTACATCCCATCGAAGAAGGCTCCAAAATCAAGCTCGACCCCATCTTCTTCGAGCAGTCCAAAGCTGTTGTGCTCAAGTCTTCCTATCCAGCCGTTGATAAGCTAGCCGATTATTTGAAGAAAAATACCAACTTCTACATCCGCATTGTCGGTTACACTGATAACCAAGGAGAAAAAGAAGCCCTACAAAAGCTATCCGAAGAACGGGCCGAAGCCATCAAAGAATACCTGGTCTACAAGCGCCGAATCAATCCCGTACGAATCAAGACGGTCGGCATGGGCGCAGAAAACCCCTTGAATGACAATTCGAGCGATGAACTGCGCCGCCAAAATCGCCGAGTAGAAGCAGAAATCACTCATATCAGCCAAATTGTGATGTTAGAGAAAGAATAGGCAGCCAAATCAGTTATTTTTTTTAGTAATTTTGCAGCGTATTAACAACTACAGCTATGGTATAGCTGTTATCTGGTCAATGATATTGAGTATGCTGAGAATCCTAGCACATTTCTTTTCTTTCCTCTTTCATCCTCTGCTGATCCTAACCTATATGTTGATCATCCTGCTGATGTTCAATCCCTATATTTTTGGTCAACGAGACATCGCCGATACGGGGCAACTGATCATCCTGGTTTTTCTGACTACCTTTTTCATTCCCGCCTTTTCGGTGGCCATGATGAAGCTGCTGGGTTTGATCAAAAGTTTGAGTATGGAGGATAAGCAAGACCGCACTGGCCCCTTTATTGCCACCGGTATTTTCTACCTGTGGATGTACATCAACCTGGCCAAGAATACCAATATTCCGGATGCCTACAAAATCTTTGTACTGGGAGCTACTATAGGCTTATTTCTGGCTTTTATCATCAATATCTTCTCAAAAATCAGCTTACATGCTGTAGGTATGGGAGGACTCCTGGCTATGATCGTACTGACCATGCGGATTGTTGCTTACTATGATTTCACCATGTTTGTCCCCGTGTTGGGATTGATCACTATAACGATGAACACCTTACTGATGATCGTCATTATCTTAGCCGGTCTGGTTTGTACTTCTCGTTTATTATTACAGGCGCATCACATTCAAGAAATTTACAGCGGCTTTATTGTAGGTTTCAGCACCCAATTTATTGCGACTGCTATTTTATTGTAAACCACTTAGTATCATGGAAAACAAAAAAGCAATCATCGTCGGCGCAGGGCTGGTTGGAACCCTTTGGGCCATTCTGCTGGCCAAGCGAGGCTATCAAGTCGATGTCTTCGAAAGACGCGGCGATATTCGCAAAGCGGAACTCGTTGGCGGCCGCTCGATCAATTTGGCCATGAGCCACCGGGGCTGGAAGGCCCTGCGCAAAGCAGGCATTGAAGATACCATACGCAAAGTCGCCATTCCGATGAGTGGTCGGAAGATGCACAGCGTAGAAGGAAATCTGCAATTTCAGCCCTATGGCCTTGAGGACCAAGCTATCTACTCGGTCTCCAGAGGCGGACTTAATTTAGAGTTGATGAATATTGCGGATGATTTTAGCTCTGTCCGCTTTTTCTTCAATCATAAATGCCAAGGCGTTGATACCCGAGGGACGACCATTCGCTTCAAGGATACCCAAAGCGGAGAGGTCAAGGACCTGGAAGCTGACATCATTTTTGGAACCGACGGCGCTTTCTCGGCCGTACGGGGTAGCCTTCAGCGTACACCGCGCTTCAACTATTCCCAGCATTACCTCGACTACGGCTACAAAGAACTGCACATTCCGCCAACTGCCGATGGCGGCTTCGCTTTAGATAAAAATGCGCTCCACATCTGGCCGCGCGGCCAGTTCATGCTCATCGCCCTTCCCAACCTGGACGGCAGTTTCACCTGTACGCTCTTCCTGGCCTACGAAGGTAAAGTCTCCTTCGAGCACCTGAATACAGACGAAGAAATTCTCGATTTTTTCAATACCTATTTCGCAGATGCGGTCCCCCTGATGCCGGACCTGTTGGAAGATTTCAGGGATAACCCGACGGCCAGCCTGGTTACGGTTCGCTGTGAACCCTGGACCTACCAAGAGCGCATTCTGCTGATGGGCGATGCCTCTCACGCGATTGTCCCTTTCTACGGCCAAGGCATGAACTCAGGGTTTGAAGATTGCAGCTTGCTGGATGATTTGATGGATGAACACAGCGATGATTGGCCCAGCATCTTCGAGGCCTTCGGCCAGCGAGTGGACGATGCCAATGCCATCGCTGATCTGGCCCTGCGCAACTTCATCGAAATGCGCGACCTAGTCGGTGATCCACTGTTTTTATTAAGAAAAAAGATGGAAGCCAGATTTTTACAAAAATACCCGGAGCACTTTCTTCCGGTATATTCAATGGTTACCTTCAGTCATATTCCCTACAGCCAAGCCTTGGCCGAGAGTCATGCGCAGGATGAGCTGTTCCGAAAGATATTGGCCTTACCCAATATTGAGCAGCGCTGGGAAGCCCCGGAAGTAGATGCTATTTTTCAGCAATGGTTGGAGAGCCGCCAAGTGGCCCTCAACACTATATAAATTTTGATACTATGCACGAAACACTAAAAGCCAGCATTGAACAGGCCTGGGAAGACCGGAGCCTATTGCAACATGCCGATACGCAAGCGGCCATTCGGGAAGTCATTGCCCTTTTGGATAAAGGAAAACTCCGGGTGGCGGAGCCAACGGAGGATGGAGAATGGACCGTCAACCAATGGGTAAAGAAAGCAGTTGTTCTGTATTTTCCCATCCAACAAATGGAGACCATTGAGGTAGGCCCTTTTGAATTTCACGATAAAATTCCGATGAAAAGGGCCTACGCCGAACTAGGAGTACGGGTCGTTCCTCACGCCATTGCCCGCCACGGTGCCTTTTTGGAGAAAGGGGTGATTATGATGCCCAGCTATGTTAATATTGGGGCCTGGGTCGGTAGCGGCTCGATGGTAGATACCTGGGCGACAGTGGGTTCCTGCGCGCAGATCGGCCGCCATGTTCACCTCAGTGGAGGCGTCGGCATTGGAGGGGTTTTGGAACCCTTGCAGGCCAGTCCAACCATTATTGAGGACAACTGCTTTATTGGTTCGCGCTGCATTGTCGTTGAAGGTGTACGGGTAGAGCGGGAAGCGGTGCTGGGTGCTAATGTTGTTTTGACAAAATCCACACACATCATTGACGTAACTGGAGAGGAGCCAGTAACGCACAAAGGTCGGGTGCCCGCCCGGTCGGTGGTTATTCCGGGGACTTACACTAAGAAATTTCCAGCTGGCGAATACCAGGTTGCCTGTGCCCTCATCATTGGTCAGCGCAAGGAAAGTACGGACAAAAAAGTCTCGCTGAATGATGCACTGCGGGAATTCAATGTCGCAGTTTAATAAAAAAGGGCGCTTTGCCTTCCTAGCATTAAGCGCCCTTAAACTGTAAACTACTTGCTTTTTTTCAACTAACCAGTTGTTACTCTTAATAGATTTTTTGGGAAAAAGGTAACCACGCAATTAGATAAAAATTTGACAATATTTACATTGAGCTTTGCAACTCGTGCTCTAATACTGTATATTTATTAGGTAGTTCGTTTTCATTTCCATTTGCTTTCAATCGTTAATACTCATTTTCGAACCTCTCTCCTTGTATTGGTTAATAAATTTTTTTTATTAAAACTATATACAATGATTCAAGTTCGACTCTATTCGACTCTACTGCTCTTATGCAGTATAATCATTTCTGTTCCAGCTCAAGAACGTTTACAATTCGACTGGATATTAACACAAAATGAAGGACAGGGCAGCGATCTAAAGGCCCATCCAGAATTTGGTCTAATTTGGGGGTTCAACAGCGATATTTCCGCTCCTTTTGACCATGCTAAAATTTTAAGCCTGGACGAAGAGGGAAACCAAAGCTGGACCGACACTTCCTCTACCGAGGGATTCATCAATGCTTCCTATGGAATTGCCATTCGGGACAGCATTGTCCTTAGTGCAGGAGCCTCCTGCGATTCCGCTGATTTCAATGATTGTACGGCGCTTATGTTTGCCACGAACTTGTCTGACGGTGAGCCCCTTTGGAGTCGGGAATGGCGATATGATACTACTAAAGCCAATTACCTGTTCAGCGTCACTGCTGACGAAACTCATGCCTATTGGCTAGGAGTGAGTAGAAATAGTGCCGAAGAAAACCTGCAGATGGTTCTCTTGAAGACCCTCCTTACCGGAGAGATTGTAGAGGAATTTTTGCTAGACATCTTTGGGGAAGGAGATTATATCTCTTACGAAAATATTTTTGTCGATAGCACCACCATTTATATTCCAGGTGCTTATAGACCCAATTCGCCCAGTAATAGCACCGACTCTCCCTTCATTGCAGCTATTGATAAGGTAAGTGGTACGCTCACTAAATCCTTAATGTTGAATACCGTTAACAACAACCCAGTAAAGGAAAGAAGGTTCGATATGTCAGTTCGCGAGGACTACATATACACCTCTAGTCACACCATGGATGCTAAACTGATTATCATTAACAAATTTGATAAAGACTTCAACCTGCTGTGGCAAACCACTACAGCGATCGATTCTAGTTATGGCGTCTCCATCAAAGAAATGGCTATTGGGGATGACGAGAGTATCTATCTTGGAAGTGACCTAGTTAATGTTGATGGTTCGGGGGATAGAGCTATTGGACTGTTAAAATTTAGTCCAGAGGGCAATCTGGAAGGATATAAGACCTGGGGCGACACCTGGCCAGACTGGATAAGCGATATTCTCTTTTATAATAATAACATCTATATCAGTGGAGTAAAAGATAGCAGTAATGGTTTATTGATGAAAGTAAATGCGGATAACTTGACGAGTACTCAATCGATCGCTCCATCGCAATTGTCCCATCTCAAAGTTTTTCCTAACCCCACCCAGGAGTTTTCTACGCTCTCATTCTTTAACCCTGAGCATAAAGCTCACCAGGTTATTGTTTATGATATTTGGGGCAGGATTGTATTTAGTCAATCGGATATTTATTCCAATAATTTGGAGTTAGCTGTCATGAGCTGGTCGGCGGGCCTTTATTTTGTTGAGCTTTGGAAGGACACAGAACAGGTAGGTAGAGAGAAGCTGGTGGTCAGCTTTTAGTATTTCACTCCTTCTAGGTTCGCGCCCGGGAAGCGGGCGCCGGCGAGCAGGGCACCGCTAAAGTCGGCCCCTCGCAGATCACAGTTTTCAAAGTCGGCGCGGCGGAGGTCGGCCCCAGCGAAGGAGGCGCCGACTAGGTGGGCCCTCGAAAAGTCGCTCTGCCGCAGCAGGGCTTCGTCGAAGGTCGCCTTCGGCAGCCAGGCATCCGAGAAAAGGCAATAGCTCAAATCCGCTGCTGTGGCATCCAGGCCTTCGGCTAGTGTGCCGCAGCAGTTGGCATAGGGCAGCTGCTGGCCGGCCAGCCCTGTAAGTCCCGTCAGGCAGCGATGCTCAAAGCTGGCCTGCTTCCCCCGGCGGCCTTCGGCTCCCGAGTAAAAGCCAAGCACCAAACCATTGACCAGCAAAGTCTTCCAAGAGCCGCCGGCTCCACCGCTGTTGAGAAATTGATGATGAGCAATAATACATTGTGATAATTCTTGAGGGGTGGGAGGCAGCGTAGCCACTGCGATTTGTCGCAATTGTCGCAGATTGATATTGGGCAGTGCTGCACCAGGTTCATCTGCTTGAGGAAAGATTGTTCGTAGGTAGCTTAGCTCAGGATCAGAGGAATTATTCATCTTTTTGATGTTAATTATTACAAATATAATCAAAAAAATTACATATCCAACAAATTTTAATTCTCTACGTTCATATTTTGTCCCAACGCATCAATCTGTCTACTTTTGAGTTATTTATAATTAGTAAATATGAAAATACATTTCCTTCCATTTCTGCTGGTTTTCTTTTTATTCGGCTGCGGAAATGGCAAAAAAGCCCTAGTCTCTCAACCTACTAATACTAACGAATCACCCGACGAAGTAGAGGTAATTGAAGAATATACGGATCTGGACACTATGGTTATCTCAGCGCCCAAGCCTACCGAGCTGAAGAAACCAGAGGAATATGAATTACCTGTTTACAAACCCAGTTATCATCTCAGAAACAATCTGTTGCATACGCGATTAGAAGTAAGTTTCGACTGGCCTAAGCAGTATGTGTTGGGCAAAGCAGTACTGAGCCTAAAGCCTTATTTTTATCCTGCTAACCAACTGGAATTGGATGCTGTCGGCTTTGACTTGCACAAGGTCACCTTCGATGGTTCTGAAGAGGCGCTCAAGTACGATTATGATGGTAAAAAGTTGAAGATCGACCTGGGGCGTACCGTTCCAGCGGATGAGACCTACAAAATTCGCATAGACTACACCGCCAAGCCTGCCGAACAGCCCATTGGCGGTAGTGCAGCAATCACTTCGGATCAAGGACTCTTTTTCATCAATCCTGACAACAGCCTTCCCGACAAACCCATGCAAATCTGGACACAGGGCGAGACAGAATTCAACTCGCGTTGGTTTCCCACCATCGATAAACCCAATGAGCGCTGTACGCAAGAAACCTACGTAACAGTTGAGGATAGATTCAAAACCCTTTCCAATGGTACCTTGATCTCCTCGACCCCCAATAGTGATGGAACGCGCACCGATTATTGGAAGATGGATTTACCCCACGCTCCTTACCTATTCATGCTGGCCATCGGCGAATTCGCAGTTGTAAAAGATGAATATAAAGGCAAGCCTGTGGAATATTACGTAGAACCCGAATATGAAGCTTATGCTAGAGATATTTACCCCAACACCCTTCCAATGCTGAAATTTTTCTCCGAAAAATTAGGCTACGAATATCCTTGGTCTAAGTACTCACAGGTTGTCGTAAGAGACTATGTATCAGGGGCTATGGAGAATACAACGGGGGTAATTTTTGGAGAATTTATGCAGGGAACAGACCGAGAGCTGATTGATGTGGAGACCAATGAACTGATCGTAGCCCACGAGATGATTCACCACTGGTTTGGAGACTTGGTCACCTGCGAGAGCTGGGCGAATTTGACGATGAATGAGGGCTTTGCCAACTACGGCGAATACCTGTGGCTGGAGCATCAGTACGGAAAAGAAGAGGCTGACCGGCATCGTTTTAACGAGCTGAATGGCTATCTGGGCTCCACCCGCCAAGCCGGTATTCACCCCCTTATTTACTTTGCCTACAAAGACAAAGGAGACATGTTCGATGCGCATAGTTACAATAAGGGAGGATTGGTGTTGCACATGCTCCGCAACTACGTCGGCGACGAAGCCTTCTGGGCTGGACTGAGCCTTTACCTCAAGCAAAATGAGTATACTGCTGTGGAGGCCCACGACCTGCGGCTGGCTTTCGAAGAAGTGACGGGGGAAGACTTGAACTGGTTTTTTAACCAATGGTACTTTAATCCCGGCCATCCAGTACTGGATATTCAGCACGATTATGATTCAACCACAAATATTGCCAGCGTTCGCATAGAACAATTGCAAAACCCAGAGCAGAATCCACCTATTTTTATCCTTCCCATCGCCATCGACATTTACGATCAACAAGGTAAGGTTCGCCGCGAAGAAGTAAGAATCGATAAGCGTCTACAGACTTTTGAGTTTAAGGTTGACGGGAGGCCAGCATTGGTTAATGTGGATGCCGATAAAATTCTGTTAGCAGAGAAAAATGAAGAGAAAGAGGAGGAGGTTTTGATTTTTCAATACAAAAATACCCCTAACTATCTAGACCGTCAAGAGGCTTTGGCCAGCTTGAGTGAGTCTTCGAGTGAAGCGGCGCAGCAAACCATCGCACTGGCCATCAATGATCCTTTTTGGAGCCTAAGAAGAGGAGCGATTAGAAATGTTGATCCAAATTTACCAGGCGTAGCGGCTAAACTGGCGCTCCTCGCCCAAGCAGATCCTAAGTCTCAAGTCAGAGCCACTGCTATCGGAGCATTGGGCGCTACCGAAGATGCTCAATACGCCGACGCAGCCAAAAAGGCGCTCAAAGACCCGGCCTACCCGGTTATCTCTGCCGCCCTCAACGCCTTAAGTGCGCTTAACCCTCAGGAAGCTTTGGCAGAAGCTGCTAAGTTGGAAAATGCAGAAAATGGCAATATCATTACTGCCGTAGCTGAAATTTATGCCCAGAACCCTAAGCCGGAGTATCTTCCTTTTTACGAAAAGCAATGGAATAAAGTCGACGGGTATGGGGTAGTTGGTTTTTTTGAAGCCTATGGGGCTATTCTAAGCCAGCTCAATGACAGCGACGTCCTACCAGCGATTGATAGATTGGCGCAGCTGGCCAAAGACCCTAACAACAGCTCGCTGTGGCGACGCTTCGCTGCCACCAAAACATTGAGTGATCTGCGCGAGAATTATGGCAGTCAAATCGAGAGCGCAGAAGCCACTCGCCAGGAAGAACTCAAAGGTCATGTCGCCAAAATTACGGAGCTAATCAACGACATTAAGGCCCAGGAAAAGGACCCTCAGCTCAAAGCGGTTTATTCCAACTTCTAAACCGAAGCGTTTAGGCATTACCCCGAAAGCCCTTTTGTATTGATAATCAGTACAAAAGGGCTTTTTATTACCCACTTATTGTCCGCCAAAAGTACCTTAACTTTACTTTAATAGTACAGCCCTTGATTATTAACTTATGAATCATTAATTTGTAGGTTTTGACTAGTAAATGACCCACGGCTCTCTTAGGCAACAACTGGCCTGCTTTCTGCGTATTATATTGCAAACCTTAACTGGCCCTACTACAAAATAATAATAAACTTATGGCAGTGACTGATAACTATCAATTGCTTATCCAAAAGCTGGATCGTTTCATCCGCAAGTACTATATCAACTCCCTCATTCGGGGGTCTTTATACACCATCGCTCTGGTCGTTGCACTTTTCCTCACTTTTAACTTCTTGGAGCATTATTTCTTCTTCAGTACGGGCATCCGCAAGACAATGTTTTATTCTTTCATCGGCGTCAGCTCGCTCGCTCTTATCTATTGGGTGCTAACACCATTGCTGCACTATTTCCGTCTCGGTACGGTGATTTCGCACGAGCAAGCCGCCATGATTATTGGGGATCACTTTGGGGATGTAAAAGATAAGCTGCTCAACATTTTACAGCTGAAAAAGCAAGCGGGCCAAACCGCTTTGATCAATGCCAGTATTGAACAAAAATCAGAAGAAATCAAGCTAGTGCCTTTTCGATCTGCCATTAATCTGGCCCAAAACAAGCGCTACTTACCTTATGCACTGCCGCCTCTGTTGCTGTTGCTGGTGCTCCTCTTCGCTGCACCAAGTATGATTAAGGACAGTACAGCCAGATTGATCAATAACAATAAAGTTTACGAAAAAGACGCTCCCTTCTCTTTCGTCATCGATGAAGAAGACTTGACGGTCGTGCAATTTGAAGATTACCTGTTGGAGGTTAAAGTAGAAGGAGAAATTCTGCCTAATGAGGTGTTCATCGATATTGATAACTACCAATACCGATTGGCTAAGGAGGAAAACAATCGATTTACT
>JBCDGZ010000009.1:0-86077 GCA_038750655.1 Bacteroidota bacterium | reverse complement strand
TTTTTATCAATTATTAGTACCTTCAATTTATACAACAGGTTCTTTAATGCGTTTAATTTGGTTGTGAAATAATAATGGTTTACACTCGTTGTTATTCATAAATATAAAGCAAAAACTAAAATAATAAAGATATGAAACTATTTGCTACCCTCAAAATGGTGGAGCGCCTAGATCAACTCATTCGTTTAAAATCCACTGGTACACCCAAAAAGCTTGCTGTAAGATTAGGTATTTCGGAACGCTCTGTTCACCGTCTCATCGAGATGATGAAAGATATGGAAGCGCCTATCTATTATTGTATTGCCAGACAGAGCTATTGCTACGAGTGCGATGTAGAATTTCGGTTTGGGTTTTACTTAAAAGATAGCACCCCCAAAGAGCTTTACGGTGGCACCGGAAAGTCTTTCGAACTTTTTTTTCAGACTGCCAGAAATTGGCAGTAGGTTGATTTATGTTTGTGTTAATAACGTTGTGAATCGAAGTGTTACTTCGTAGGGGGATGCTGAAAACCCTGCCATTGGCTGCAATAGAGTAGGTACAAAATATTAACACAAAAGAATATGAAATTTGAAAAATTGAGCAACTCCAAATTTGAGCAATTCGAGGAGAGTGTCATCGCTGAACTTGCCACCGTTTGCGGTGGACGTCACACCATGTCTCGTGCCAGTTGGGGAACTGATACTGCCGAACGTACCCTTTCCGATGGAAGTTATACGGACTCTACTGGACCGATCAGCGGTGCCAGTTGGGATGACGTAAGGTGGTAGAATTTTAGTAACTTAGGCAACAGTTCAGCAATGCTACTGAACTGTTGCTGCCACATCAATAAAATGCGCTTAGAATGAAGTATGTCTTTTCTTGCTGCCTTCTGATCTGTTGGCTTTTGACCCCCGCATCCCTTCATTCGCAAGCAGACAACCTCGTTCTCAATCCAGACTTCGAGTCCACATCCGTGCCCCTGCCACTCGATAGATACTCTAGTCGGCTTGATCGGGAATACAACTTTAATCATAAGCTCAAATCCTGGAGTTCTCCTTTTGCCATCATGCCAGATATTGTTCGGCTAGAGGATCATCCTCCCGGTGCTGAACATACAAATGCCTCTAATTCGCTTGTCGGACTGACCATCTATGATCCTGCCGCTGATGACCCCTACGGCAGAACTTACGATTACCTCTCCTTTCTTCAAGGTAGCCTGAAGGAACCGCTGACAAAAGATGAATTGTATTACTTCGAAATTTGGGTGAAAAGAAAAGTCCGATTTGAAAATAATAAGGAATTTATCCCCTACGGCAATAAGGCCAAAAATGACATCTCTCACGTCGATCGCCTGATCGCTTGCAATAATCTGGGCTTACGACTATTGGACCATCAGTTGGATTTTGAATTTAACCCCAAAAGAAGGACTTCCTTTCAACAGATGACTCCCGATTTTAATCACCAAAAAATGATAAGCCCTGATGGGCAGTGGGAGCGAATTTCAGGCTACTTCAGATCGCCTAATCAGGCCAAATTTTTTCTAATAGGGAATTTCTTCCCAACTGATCAAACAGAGGTGAGTTTGCCAGAGGAAGCACGGAAGGTCCACAGCTATCAAGGTAAACAAATCCCCGAAGAGCGGAGTGCTCATTATTATCTCGACAGAGTGCTTATCCGAAAGCTTTTTGATGCGGAAAAAAAGGCATTATTTCCAGAACGAAAAATAGAATTTACGGTACAGGATGTACTGTTCAGGTCTAACGAAAGTAGCCTTATTCCGGAAAAACTAATTGAGCTTCATCAATTTATAGATTCTCTTTTATTGCTTGATCAAAGCTTTCGCATTCATATCCACGGCCATACGGACAACATCGGAAATCATGAGGATAATCTAACACTATCACAGCAAAGGGCAGAAAGTGTCCAACAATTGTTGCTGTCCAAAGGCATCCCATCAGACTGGCTTACCACTCATGCACACGGGGAATCCCAACCCATTGCTTCCAACCAAAGCCCAGCTGGGCGTGCGGTCAACCGCCGAGTTAACTTGGTCGTTGATCTTGATTATTTCCAAGCTTCCCGTGACCCTTCGAAGACTTTGAAAACACTGGATATTTATGCGCCCTCCAATGACATTATGACCCCAGAGGCGCTGAATTTTATTGGCGAACACCAAAAGGCCATGCTACAGGATGTCGCCTTTTCTGAGGACTTTGATGCTACTTTTTTTCAGCCTTTACTAGAAAGGGCCCAAAGTCATCGTAAAGCGGCCTTCGCCGATCCGATTGATTTTATTGTAAACAAAGCTGTGACGGAGCAGCTGATCATTATTAATGAAGCGCATCTGTATGCCCAGCATCGCTATTTCTTAGCTCAACTGCTGGATGAATTATTTGCAATTGGGTATCGTAATATCTTCTGTGAAGCCTTGAATAAAAGCAAGTTTGATCAACTAAAAGACCTGCCTTATCCTTCTGTTGAATTGGGGTATTACCTCCGCGATCCAGTCTATGGAGATGTATTCAGGAAAGGCAAAAAAATTGGCTATCATTTCTTTGCTTACGAACCTGACCTGCGAGATGTCCAGAAAGCAAAGCGCTATCTGTATCAGCAATTTGGCCATACCATTGATACGGACACCTCTGAGTATTATATGTTGGACCCGCAGGGCAGAAAGCATTCTATTGATGAGATGCAAATTGAAATGTCGGCTCGCGATTTGGCACAAGCCTTCAATATTGAAAAACAATTGAAAACCATCGAAGGAAAAACGATTGTCTTTTGTGGAGGGGGGCATCTGAAAGAAAAAGCAGTTGGGCTGTGGAAACCTATGGCCATATGGTTAAAACAATTCTCAGCGATTGACCCCTTTACCATACAACAAGTTACTTACAGTAAGCCTGGGCTGGCTCAAATCCTTACGCATTCCTCCGTATTATTAGATGACCAGAAGCAAGCACTTATTCTACGGGAAGCCAACCCGTTTGCGAAAGATTCCTTGCAACAAATGGTTGATTTGCAAGTCATTCATCCCTATCCCACTTTTTCAAATGGACGTTCCTCCTGGCAAGTAAATGACCGCGACCGAAACCAACAAAAGCCCAAGCTTTCCCCCAATATCAGCTACCCCTGTATTGTGATGGCTTTCCCCAAAAATGAGCCTTTGCATGCCGCCATACCAGTGGATGTTATCGAACTTCAATCGGATAAGGACCCCAAGCCACTGTTGTTACCGCCAGGCGATTACAATCTGCTGATAAAAGACGCTAAGGGGAAAATTTCAAAAAAACAACTCAGCAATGATTCTCATAATTAGTGATGAAAACGACAACAGCACCAACGATGTAATCGATTGGCTACTGTTTTATAATGCTGAGTTTATCAGGATTCATCCTGATCATCAAGTAGCGATTCGCGCTTTATCAATCGAAGAAGATGGCGCTGCCAATTTCGAGCTGCATTGTAATGAGCAAAAAATCAGCTATGCCCAAATTACTTCCGTTTGGTACAGAAGAGGTCGATTAAAGTTGGAGCTTGAATACTCCCGCTTGGCAGATACAATAGAGGGTCTTGACATGGCGACTAAAGATGAAATCCATGTGCTAACTGATTTTATCCACTATCTACTCTCCTTAAAGCCCCATATCAGTAACTTTTTAAGCCGAAAAGTAAATAAACTGCAATGCCTATTTATCGCCAGGCAATGTGGATTGAGTATCCCTCCTTCGTATTTATTCACCAGAAAGGAACAATTGAGAACACTACATGCTAGACCAACCGCACTGATCAATAAACCGCTCGGCGAAGTTTTTGACCTAAAGTTCAAGCGGAGGCTATACATCACCATGACAGAGGAAATTACAGCATCCTTGGTGGCTAATGCACCCGATGCCTTCCTACCATCGCTGTTTCAACATAAGATCAAGAAGTTTGTCGAACTTAGGATCTTTTTTCTCTTTGATGACTTTTACCCGATGGCTATCTTCTCTCAAACCGATGCCCAAACCGCAGTGGATTTCAGAAATTATAATTATCAAAAACCCAACAGAAACGTCCCCGTCGAACTGCCTGCTGGTCTTACAGAGAAATTAAAGCGATTTACAAAAGAAGTCAAGCTCAATTGTGGGTCCATTGATATGATTGTCACCCCAGAGGATGACTATGTTTTTCTAGAGGTTAATCCCGTTGGGCAGTATGGCATGGTCGGATTTCCCTGCAACTATCAACTCGATAAAAAAATTGCTGAATTCTTAATTCAATAGCTATGAAAGAACAAACGATTCAAGATTTTATCACGCAACTGCCTGCGGATCAACAGGCGGCGCTTCCTTTTCCGATTTTTCAGGCCAAATTACCCCACTGGGAATCCACTGAAAATAAAGTATTTAACTTGGGATGTAAGATTGAGGTGGCGGACTACCAAGCCAATTTTATCAAGCTCTCCAATAGTCCTAAGCCCATCTCCAGATGTTTCAATTATTAAAGCATGTCTAAACTTCAACTATTTGCCAACTGTGTGCCGGTTAAAGGGGCCAACCGGAGTATAATCTGTGATCTGCAAAGAAATCAATTCGAATTGATTCCTAACGCGCTGTATTACATCCTTGATCATTTCATTGGACAAACGCTAGAAGACATTAAAAGTCATTTTGAGCAAGAAGAACATCACCACATCGAGGAATACCTGGGGTTTTTAGAGCAACAAGAGTACATTTTTTGGAAGGAAAGCGCCCTGAATTTTCCTGCAATCAATAGGACATGGGAGTTTCCTGGTCATATCTCCAACGCCATTGTCGATTTCGATGACTATTCGCGCTATCCTGTGGAAGCCCTTTTCCAGGAACTTTCGGATTTGGGGTGCAAATACCTGCAAATCCGGTGTTTTGGAACCCCCAGATCGCTTGCGTGGCTGAGCAAGATTGTCCAACAGTTAAAACAATCTCGCATCTCTTCCTGCGAAATACTCATGCCCTATAATGACACCTTAAGTCAGGAAGAACTCAAAGGATTTGTCAAAGATTTCCCCCGTGTTTCCGGTATCATTTCCTACGGTGCACCGGAGAACCGATATTTTACCAATAGAGAAAACCTAGTTGGTAATCTTATTTTTCTGCTGGAGCATATTTACCCCAAAATTAGCTGTGGAGTCATCAGTCATCACTATTTTCATGTCAATTTGGAGTCCTTGACGGAATCCACGCAGTTCAATTCCTGCCTGAATAAAAAAATATCCATCGACAGCAAAGGAGACATTCGAAATTGTCCTTCCATGCCGAGGTCTTACGGAAACATCAAAGATACGACCTTAGGAGCAGCCCTCCATCATCCAGATTTTAAACGATACTGGAATATCCATAAAGACAAAATCCATGTCTGTAAAGACTGTGAGTTTCGATATATCTGTACGGACTGTCGCGCCTATGTGGAAAATCCTGAAGACATTCACAGTAAGCCATTAAAGTGTGGTTATAATCCCTATACGAACGAATGGTCGGCATGGAATACTAACCCGCTCAAGCAGAAGGCCATGGAATATTATGGAATGGAAAACCCCAGCTAATTACCTTGCATTATTCCCCAAAATCCCCGTCTTTTGTAGTGAATTATTATCCCATCAATCAACTTCAAAGCTATGCGAGCGGTTTGCTTTATTTTATTATTCTTTTTTTCCTTTCTCAACGTCTCTGCACAAACTACTTTCTGGGGAGATGTCACCCTAAGTACTCAAGGACAGATTGACAGTTTTTCCATCAATTACCCCGGTATCACTAAAGTTGCAGGGCGCTTAACGCTGCAAGAGCAACGCTCGGGCGCTATTACCAATCTACAAGGCTTGAATCAGCTGGAAACGATGGGATACTTCACTGTTGAGGGACTGGATTCCTTGAAGGATTTTACAGGCTTGGAGCAGCTGACTACTGTTGAGTTTGAGATGAGGGTGGAAGACAATGATGCGCTGTCCTCATTGTTGGGCTTGAATCTATTGACGGAGATTGCCGGTGGTCTGGTAATTAAATCGGATAGCAATCTGGTTTCACTAGAGGGATTGGAGGGACTGCAAGGCATTGGAAATAAGATAGAATTACAACATAATCCAAGGCTAAAGTCGCTTGCCGGCTTCGTCAACCTGGAATCTGCCTTCGGTAGTTTTCAAATTATAGACAATGACTCGCTGGAAAGCCTGGCGGGCTTGGAGCTGTTATCCTATGTCGGGACAGACCTGTCGATCACCGGTAATGCACGACTGAACAGCCTGGCGGGGCTGCGGCAATTAAAAACAGTGAGACAAACCCTGAGCATAACGTTTCTTCCGCTCTTGACTTCTTTGGAGGGCTTGAGTAGCCTGGAACGTGTCAATGAGGAATTATATATTACTCATTGTCCGCTCTTGACGGATATGACGGCCCTGGAGCAGAGCCCGCTAAGGATAGGTTCTTTGACGATTAGTGCAAATGATAGCCTGCGTCATCTTCCTCGCTTGCATCACACCCGAACACTGCGGAATTTGATCATCACGGAGAATCCAGTGTTACAGGATTTATCGGGGCTGGATAGTTTGCAGACGATTAGTAGTTTGCTAGGAATTATGCACAATTTTCAACTGAATTCACTGAAAGGACTGGAGGCCTTGAGGACAATAGGCGGAAATTTGGGCTTAATTGAAAACGGGAACTTAACTTCGATCAGCGCTTTAAAGCAACTCGAATCCGTGACTGTCGAATTGTTGATCGACGGGGAAAATATCACTTCTCTTGAGGGTTTAGAAAATTTACGAGAAGTGGGTAATCTGAACATACGAAATTGTCCTCAACTTACAGACTTACGAAGTTTGTCGGGGCTAGTATCCATAGATTCTCGGATGCAAATTGTGAATAATGCTGCTCTGCAAAATTTGAATGGACTTGGTAATTTAGCCGCTGTCCGATTTATTAATATTGAAAATAATCCATTGTTGGAGCGCCTGGTGGAATTGGATCAATTAAATCCTGCCGATGTTATCGCTGTAACGATTACCAACAATCCTATGCTCTCCGTTTGTAATACCCGTTTTCTGTGTCAATATATAACGGATAATGGTCAATATACCATCGATGGGAACGCCACTGGATGTGGCTCTCGGGAGGAAGTATTGGCCGGGTGTACAGGTTTTAGTCCTGTTTATTTTTTCATCTTTCGAGACGACAATGAGAATAAGCAATTTGACGGCACAGAGCAGATTTATCCAAATGGTAGAATACGACTTTCTCCTTCGGAAACGGTCCATTTTTCGGATGCTGATGATGGGGGCGTTCTTTATTTGTTAGAAGGAGATTATCGAATGGAATTGGATATAGCGGCCCTGCCAGATTGGCAACTAACGACGGATTCGCTGTCCTACGCTTTTCAGATTGATTTGGCTGGGGCAACCACAATTGATACCTTTTACTTTGGTCTTCGGCCAACAGTTGAAAAATCGGAAGGGATCAGCAGCATCAGCTCCGCGCGCACTCGTTGTAATACCTCGGTTCCCTTCGATCTCTATTTTAAAAATACCGGAACGACATTCCTGCCATCGGGCATCCTCTGGTTGGAGACCGACCCTGGAATCGATTCTATTGACTTTTTACAAAATCCTGATACCACTGTAGGAGCCCATGTATACGGCTGGAAATTCACCAACTTATTTCCGGGCTTTTCTTTCTCCCAAACTGCCTACGTTGGCATCCCTGGCCCTCCGCAAATTGGCCTTGGCGATCAACTGCGTTTTGAAGCCTACACCTCTTTTCGGGATGACAACGGAAGCTACCAGAGTCCTCCCTTCGTCTACACCCCCGAAATCCGCTGTTCCTACGATCCCAACGATAAACTGGTCAATCCACAACGGGAGAATAATTATACGCTTTTTGAGGAAACCCTGCTCTACACCATCCGCTTTCAGAATACGGGCAACGATGTAGCCTTTGATGTCTTGATTCGCGATACACTCGATGAGCTGCTTGATCCCAGTACCTTCGAATTGCTGGGTACTAGCCACCCCGAGCAATTGCAGACGATCTTTGAGGATGATCGCCATTTGATCTTTCAGTTTGACAATATCTTTCTGCCCGACAGCACCTCTGATCTGGAAGGTAGCCAGGGCTATGTCAGCTTTGCGATTCGTCCCTTCGAGGGCCTGCCCGAACAGACGCCCGTACACAACACCGCCAGTATTTACTTCGACCTCAATCCGCCAATCGTCACCAATACCACACAAAATATCTTGGTCAGCGAGTTAGTCTCCACCTTTGAATTAGCAAAGGGTGGCGAGCTGCATATTTTCCCGAATCCTACCACCAACTGGCTCCACCTGCAAAGCACTCCCACCAGCACCGGGCAGCTACAACTGCTCGATGCCACCGGCCGGCTGCTGCTTCAGCAAGCCTTCACCGGAGGAGCGCAGCGACTCGACCTCAGCCGCTACAGCAGCGGGCTTTATTTCCTTCATATAAATATTGGTAAGCAACGGATCGCCGCGAAGGTCATCAAACAGTAAATGATGAATGCTTGACTTATTCCCCAAAAACACCGTTTTTTGTATTAGTTTTAACGACCTGGCTATACGGATTTCTACTTCTCGACTAGCAGCGAGGCCCTAAGGGACCGCCCGTCAGAAGCAGACTACCTCTACACACCTAAAAAGAGCCTGAGAACTGTCCAACAGTTGCTCAAACGGTTCGTCCACGCTGTCTATCCGGACTTATGGTGTCAATTTCGTACCGTTTATCTGATGAAATGTTGTCATCCTTCAGAACCTATTCATGGGGAGGACAATAATTAAATGTATGGCTATGTCAATAAGAAAAATATCCACTACAATCGGCCTGTTGTTGGCCCTATACTTTCCTTTAAATGCCCAATTTGGTGAAGAGATTCGCTTAACGGAATCGGGCTTTTTTCAACAATTTCAGGTTGGAGATCTCGACGGAGACGGCCGCAAGGACATCCTGTCGAGTGAGATGCAATGGTACCGGCAGCAGGCCGACGGCACCTTCGAGGCCGGGGAGTATCTTGGGCGTATTGCCGAGCGGGTCAACCTCTATGATTTGGATGCCAACGGAACGCTGGACATCATCTTCAATCCCTACGATCAGGACTCTCTACTCTGGCTCCCCAACCTGGGGAATATGACTTTCGAGGCCCCTCGTTTTTTGGGAAGGCTTGGAGATGCTGCGCTCACTTTTGCCGATATAGATCAAGACGGAGATATGGATTTTATGGGTCAAACGGCGAGGGTCAACACGACTTTTCGCAGCATCGCCTGGTTCCAAAATGATGGATCGGGCAATTTTACTCAGCGGTCCAACCTAACGAATTCTAGTACCAACAATCTGATCAACTATGCAGTCTTGGAAGACTTTGATGAAGATGGCGACCTCGATGTCTTTTTCAGCCGTTCTTCTGATCTCTATTGGGTAGAGCATTTGGATGGACAGGGTAATTTTGCTTCACCTCAAGTCATCATCAATGTTTCGAATAGTACTTCCCAACTCATCAAAAAAATTGAATTTCTGGATATTGATCACGACAACAAAAGGGACTTGCTCCTATTGGTTGATAATGCAGTCGATCCGCTGAGGTGGTACAGAAAGACGATCAATAATACTTTTGAGTCCGACTATAATGCTGTAGCAGGAAGTATCAGCTCGGACTTTACCTTCTTTGTAGCCCAGCTCAATCAAGATACCTTTGCAGATGTATTGCTGCACGACGAAGGTGATGTCTTTTGGCTGGAGGGCAAAGCCGATAATATTCACAGTACCTGGCTGCCTTTCCTGGAGGGCCGGCCTATCGAAAATGTGATCATCGAGGATTTGGATGGTGATGGGAAAGATGATTTTATCTACCGACAAAACAACAAGCTCTATCGCGTGGCGGACATGGTTTGGCAAGCAGATGGCAACACTGCTGAAACGCCGCTGAATCTCAGCGGATTCTTGCGACTAATGGATATGGGCGATATTAATGGCGATGGGTTGCCGGACATCGTCACTCAGGGCGATCGCATTTTGTGGCAGGCCAACTTGCCGGGCAAGCCCGTCTTTGCGGCCCCCGAGCTGGTTTCGGCCTATACTACCAATGAAGTCAATCTGTTTAATGATGCCTTTGTCAAACTGGTCGACTGGGATACCGATGGCGATCTTGACATTTTGAGTGGGCAGGCCAGTACGGTTTATTGGTATCCCAACGAGGATGGGCTAGGGGACTTTGGCCCGGCCCGGACGGTATTGACAGATATTAGAAATGTTTGGAGCCCTTTCATTGGTGTCGATGAGGTAACGCTCATGGAAGACTTTGACGGCAACGGGAAGCTGGACTTTGTGGGCTTACCACCGAATGAAGGTGAACTAGCTTACTGGCGCAATGATGGTAATGATCAATTCACCCGCGAAAGCATTGGAGGCAGCGGTTACAGCTTTTTTTCCAACCGGGTGAAATTGACGACTACCGATGTGGGCGCAGATGGTGACCAGGATATTATTTTCATCAATGATCCTTCTAGTGGGAATAATGTCATTGCCTGGATCGAAAATGTCAATGGTGTCCTCCAAGCGCCGAGAAGTATTTTTGAAGACTTTGGGCTGCGCTATACTTTTCCTATGGCTAGCGATCTCAACCAAAACGGGCAGACGTACATCTTTTATCAAGCGACACCTAATGAAGAGGACGTCAAAGCCTTGCGGTTCAACAATGGAGATTTTGAGAATCTTGGCGCTATTTTTAGCCACCCCGATGATTTTGAACTGATCAGCACCCAGGATATTGACGGCGATGGCGACGAAGACCTCGTCATCAGTTTTTCCACCAACCAAACCATTCACTGGGTAGAGAACGATAATGGCAGCTTTACGGAGGTCAAGTCCTTATTAGAGGGAGTAGCTTTGCCTCGTACCTTGTTCTATGAAGATATTTCCGGCGATGGCCTCAAGGACTTGGTCTATTTGCAAGGATGGGACGACCACCCTGCCTCTAGCAGCTTCAGGAACCCTAATGCTGTGGTACAATACGAGCAGACGAGCACTGGGTTTGATCGCGACAATCGGGCCTACATCAACTCACAGGATGGTATTCGCTTTGGGGCTTATATTGACTTTGATGGGGACGATGACTTGGATTACTTTGGTAAACAACAAGACCACTTTTTCTGGAAAGAAAACTACGACGGTCGCGGCAATTTTGCTAGTGAACGGATCATCGGTGACCTTCTTTTACCTGAAGACGAAACCAGCGATTTGAGGGTGCAATTTTTCGATCATGGCAATGATGATGATTTAGATTTTGTTGTCGATAAGCGGGTATACGAGCTGGAAAATCTGCAAACTGTCCGCATACTAAGCATCGATGATAACTTCAGTCGGCTGGACTACTTTAAGGCGGCCGACCTCAATGGCGATGGCTTCGAAGACCTCTACGGCTACGGCTACCGCGAGAACTATCTGGCCTATTATGAATACCTGCCCGCCTCCGGCACTTATGCGGCAAGACAAGAACTGGTCAGCGATTATCCTCATCTCATCAACGGAGTCAATGCCATCGATTTTGATAATGACAATGACCTTGATCTCTTCATTGGCGGGGGGACTTTGCCCTGGGTCATCGGTGATGGAGCAACGCCGTTGCAGTATATCCTCAACGACGGCTCGGCCAGTTTCGCTGCACCTGATTCCTTGTTAGGTAATGTCTCTAGTCGAGCAGAGCTAAGGTTCGGAGACATCAATCAGGATGGAACAGAAGATGTCTTGTTGGTCGAGCAGTTTGGTACTATCTTTTACTCTGCCTTTAGCCTGAATTGGTACGCCGGCATACCCGGTACGGACTCGCTGAGCATGCCGACGCTGCTCGGTTCTTTTGACGAAACCAGCTCTTCTGTCGAGCCCGGACTGACCCATATTTTTCTGGAAGATTTGGATGGCGACGGTGATTTAGATGCGGCGACTTCTACGGTTTGGTTTGAAAACCTGGATGGGCGCGGCGATTTTTCTGAGGCTCGTATTTACAATGATTTTAATCGAGGAGAGCTGTATGCCAATACGCAGTTTGGAGATGTTGATGGCGATGGGGTCGCGGACTTGTTGCAGGCGGGACGCTACAAAGCTACGCAGAATGTCGGGGGGCAGCCCTTCGGAAATGTGCAGCAGTTGATCGATATTAGAGAGGAGAATGTTGCCACTTTACTGCATCGCTTTGATGTGGATTTGGATGGGGATATGGATCTGCTGGCGGCCAGAGGCAGTGGGGTGTATTGGTACCGTAATGACCTGGACGGAGACTTTGATGTTCAGTTTACAGAGGTTGGTTTGCTGGTGCAGAGCCCGGACTTTGGGACCGTAAAGGATATTCATTCAGCGGATATGAATGGCGATGGAAGGGAGGACTTGCTGATGCATTATGAGCGTTATGTCGGATGGTACGAAGCGGAAGGAGATGGAACCATGTCGAGCTTTTTTCTGGCAGACTATAGTGGGGGAGATCATATCATTCAAGTGTTTTTAACGGACGTTGATGGTGATGGCGATACGGATATTGTGAAATCGAATGGGATAACATCACGAGACATTCGCTGGATTGAAAATAGGAATGGTGATGGTCTTTTTGATACGGCGGATCGGGTGATTTACGATCCGCAGAATCCTGGCCCCTACGTCAGTAATATTGCGATTGCTGATGTCGATGAGGATGGGGATATGGATGTTGTTTTTAATGAGGAACGATCCAGCGGGAGTACGACGGTTTTGTATTGGATAGAAAATACTGGGGGAAATTTTTCTACTCCGAATACCCTGCTGACCATCAATTCGCGCAAACTAGAATACATCGCTCATCTCGATCTGGACCTGGATAATGATCAGGACTTTTTTATCGTGACCAACTCCTCTAACGGGGCCATCAATCAGTTTTTGTATTACCAAAATAATGGTAGTGGTTACGATTTACTCAACTGGTCTGTAGGGCAAAATATTGAATTCTATCAGCTCATGGATGCCAATAACGACTACTTGCCTGATTTGTTATTGGGATATTTGGGGGATGAGAATCTGTATTGGAGCTTGCAGGATTCTATCGCCACTTTTGCGCCCGTAGAAAAGATCCGTATGAAAAAGCCCATCGACTTTAACCGTATTGACGCAATGGCAGTCGGTGATTTTGATGGCGATTTTGACCTTGATATTTTTTACACAATTACGAATTCTTTTCCGTACAATTACACCTTCAATTGGCGCAAAAACCTCGTCGCTCAACCCGTGATTCGGGGCCGTTGTTTTTTTGATGAAAATCGCAATAAGCAGTTGGATAGTTTGGAGAGAGGCTTGAATAATTTTACGACCATTCTCAATCCCTTGTCCCTATTGTCCTTCTCCGATACGACGGGTATTTTTAGATATGTGGTTAATCCGGGGAGCTATGAGCTTGGCTATCAGTCGCCTCCGCTCTGGGAGTTAACTACGGATTCTATGACTTACAACATCTTCGTCGATACGGCAGCGCAGGAATACAACTACCAGTTTGGTTTTTACCCTACTATCGATACCCTGAGTATTGAGCCTTTCCTGACTTCGGCCCCTACTCGCTGCAGTTTTGAGGTTCCTTTTTGGTTAGATTATCACAATACGGGTACGCGCATCGCCAGCGGTACGGTCCGCCTGGTCAAACCTTCTGATGTCGAGTTTATCAGTGCTTCCATTGATCCCGACAGTATTTATGGCGATACGCTAGACTGGCATTTTTCTAATCTCTACCCCTTTAGTAAAGAAGAAATTGGGCTGCTATTGAAGATGCCTAATAAATTTGCCACCGGTCTGATCTATGACTTTGAAACGATTGTTGAAGTAAACGATACGCTGGCGGATTCGACCTATATCAATCAACACATCTATAGTTCTAGAATCCGCTGTGCGATTGATCCCAACGATAAGCTGGTGAGTCCGAATCGTCTTGATGATTATCCAGAAAATTATACCCTGTTTGGAGAAGAGCTGGAGTACACCATTCGGTTTCAGAATACGGGGAATGATACGGCCTTTAATGTGGTCATTACCGATCAATTGGATGCCAACCTGGATTGGAATAGCCTAGAAATCATTGGCGCTAGCCATGCTTACACTTCCTCATTGGACAGCAGTGGCCTGCTGACCTTCGAATTCCGCAATATCCTATTACCCGATAGTACCACCAATGAACCACTCAGTCACGGCTATGTTTCTTTTCGCATCAGCCCGAAAGAAGGCTTGAGTGAGATGACGATTATTGAAAATACGGCTGCGATTTTCTTTGACTTCAATGCGCCGATCATCACCAATACCACCGAGAATAATCTGGTGTCCAGCCTCAACTTTTCTGACAGCCTGCAGCTATTGGCCAATTTGATCCGCCCGCTGCGCTGCGCCGGTGATTCGACGGGAACCGCGAGCTTTGACATCAGTGGGCTAGCCGGTAGCTACGAAGCCTTCCTCGACGGTCAGCTCGTTGCCCAAGCGCCTGCCGACAGCAGCAGCATTGCCCTCAGCGCCCTGGCCGCCGGCAGCTATACCCTAACGATCGTCGACTCCGTTGGCCACCGAGATACCCTGCTCTTCACCATCACAGCGCCCGCACCGCTCGTCGCTACGCTCCTCAGCAACACCCCCGAAACCTGCGATGCCGCCGGCACCCTCGAAATCGAAGCCACCGGCGGCACAGCGCCCTATCAATACCTGTGGAGCGATAGCACTACCACTGCCCAACTATCGGCCAACGCTGGCAGCTACCAACTGACCATCACCGACAGCAACGGCTGCACCGACACGGCCTCCTACGACATCTTACTGGACTGCCCCAACGCTACCCGAGACCTCGCCGCCCTTGGCATCAAAATATACCCCAACCCGCTCCACGCCCAAGAGCACCTCATCGTCGAAACCCCCTTCGTCGATTACGAGATACACCTCTTCAATGCCCTCGGGCAACGAATCCGGGTGGAGCAGGTCAGTACGCCAAGGCATACTCTGCAGCTGCAATCCTTTGCAGAGGGGATTTATTGGCTGGTCATGCTGGTCGGAACGGAGCAGTACAGTCAGCGAATTGTAAAGCTAGAATAAGCCGCTGTAGCGTAAGCTCCTACAGCGGTGGCCTGTCTTTCCTCCAATTACGCAACGAAAAGCATCTCCTCTTCACTGAAGTGATCAAGCGGTGAGCCAGCTATTTTTTGAAGACCACTAGGCAAGCCCTGGACTGATAAACATCAATGGTTCAGTTGACAAATATTAGGAAATCGACCTTCTTCAACGCCTAATTTTGGATCGAATGAAATTAGGAAGTCCTATTTCACCAACCAATAAAACCATAAATCATAAGAACATGAAGAAGATTCAAAATTTGAACGATCTATTTATCGAGCAATTACAAGATCGATATGATGCGGCGACCCAGCAGGCGCTGGCTTTTAAACAACTGGCCGAGGCTTGTACCGCCGAAGAATTGAAGCTCATCCTACAAAAAGATATTGAAGCTAATCAAAGGCATCAGCAAAAATTGGCGAATATTTTCTCCACACTTGGTGAAGATCCCAACGGAGAACAGTGTGAAGGAACAGCGGGGCTGATCCATGAGGCCCACGAGCTGGTCGGCTACACGGAAAACAGTGAAATCGTCAATCAGGGAATTGCTATTTCTATTCAACACATCAACCACCACGATATTGCAGGTTACAACAGCTGTATGTTGTTTGCTCAGGCATTAGGTAAAAGCCAAATCCAGGCCGAGCTCAGTCAAATGCTGGAGGACGAGAAGAGGACCGATGTTTCGCTGAATGAATTCATCGCCAGATCGCTGGCTAACTAGCCTCTTATTGCACCGCCGCCTTCGCCCGGCGATCCACTTTATACAAGCCCCAATGCTTCTCCGGCTCCAAAGGGTCGGGGGAGCCTTTCCAGGGTTCATCAAAGGCTTCAAAGATGAAAGTCAGGATGCCCTCGGCATTGGTCCATTCCATCAATTGGTCATAGTAAATCTTTTGGAAGTGCTCGTTGGCATGCTCTGATGGGATGCCGTGGCCGTTGGAGTTGGTTGTCCAGCCTGCTTCGGTGATGACGATGGGCTTGTTGGGGTAGGTCTGGGCGACGGTGTAATAGTTGTCTTTGGTGTAGGCCAGGGCCTCATCGATGCTCTTGTATTCCCAGACGGGGTAGGTGTGGATGGAGAGGAAATCAAGGACCTTGCCCAGCGGTTGGAGAGCGCCGAGCCAGGGGACATAGTTTTCGCAAAAGGTGACGGGCTGGGGAGCCTGGGCTTGCACCATTTGTGCGAAGTGAATGACGCGCTCAACGGGCACGAGGTGGTCCGTCCACTCCACGCAGGCCTCATTGCCCACCGAAAGAGAAGAAATAATGTCGGGATATTGCAGGGCCTGTTCGATGAGGCGCTGAACCTGTCGTTCGTTTTGAATCCGATTGGTTTGGAGCACCTCTTCTGGATAGACGCCACCGCCCCAGGGGCAGCTGGGATTATTGGCCTCAGCGACGATGTAGGCCCCCAGCATCATCTTAAAATCCAGTTGCTCCTGGTGAATGACTTGGAGGACCCGTTCACTGTGCGGATCGCAATCGTACAGCCTCAGGTATTTCCAATGCCCGTGAAGCATCAACAAATCCTCTTTGATCTGTTCGTAGCTAGGGTAGGGGCCACCCGGCTGCTGACCTTCGCGATAACCTGAGTAGCAGATCGCCGGAGCGTGTTCGAATAATAGGGATGGAGAATTGCTCATTGATTATAAAGATTGTTTGTTAGGTACAGCTTGATTAGGTCGTTATCGTATTCTAAGACAATAAAAAAGCCTACATTTTTCTAGAAAACGTTAGGCTATTATTTTTGTTTCCAACAATTTGTGGTATATTACTTTTAGTTTCGATTGTTGCCATTGCCTACTTTAGCATTTTCACTTCGTCGATTGCTCTGGCAGCTCCTTTTATGACATACTTCTCTTGCCTTCTAAAGGCCTGGAAAGACAAGAGATGCCATCTTTAGCAGAAATGGAATTCTTGCAATTCGCCTCGCAAGGACTGACCAGCTATGGTCGGGACTTCAATTTCAGCGAGGCGGATTGGCGGCGGTGGCAAGTGGGTGGGCCCTCCCTCAAAGGGGCAACTCTTTCCAGTACGATACAAACGATACAAATAGTACGATACAAACGATACAAACCAGACGGTACAACAAACGACACAGACAGAACTATACCCCCAGCCTCTTTTTCCACTTAGTTCCCAGTCCTACCTCCCCATAATCCCACTAAAACTTCAACTCCCCATTCTGATCCCACAAACCCCAATAAGCGCCTACATCCCCTTCAGATCCAACCTTCCACGACTCATCAAAAGAAGTAAAGTAAAAAATCTCAATATCCTCGGCGGCCGACCACTGCTGGGCATTGATAAAATACTTCATCGCATTCAGCTCGCCGGGCTCCGCCGCCTTACAATTGCTGCCCTGGCTGGGCCAGCCCGTCTCCGAAATGATCACCTTCTTACCGCCTCCGGCCTGCACCGCCTGCTGGAACATCTGCTTCATATACACCAGTGAATAGTCCATATGGCAGCCCTCCCAGTAAGGGTAGCAATTGGCCAAAATCACATCGCAGGCCTGCGAAATTTCGGGGTGGTCGCGGAATTCGTAGTAGGCATCCACATAACCCACCGGAATATCCGGCAGCGCCGCCTTAACGCGGTGGATATAGCCCAGCAGTTCTTCCGCCGTCAAGTCATTACGGTAAAGAACTTCATTGCCTACCGCGGCGATGTTGACAAGCCCCTCCTTCGCCAGCGCAATCAGCTGTTCGATTTCTTCCTCGTTCTTGTCCTTATCATTTCCCAGCCAGGCACCGACCAGGGTTTTGATGCCCAATTCCTTGGCAATTTTTGGAATCCATTCATTCCCTTCAATACAAGAAAAAGAACGAATCCACTTAGTGTAAGGCTGAAGAATCAGCATCCGCTGTCGTACCTGCTCCTCGGTCAATACATCGCCTGGTTTTTGCCCTTCTAGGTAGGCGCTGAAGCAGATACCGTGCATACCTTCGGCAAGCAGCTCGGCGAATAGCTTTTTGATCTCCTCAGTCGAATAATTACTGTAGTCCAGCCCGCTGAGAGCCATAGTTTTCTCGGATTTAAAAGACATTCTTAAGTTCTATTTATGTTGGTTTACAATTCTCCTCGGCGCTCCACCAGCTCCGCTTTGATCTCTCGGGCCCTTTCTTCATTTAAGCTGTAGTTCCACATCACCAAAATGGCTAGCCCGGCGGTCAACGCTGGAATTACAATGTCGGCAATGCGTAGATTCATCATGGTATCCGCTGCTTGTACCGTTGCACTTTGATCGAAGCCAACCAGCTTTAATACCAGTCCTCCCAGGACCAAGGCAATGGCTTGACCCAATTTGACCATCCACCAGTAAATGGCACCGAAGGTTCCTTCTTTTCGCGGCATACCATTTTCTAATTCGTCCAGATCACAGACATCAGCTGTCATACTCATCATAAGGGTAAATAAGCCTCCGAGGCCGAAGGCCATCATCGGAACAGGCATGAAGATCAGCCAGGGATTTCCTGGATCAAAGCCCCACCATTTCAGGATGTAACCTACAATAGAAATCGCTGTTGAAACGATGAAAGCCTTGCGCTTTCCCCATGTATTGGACATCCACGTAATAATAGGGATGACCAAAAACGCAGTAGCAAAAGCAGTAACAGTGGAAAACCAGGCGGGCCAATTCCCTGCCATTTCGTAATCACCATTGAACATATAAAAAACGATGATGAAGAAGCTGAAGGAAGCGACCATCTGAAAGCCGTTGAAAACCAAGAATGTCGCACCACAGAGCTTCATGAAGGGCTTGTTTTTAGCAACTTCCTTGATACCCTGGAAAAGATCACTTAGATTGGAAAACATCGTACTGAGCGATATTTCTTTACGATTAGCCATATTGCTAGAATCCATACCTCGACAAAAAATGGCGGGTAATATACCCAGGATAATACAGAGGCCACCTACAATGATCGAAAGCTGCCGAACACCAACAGCCTGGGTTTCAAATAAGTCCTTATTGGCAATGAGGACCCAAAACCAAGGGACAATCATCCAGGCGACCTGCCCAACGATTTGCGAGAAACCCATTAAGCGTGTACGTTCATTATAGTCGGAGGTCATTTCATATCCTAATCCAATCAGCGGGGTAGAAAAGATGGTATTGCCAATTAGATAGACCAGAGAGATGAGCAAGAAATACCAGAAGTTATAAGTTTGACTGTTGTTTTCATCGAGTTGCCACAGCACAGCGAATAAGACCCCGCTCAGGATGGCCCCAACAAAAATGTAGGGTCGTCTGCGGCCATATTTGGAGCTGGTATTGTCAGATATAAATCCCATGACTGGGTCGGTCAGGGCATCAAACAGCCGGGGTAAGCCTCCCAGTAAACCTGCCAAAAAGGGGTCCATGCCAAAGGCGGTCAGCAAGAAGAACATGAAGATGCCAAGTGCGCCGGGGAGCAGGTTATTGACCAGGTGGCCGGCGCCGAAGGCAGCCTTTTGCCCAAAGGGTACAATATCTTTAGCTTTCGTTTTGTGTTGAGTCATAGTATAGCGTTTTATTTAGCGTAAAAGGGCTGCGTTATTTTACTGATTGTGGAATAATGATGGTCTGAATGGCTTGTGGATTGATAGTGATAGCGGTTGATTTTTCGTTTAGTGATAGCGCAATGTCCTTGGCAGCCGTTCCCTGATTGAGAACAACTACGCTGATCGAACCATCGGGGTTTTGTGCGGCTGTAGCCATCAGTTCTTCGTCGGATAATTCGAAATCGATTCTTTTGGCTCCGGGACGGATGTACTTGCTGAAATGACTGAGGGTATAGTAAAGTGGGGTGAAATATATTTCATCTTGGTCCGGATCGACGATGACGGGAGCGACACACCAGTTCTTAAACCAGTTAGGGCCACCTTGGCGATCCAGCACCATATTCCAGTCTACCCAACCATCTACCCAATTATTCAAACAGCCAATAATATCGCGTGCGTAGCGATAGACGGGAACGTACTTGGGATGCATTTTTTTCTCGTGCTCGGGCGCCCAATCCCAGCCCCAATCGGTCGCCTCTTTCGACCAGTACCAGGCATCTTCTTGCCACTTAGGGACTTCTGCATCAACGCAGGCTTCGGACTGAATCAAGTATTTATCTGGTGCGGCATCGTGAGCATATTGCAGAGATTTGGGAAACCAATCGAAAGTGCTGGCATACCAGTGTACGGCCGTACCATCAAAGTACTTCGCCGAAGCTTCATCCTTGTACATGGCATCTACCCATTCCTTTAATTCCTCCCCGCGATTCTGATCGTAGCCCAGTACCACTACATCGTGTCCGTCTTTTTCCAGCTGAGGGCCAAGGTGATTTTTGACAAATTCCGTCATCTCTTCTGGTGTGTAGTGCATACTTTCCCAGTTGTTGTTATTGCCCAGTGGCTCATTCTCTACCGTAAAACCCCAGATGTCGATCCCTTCGGCTTTGTAAGCTTCCAGGTATTTAGAAAAAAATAAGGCCCAGCTGTCGTAGTATTCCGGCAGTAATTTACCACCGCGCCAGTCCTTGTTGTCTTTCATCCAAGGGGGAGCGGTCCAAGGAGAAGAGAGAATTTTGAAGCCATCTTTAGAAATTGCCATAGCCTCCTTGATCATCGGGATGAGATCGTCGCGATCTTCGTCTATGGTAAAGCTGGTCAGCTCCTTGTCGTCCTCCAGTGGAGCATAAGAGTAGTTGGACAAAGAAAAGTCGCAAGAGTTCATGTGCGTACGGGTGAGCGAGTAGTTGGCCCCGCTCTCGCCAAAATAAGCATTGAGGATTTTTTCGCGATTGGGCTTGCTCAGTCTGTTCAACAGGCTGGCGGAGGCTTCTGTAAAGGAGCCTCCAAAGCCCGTGATGGTTTGAAAAGTTTTGTCTGGTATAATATTTAAACGCACCGGCTGCTCTCCAGCAGAGAAATCAACGACTTTTTGGAGCTGATGGCCGTTAGCAGAAGTTTCGTAAACCTCGACTTCTAGTGGGTCGACAGAGGTGCAGGCGCTGAGCATAAGCAATAAGGTTAATATGAAAAGGTTGGTTGTGTTTGTCCTCATTTTGAAAAATTTACCCCCCTTCGACAAGGTAGATAGGCGTTTTGTCAAGGAGTATTATTTAAGAATTGAGTGCTTAGGCATAAGCGTGTGCAGGAAAAGAATGCCGAAAGTGACATCTTTTCCTTTACACTATTTGGTTGCTTAAGTAAAAAACTTCAAATTAATTACCCTGGGTTGGACAGGCAGCTCGAAGCGGATGAACGGATTAGCTTCCAGCTTCCTTATATACCCGCACATAGTCCACTAGCATGGTCTGAGGGAAGGGTGTTTGGGGGGTTGGAAAGCCAACATAATTACCGCCCACCGCTACATTCAGGATGATGTAGAAAGGATGATCGTACACCCACTCGCCATCTACGTCGCCAGGACGTACGCGGAAGTAGACCTCATCATCAACGAAGTAATCGATGTAATCTTCGCCCCATTCCACCGCAAAAACATGGAAATTGGTATCGAAACGACCCTGCTCGAAAGCAAAGGCTTTAGTAACGGCTTCGCCGCCAGAATAACCCGGGCCGTGAACGGAACCGTGGATGATATTAGGCTCCTGACCACGGTACTCCATAATGTCAATCTCGCCACACTGTGGCCAGCCTACCGTCGTAATATCAGAACCCAACAGCCAGAAAGCAGGCCAAATACCAGGCCCCCAGGGCATCTTGATGCGGGCCTCAAAACGACCGTAAGCCTGGTCGAAGAGGTTCTGCGTCGTGATGCGCGCCGAGGTGAAGGCCGAGCCTCCAAAGTTCTCCCGACGGGCAATAATCGCCAGGTTGCCTTCGCCATCCATAGAAACGTTCTCCGGACGGTCCGTATCAAACTCCAACTGGGCGTTCCCCCAATCTGTACCAATGTCATAAGTCCACTTCGCTGAGTCAGGCGACTGGCCCGCTGGCCCATCAAACTCATCCTCCCAAACCAGTTGCCAACTGCGCTCCTCAATCTGATTGTCGTTCTCACAGCTCCAGAAGCCGAGTACTGCAATCAACAACAGCGCACTTTTTGCCAAAATCGAATTGATTATTTTCATTTTATTGAGCATTATTTATTTACGAAAGAGAATATTATCTAGATAAATGTCACCATCACCTTCAACCTTCAGCTGGAAGACATCCTTCAAATCAACCGGATCGAACTCGGACAGCGGAATGTCTATACTCGTCCAGTTGCCCGATGTGGGGACTGTCAAAGAGTAAGGCGTTTCCACGGGGCCAGTACTGATGATAAACACCCGGAGTTCTGTAGAATTGGCCGTCCAAAAGTCAAGGTGTAAGAAGCCCATGCTCGATACATCCTGAGAAGCGCCCAGCTCCGTACCTTGGTAGTTCAGCCCAGCGTAGAGTAGGGTGTTGTTGCCATCTACCATCACTTCACTTACCGCAGTGGCCTGGCCCCAATCAGGATTCAGGTTGGTACCCGCAATACCGGGGTAGCTGTCGCTGAATACAGCGATGACATCGGCAGCATCGTAGCCAGGCATCGGTGCACCGACGGTAGGCTCGTCACCGCCTCCGGTATTGCCTTCCTTGTAGAAATAAATATTGTCCAGATAAATATCACCATTACCATCGAACTTGAACTGAATCAAATCCGCCAGGTCGACGGGAGCGAAGTTGGTGAGTGGAATATCGACGCTGGACCAGCCTGATGTTGGAACGGTCAAGGCAAAAGGCGTCTCTATCGGCCCGGTGCTGATCAGGAAGGTATTGAGCATATCAGAGTTGGCCGTCCACACGTCGAGGTGCAGGTGGGTCATACTCGTAATATCGGTGCTGCTTGCCAGTTCAAGGCCCTGAAAATTCAGACCAGTGTAGAGCAAGGTATTATTGCCGCCTACGGAAACTTCAGTCACTACAGTACCCTGGCCCCAGTCGGGGTTGAGGTTAGAACCGTCGAGGTTCATGTAGGCATCGCTGAAGATGGAGATAACGTCGCCCGCGGCACGCATTGGCGTTGGTGCAGCCACGGTGGGCTCATTTCCTCCTCCGGTATTGTCTTCCTTGTAGAAGTAGATATTATCGAGGTAAATATCACCATTACCATCAAACTTGAACTGAATCAAATCGGTCGGATCGACGGGGGCGAAGTTGGACAATGGAATGTCTATACTACCCCAGCCACTCGTCGGCACATTCAGTGCCACAGGCGTCTCGGTTGGCCCAGTGCTGATCAAAAATACATTGAGCATATTCGAATTAGCGGTCCAGAAATCGAGGTGCAGATGCGTCATAGAAGAAACATCCAGGCTGCCATCCAGCTGTGTACCTTGGAAATTCAGACCAGAGTAGAGCAAGGTATTGTTGCCATCAATGGCGACTTCAGAAACCACGGTTTCTTGCCCCCAGTCGGGGTTGAAATCGGTGCCAGCCACATCGCTGTAAGCATCACTAAAGACGGAAATGACATCAGCGGCGTTGCGAGTCGGTGTTGGAGCAGCGGCGGCTGGAGTAGCACCGCCCACGACACTGCCACTCTTGTAGAAGTAAACATTATCGATGAATACATTCGGTAAGGTACCGGAGAGGACCAATTGAGCCAAGTTGGATCTGTTGACCAGGCCGCTGAAGCTAGACAGCGGTACATCAATGCTAAACCAGGATTCGGTCGTTATCGTAGGACTGGTAAAGGTCATCTCGTGCGAAGAATCGTCGCCTCCCTCAAAAACATTATTGGCACCAAAGTCAACCAACAAGACCTTGAATTCTGCCGGCAAAGCAGTAGGATCAGGCGTCCAGACATCCATATGGAAGTGGGTCATCTGCGAGGCATTGATGGTTTGGGAGGTAAACTCAATACCTACAAAGTTGAGTTTCTTGTATTGACGGACATCATCGCCATCAATCTGAATATCAAAATTATCGGCTGTAGACCCTTGCCAGCGTGTATTCCAGGTGTCGACGGTCACATCGGTGTAGGCATTGCTGTATAGGGAGATTACGCTGTCCTGACTTTGGGTTGGGGTAGGAGCAGGAGTCACAGGAACAAGAGCCGCTCCTGATGCCTGAATAGTCAAAGAACCCAGAGCATCTGTACCGGCCAAGGTCGCAGTGACAGTAGTAGTCCCGGAATCAATCACGGAAACAATACCCGCAGCACTTACAGACGCTACAGAAGTCGAGGAAGAGGTATAATCAAAGTAGGAAGGAGCCATTTCGACGCGCTGATCTATACCCGTTGGCAGATTAAAGAAGGCGAATGTACCACCGATGGGTAAATCATCCCCTGTTTCTGCGGTGACGGTTTGATCTTGCTGTTCTAAGATAGAAGGCTTGGAATGGGCGATGGTCCCCAGTTTTTCATACTGTACTTCGTCAATCCAGAAAGTATAGCCCTTTCCATCTTCTGGTCCTTCAACATAGTAGAGCATCCCTCTTTCTTGCGTCAACTTAGAAGCATCGGGAATAGGAACAATGTACTTTTTCCAGTTGGTATTTACATCGATACCATTGATAAAGGTTTCGTAAACGGACTGATCGAGGTCATTACCAAAACCAATCCGGTCAATGGTAGCAGCTTTAGAAGCTCTGGCCCAAAAGGTTAGGGCGTCGTATTCTGTGAGGTCACGTCCAACTTCGGTGAAGAAGACACCACCGGCGAAGGCGCCCGCAGGGTCGCCCGCATCGGGTACTTCAAACCGCATCGAAGCATTGCCTTTGTAGGAAATATCTTCGTCTACTTCGAAAGCTGTCACTTTTGAGCTACCGAAGGCCGCATATTCCAGGCCCTCGCTGAACCCGTCAATAAAGATTAATGGATTTTGGGGGAAATCTGCTGGCTCGAGTTCCTCAAAGTCCCTTCTACATCCTACCGCTACGATCAACGTTAATGCGGTAATGAGGAGGGCGATTGCTGAAAAATTATGATTTCTTTTTGTCATGAGTCTAGCTTAATAAATTTATTAATTGCCAATATTAATTTGAAAATAAGTTCTGAATTCCCATTCTATACCATTGTCGAATCCTATTGCCTCTGGATCACAGATAAACTCACCGGCTGCATCAATCGAACGTGTTGGGCAGTAACGAGGAGAGAACCGATCCAGTGAACGCCAGGTGTAGCGTACTCCTAAGCGAGAATCCGGCATATTGAACCATTTTGGCTTACCTAAAGTCGTTGATACGTCCAGCATCAATTGCAGCGGATACGTGAGGTTAAAATCGCGGTGATAATCGAAAGGTCCCCAGTCGTCTACCTGTACCATTGATGTAATCTTGAAGTTCTTGTATATCATTCTCAAATCACCACCGTAGCGATAAATCAAACGCTCATCACTACCTCTGGCCTGCGCATTTCCACCGTAGAGGTTAGAAATAAAGCCAAATTCAGGACTCACCTTGGAGACGATGCGAGCGTATGCTTCCCACAAGTCCTGCGCTGGGGCGGCACCAGGGAAGGCAAAAATTGTACGACCGTCAGCCAGGATACCAATCGCGGCGTCCATCGTCGTTGGAAGGTGGCGGTAGACAAAACCAGCACTTACAGCCAGTGGAGCGTCCTCCGCCATATCATTATCCCACTCGTACATCCAGGTGCCAGGCGTAGGGTCGAAGGTGAACAGGATTTCTCCAGCCACGGTCTCTCTGTTGCCTCTTACCGCAAATGGATCATCCAGGATATTTCTGGATCTACCCGGAGCTTGGAGGTCGCCCGGCATCGGATCGATTACCGGTCTTTGCCAGAGGAAGTTCGGTGCAATCTGGAAGTTACCGATACCGAAGGTGAAACCACTCAAGAAATTGAACTGGTTACCACTTCCGCTATCCTTAAGGCGCCAGCCAGTCAAGGTTCTAGTATTGTCCGCGCCACCGAGCGCCACAACGCCCATCGCAGCACCCTGAGCATACCACTGTATCGGGCCAGCCGCGTAAGTCAGCTTCAGCTTACCCCCCCAGGTATCTTCTGCATTAATTTGATCCTGCATAACCTGCTGCTCTCCGTTGACCTCTTCTACCAATTGGAAGGTCTCTCCAACACGTGGATCACCCGACCAGATACCACCGATGTCTACTTTCAAGCCACCGAAGGTTCTGCCGATGTGAAGCGTTGCCCGGCGGTTCAGCAGCTGCGGTACCGCAATAGAACTCACCGCTGGAGCCTGCTCGTCGATGTCTTCGTGATAAATACCCGTTACATTGAACTTACCGATCTTGCGGCTGTATTTCACCAAGACGGCGGGGTTGGCCGCCCACCATAATTCCGGGCCAAAAGCAACGGTCAAACCTTTTAACTCCTTCTTGAAATCCATTTCAAAACCAAAAGGTGCGTTACCATTATAAATGTCAATATTGGGTCCATAGTTCGCTTCGGGGTATAAGCCAAAGAAGTCTCCCTCGTAGCCCCAGTGGTAGTGCCCCGTCCGATAGAAGCCGGTAAGGTCAAAATACTTGTGGTTCCAAGTGAAGTCGGCCTGGTAGACCTGGAAGCGATTGACATCGCCCAGGGTCAGCTCTCCTTGATCGGTTTGGATGATGCGGGGGCGTCCTCTATTTTCGTAGAATATTTCGTTGATAGGGGTCTGAGCAACATTGCCCAAGAAGTTGAAGGAAATATTAGCCCGCATGCTCTCCGAGGGTCTCGCCTCAATTCCTACAAAATAGGACTGCATATGGTCAAACCCCTGTCTGTTAGGAAACTCGAATTCCTCTGGATTGTCGTTTTCTGGCGTAGAAATCCGCTCTCCACCTGTGTGGAAGGTCGAAAAATCGGCGCGAGCCTGGCTAACGCGTACCTTTTTGGTCTCCTCACCAATCAGCGCAGCCTTATCGCCTCTAGCTTTAATAACGGCATCCATGAGCTGAATGCTGTTAAAATAGGTTTCGATGGAAGCAGTAGTAACGCCGTCCGCGTAAGGATTCAGCTGGTGCGCCTCTTTCAATGCGTAGTAAGCCGCACGAGGGTAAAGATCGTAGAGACCTCGCTGGTTGGTCGGCCCTTTGGCACAAACTCCAAACCACTCTTCATTCATGTTATTCTCGCCTTCCACAAAGTCACTCATGTAACCACCGTTAGCCCAAGACGCATTATTATCGTGGACACTGAGGTTCTTGGTTTGGCCATACTTCCACCAGCCATCACTGAATTGGAAAGTAAAACCACCGATAGAGTTACCTGCTTGGCCCAGACCAGCGGCATTTTGATAAATCTCCTTCCAGTTGCCGACCATATAGTGGGCTTGAGAGAATTGATCTTCCTGGTTCTCAACGGCATTGAAGGCATCCCCACCGAATTCCGTAAATAAGATGGGCTTATCGTATTCCAGTCTTACCTTTTGAAAAGCATCACCAAAAGAGACCCCCCGGTACATATTAGTTCCGAAAATGTCGAAAGCCTGGCATTCTTGAGCAATGATGTCCAAAAACAACAAATCACCATTACAAATGGCCACTGGATGCGAGCGATCAATTCCCTTCATCTCTACTGCCGCCTCATTAAAAAGCTTGTACATCGCTCGGGCCCGGACGGTTGACTTCCGATCTTCTATCGGAATATCTTCCGTCTCTGCACCCTCCCAAAAGAGGCCGTAGTTGTTTTCATTACCGAGCAGATACAGCAGTAGGCCCGGTGTGTTACTGTACTCTTTGGTCATTTCTCTGACCTCTCTAAGCAGTAAATCGCGGGTAAGAGGATCGGCATATTCCGTATTCGCTACCCAGGCACCGTTCAGCGTTAGGCCATAACGACCAAAAGAGTGGTTAAGCATCGTGTAGATACCATACTTTTCGTAAATGTAGGTGATCCACTTGGCTGGAACCCCCGTGTACTGTCGAACCGTATTGACTCCCATGTTTTTGAGCAAAGACATCTCTTTGTCCAGGGCGGCTCGAATAACATCATCTGACTGTTTCCACAAACTGTAGTTAAAATTGGTACCAACAGGAAAGTAATCCCAGTTCATACCATTGACCATAAAATCTTTACCGTTGACCACGAGTTTTAGCCCCTCGCCTTCGTCAACTACGGTAACCCTATCAGCCTGGGCCCACAGCGTAGAACTAAATAGTAAAAAAACGAACAATTGTATGATGTTTTTCATAAGCGTCATTAATTATGATCTTGAAGAATAAAAAATTTAAAGGTCGTTATCCCCTTGGATATACAAAGGGTGCATACAAATCTTGAGTCAATAGATTCAGGATGAAAATTGACTTAAATTCCAATAACACTACTAAGGCTGGATATTTGAATTTCCGAGGCAGAATTTTTAGGAAGAAAAGGAGGGCTTTAAGCCATCTAAATTCTGCATTATGAGAAATTCTTGAAGGTTCGTTTCGAGAACGCTTCACTAATCAAATGTAAAAATAATTTTAATTTTGGAGTAGAAATAATTAAGTTACCTCAACAATTATTTCATCATCCTATTTCAGTACTACTACAAAAGCACTTTTAGGTTTTTATAAACAATTGATTATCAATAGTTGTTCCTGTTTTCAAACTTGCACATGAGCCATTTTAAGTACATCTATAAGTTTATCCTCTGTTTCGTATTTTTGCCAATCCTTTGTCATACTACTTTGGCTTTTGAGGGTAAATACCCTATTCAAAACTTTACTCCGGCAGATTACAAAGCGGGAATACAAAATATTGACTTTGCCCAAAATAGGAGTATGACGCTTTTTGTAGCCAATAATTTGGGGGTGTTGGCTTATAACGGCAACGACTGGCAGGTGCAGGCCTATAAGACTGGAAAAAAGGAGCGCTCGCTGGCTTTTGATGAGCATACGGATCGACTTTATCTGGGGTCGCAGGGAGAGCTGGGCTATTTTAATGACGATTGGAATTATACCTCCCTGCTCGATAAGATTCCGGTAGGCTCCCGGGATTTTGATGAGGTATGGGATGTTTTTTTGATCAATGCTAATGTCTACTTCTGCACCTTTCAAGGGATTTATGTCTACGATGGCCAGTCTATTACCGTTATTGAGCAGGAGGGCGGTTTTGACCGCTCTTTTGTCGCTAATGATAAATTATTTGTCCAAAATCAACAAGGGCAGCTTTTCGAAGTGAACAACCAGCAACTCATCGCAGGCTTCCCGCAAAATCAGCGTCAGCAAATTATTGCCAGCATTATTCCGGAGCAGGAGGGCTACTTGATCTTTTATAATTCGGGAGCCATAGAGTTTTCTACTTCCTACGATGTTGCGCCGAAGTATGAGGACTTAAGCCGGGCCCTAAGAGGTAAATATGTCAATCATGTCTTGCAACTTTCGGATACTCGACTGGCCATTTCAACTCAGCGGGCCGGCCTATTTTTGTACGATGTGCAAAATCGGTCGATCGAAAAAATTACGACAGGGGATGGCCTACAGACCAATGCCTGCTTACGGGCCTTTCAGGATTACGCCGGCAACCTCTGGGTGGGCATGCAAAACGGCATTGCGCTGGTCGACATCAACTCACCGATGCGCTTTATCAACCAAGAGATTCGCTTGCAGGGGAGTGGCTATGATGCTTTTGAGGAGGAGCTGGGAACTTATTATACGACCTCCAATGGCATCTACTTTGTAGCTCGCAGGGCCGAGCAGGCGGTATTTTTGAGCGGTACAGAGGGGCCAGCCTATGGGATGCAGAAAATTGCGGGCAAGCTTTACGCGGGACATCATACGGGCTTATTTTTGTTGGAAAATGGTCGGGCGCGGCGGCTGGCCACCACGGAGGGCCTATGGCAGGTGAAGCAACTGCGCTCCCAGCCCGGCTACGCCATCGGCGGCACCTACTCCGGCCTCTACCTCTTTCAGCTCAATACCAACCGAGAGCTGCAGGCCCTGCGAAAGATCGATGGATTCGACGAGTCTAGCCGCTTCTTCGAAGAGGACCGGAAAGGGCGCATCTGGGTCGGGCAATTCTACAAGGGCCTCTATCAACTCCGTCTATCCGAAGAGCTGACCCAGGCCCAAGTCCAAAACATATCCGAAGAATACCCCGATCTGCCCATCGATGAACAGATCATCATCAGCAGCGTCAACAAAGAGCTGTACATCGCCACCCGCGAAGGTCTTTATCAGCTGGATCAAAACACCGACCAGATCATCGAGGCCCCCGTTTTCTCAGAAGTTATCGGCCAACAACCCGTTTACCTCTTCATCCAGGATCACCAAAAAAACGTACACGTTTTCACCGAAAATCGAGCCGGCTTTTTCAAGCAAATCAGTACCAATAACTACATCTTTGTTCCTTCTTCCCTGTTTCAGCTGCGCTACTCTATCAACAATGACTTGCTCAACGTCTCCGTAAACACTAGAGATGGCGTGCTATTCAATGCCAACGAAGGCTTCATCCAGTACCGCCCTGAGCTAGAGTACCGAGTAGAGCTGAAACGGCCCTTGGTCGTTAGTCGCGTCTTTAGTGTTACCGAAGACAGCCTGCTCTACAACCGGGAGGTTTTTACCAAGAAACCCGAGGCGATGGCTCCGCTGATCATCTCGCACCAGGCTAAAGTCCTGCAATTTGAAGTAGAGTCCTTCCAGTTCAAAGAACGCTACAACCAGCAGTTTCGCTACTTCCTCCAAGGGTTTGATGAAGACTACGGCGAATGGACCAACATGGCCATTAAAGAATACACCAATCTGTTGGAAGGTGATTACGAGTTTCAGGTGCAAACCCGCAACTATTTAGGAGAGATCATCACCAGTCAACCCCTAATCCTAAGAGTCAAACCACCTTTCCACCGTAGTATAGCAGCCCGAGTGCTGTACCTCATTCTAGCCCTTCTGGCGCTGTTTCTCGTGTCGCGCCTCCAACGCCGCCGATACACCATCAAGACCCGGGCCGTCGAGGCTTCCAAGGAACAAGAACTGGCCATCAAACAGCAGGAGTTGCAAGAAATAGAACACCGCAAAGAACAGCAATTGCAGCAGCTGGAAGAAGATAAAATCAAGAGTGAACTGCGCCACACCAATAACCTACTGGCCGCCTCGACGATGAATCTGGTGGTCAAAAATGAATTTATCGAAACCATCAAAGAGAAGCTGCAAGAGGTCAACCGCAAGGGCAAAAACAAAGAAACCAAGCAAGCCCTGGAACAGATCGTCAAAGAAATCGACATTACGCTGCGCCTACAAGAAGACTGGGAGCAGTTTGAACACCATTTCGATCAAGTGCACGGCAACTTCCTAATGCGCCTGCGCGATCAATTCCGCGACCTTACCCCCAACGAGCAAAAGCTCTGCGCCTTTCTCCGCCTCAACCTCAACACCAAAGAAATCGCCAACCTCATGGGCATCTCGCTGCGTGGAGTTGAAGTGGCCCGTTACCGCTTGCGCAAAAAACTGGATTTGAGCAAGGGGCAGAACCTGTCGAAGTTTATTTTGGAGTATTAATTTTTACTCTCGCAAATCTACCGCCCTTCCCGTTCGTGCCGTCTCATACACCGCCTCCACAATCCGAATGTCCTTCATCCCTTCCTCGCCAGGCACCAGCACTGGCCGCTGCTCCATAATCGCTAGCGCATCGTTATCCATCTGTCGAGCCTGCTGATTATTCGGATCAGCGGGGAACTGCGTGCCGTCGCTGGCGCGCCCGCGCACCCCCGAATAAGACTGAAAAGGCGACAACCGATACCAGCCCTCCTTACAGTCCACCTGCAGTTCATTTAGCCCCTTGCCAAAGCTAGTCTTGCCGTGGGTCAGAATACCCTCCGGGAATTCGAGGAGGAACTCTGTCGTCTCATCCACCTCCGTGAAAATCTGAGGTCGCTGGGTCGACTGCACAGCAGAGCGGACGGCTATGGGCTCCAAGCCTGTTGCGTAGCGCATCGCATTGACCGGGTAAACGCCCATATCGTACATCGCACCGCCGCCCATTGCTTTTTTGAGCTTCCAGTGGTCATTGCTGCGCCCGTCGAAGTAGCCTGCCTCCGCTTTAACGCTGATCAACTGGCCGTAGGGGCGACTTTTGGCCAGCTCCATGATCCGGCGGGTGTTGGGTTCGTGCTGCATGCGGTAGCCGATGGAGAGGGGTACCTTGTTTTGCTGGCAGGCTTTGATGATGGCTTGGCACTCTTTGGCGGTGCGGGCCATCGGCTTTTCGCACCAGACGGCCTTGCCAGTGTTGGCGGCCATGATGGCATATTTGGCGTGCAGGCCCGTCGGCAGTACGATGTAGATGACATCGATGTCCGGGTTGTCGGCGATGCGGGACATGGTCTCGTAGCTGTAGACATTTTGATCTTTGATGCCGTAGCGTTTTTGCCAGACGGGAATCTTGTGGGGACTTCCGGTGACGATGCCCGTCAGTTTGCAGTGGCGCGTGAGTTGGAGAGCGGGCGCCAGTAGGTCGGTGCTGTAGTAGCCCAGTCCGACGAGGGCGACGCCCAGCTGGCGTTTGCCGCTGCGGCAGTTGCCTTGGGGCAGGGCCAGCGCCAGCGCAGCTTTGGAACTTTTCTGGAGGAAGGTTCTTCTTTTCATCTGGTCAAGATCGGGAAGAAATAGCGAATTGCTACTACTTGAAGTGTTAAATTCCTCTGGGAGAAAGTCCGAGCCGTGTCTCCTGCGAAGGGACACGGTGATTCCCAAATTCAAGCCCCCAAATCCAACCGCTTCAACAACTCCTCCCGGTACGCATTAGAAACCATCACCTGCGTATTATCCTCTAACACCAACCTGACGGGCCGCCCCTTGATGTACTTTTTGATCTTGTTGAGGTTGATAATCTGAGAGCGGTGGACCCGGAGGAAGTTGAAGGATTGCAGAAGCACTTCGAACTCGCCCAAATTCTTGGCAGTGGTGTAGCGGCCTTGCCCGACGAGGTGAAAAACGGTGTAGCGGCCGTCGGCCTTGCAATGGACGATGTCTTCGATGTTGAGGAAGAAGTAGCCTTCGGTGGTGGCCAGGGCCAGGCGGGGAGAGCGGTTGATGGATTGGTGTTGAGTGAATCGTAGGGCCTCTTCTAAGGTGTTGACAATCAGAATGTTTTGACCAACTATGTTAGTGCCCTCCTGTAGGGCTCGCAGTGCTTTTAGTTGATCAGGAGTATTGACCAAAATGATGGTATTCATAGCCTTTTAATTTTAATGCAAGAGAGTGCTCTCTTTACCATTCCTAAAAAATAAAAAAGGTAATCCCGCTTCGCCACATTTCTTTTATCAGCTTATTACATCAATCGACTTTCTCGTTACACCAAATGACTCACTGATGCCCCACAAGTTGGAATTATGCTGCAAGTAGGAGAGTTTTGCATTAGGAATTTTCTATAACTATAAGTCTGGTATTAACCTGTTCGCAACTGGCCCGATAAAATAACTCAGTTCGGCGGAACTAATTATTTTATTCAACTTAATAAATTGTTAATCATGAGAAAAAAATCGATTAGACTATTGAAGATTCTTATCCTCATCCTAGCCTTCTGCAGCTTGTCTGTGGGTAAGAGTGATGCGCAGTTGTGCTTTGAGTTTGATGTTTTTGATTTTAAAACAACAGCTGCGATTGTTCCCCTATGTGAAGAGGTGGAAATAGAAATAGAATTAGACAACCGGTCGTCTACAGGCAGTTGTCCAAATAACCGTTTTGACCTACAGTTTTCTTTTTCTAGGAACGTTTACCGGGTAGTAGAGAGTCTACCATTTCAATTCGAGAGAGCACTAGGAGATTTTGATCTTTATTCCTTGTTAAACATCGAAATTCCAGCGGGAGAAATCCGTTTTTATACCGTGAAGTTTCAGCTCATCAGCACCTTGGGAGAGGATGATAATTCGACAACCATAATCGACTTTCTTGCTAAAGAAATCGATGATCCTGCTTCTGTTCTAATAAGGAAAAACTTCGCCCCCAATTCTGGTGTCAGTACGGATGGATCAACTATTTCCGATCTACAAAGCCGAGGTATTCTCGACGCCATTGCGGACTGCCGTATCAATCGTGATCTGGTTGTCGAAGGCAATTTATCTATTGATAAAGATTGGTGTTTTAGAACGAATTTCCTGAATGCTCCACCGACCAACCCCTTCGATTTTGATCAAATTACCATGCTAGAGGGTTCTACCATTACTGTCCAGTCAGGGAATGAACTGACTATTGATCGTGCCGTGTTGAAAGCCTGTGATGCCAATTGGAACGGCATTATCGTCGAATCGGGAGCCTCGCTCATCCTGCAGGATGCCTACATTCAAAATGCAAATGTTGGGATCACCCTGCTCGAAGGGGCGAATCTTAGCATGGAGCAGTCGCAAATTACGGATGGTGTTACGGGGATTTTAGTGGCTGGAAATGCGAATATTGAACTATTTGAAAATAATCTGCTCGACGATTTAGAAGTTGGTGTACAGGTAGAAAACACCAGCCAGATCATTAACTTGCGGGCGTCTCAAGGCAATGAAAATGTGGTTACTGCCAGCAGAGATGGCTTTTTTATTAACAATGCTAATGCGACCATTCACTATAATTTCATCAATGGTCCAGATGGAATCATCAGCGTGCGATCAACCTGGACAGATGCACGATACAATACCGTTGCCGCGTCCTCTCGGGGCATCTACGGCAATCGAAGCATAATGCGGGTACGCGATAATATCATCAAGCCCCAGGGCGATAACCTGAGAGATGGAGTATCCATGTATCGGTGTAATGACACAGATATTCTTGATAATACCATTACTGCTCAGCGAGGTGTCAACGTGAGAAGGTCGGAAAGTACAGAAATAGGTAGAAATGATATTACGGCTGACGGTCAAGTGAATCCGGCGAGCTATGGGGTTTTGATCAATACTTCAGGTATTCGAATATTTAATAACGACATCAAAACCAACGTTGCTTCTGCCGGTATCCAAACGCGTCGCAGCTCTGGTAATATTATTGAAAATAACAACATTACCGGTTTGGAAAATGCCAGTACGGCGGGTATTCGCCTAATCATCAGCGACGATGAAATCGTAAGAGAAAATACCATCTCAGGTAGTTTGGATGACGGAATAATGGTCGATAATGCCAATCGCAATACTTTTGAGTGCAATTCGATCAGTGCTAATCTTAGAGGAATTTTCGTGATGGACAATTCTGCAGTACAGACCATCACCGGTAATTCCTTGGATGCTTCAATTGATGTATTGACTCGTTCTGTACTCGGCATCCAATTTCACCACAATAATGATTTTCCCAATGTCGGATACATTGAATCGCAACTATCAACAGATCAAACGCTACTCTCCCGGTTCGTCATCGATGAGGAGGTGGCCGATTTGCCCGATTCTAGGTTTCCTGACGAATTTGTCGAAAAACAACAAGATTTTAACAACGATAACTTCAATTGTGCCGAAGCGCTCCCCGGCCTACTGCCCCCCGACTCCGAATGCGCCCACGCCAACGACCTGGCCGCCCTACAACTGACCGACCCCGAAAGCTACTTCATCAACGCTTACCATCTGTACAAATCCTACCTCAAAGCAGCAGCAGTCCCCCAATGGCCCGCCTGCCTACAGCAGCTCTGGAACAACGAAAGTAGCTGCGGCCTCAAAGAACTGGTCACCGCCGAAGTAGCCCTGCAAAACCACATCCAGGACCAAGGGAGTACCAACCAGCAACTAGAATGGGCCGTCACTGAACTCAGCGGCGCTTACGACAACAATGCCTCTTCCGCAACCCTACAGCCGCTGCTCGACCAAACCCAAATCTTGCAGCAGCAATACCAAAATAACCTGGAAACTGAACTTCAACAGCAGCTCATTACCGTCTCGGGGCTGGCCTGCGCAAGCCCTTTTTTCAACTCCTGGCGCAAGACCTATCAGCTCAACATCCAGCAATTCCTCACCGATAACGACTGGACCAGCGGAGAGCTGGTCGAGCTGCAATTCACCGCAGGCCTTTGCCCCGCCGAGCACGGCGATGTCGTCCACTGGGCCAGGGCCATGCTGACTCCTGTCTCGGACAACCGCTTCGACCTGCCCAATACCTGTACACCAAGCGGTCCTCAGCTGCGCCAGCAAAACCCCAAAGAGCTGACACCGCCGATCGCCCTCTATCCCAACCCCGCTCACCACAGCGTAGAAATCTCCGGGCTAGACCCCGCTCAGGACTGGCGCTACGAGCTGCGGGACCTCTCCGGCAAGCTGATCACCGCCCAGCCGATCATCAGCTTTCCGGCCAGACTCTCGATTGCCGAGTTGCCCGAGGGCCTATATCTCGTTCGGCTCTTTGATCAGCAAGGTTTCCGGCAAGCCTTGAAATTACTGCTAAGCTACTAGTCCCTCCTTCCTACACCAGGTAACGGCCTCCCCGCGAGGTGGTTATCTGGTGTTCTTCCCTCCGATTTTTAATCCTCCATCGAATTCCCTAACTTTTCGCCATGAAAGGCAACGCAAAGCTCCTCACCGGCCTGGCCCTCGGCGGACTCCTCATCGGCGCACTGGCCCTTTGGGGCCTCCCGCTGTTGGCGCAGCAAACCAATTTCCTGCTGGGCTTCATCGCTGGTGGTGGCTTCGTATTATCGGTGCTGGCCCTGAGGGGTTTAGGGAAAAAAAGTACGGGGCGTAGCTTGCCGCTTCGCTGGACCTTGGGGGGGCTTTTGGGAGCTATGCTAATCCTATCGCTCGCCTTTTTGCTATTCCGCCAGCAGCAGCAGGAGGCTGCGCAGCTTCGATTTCAGCGGAGCAGCGAGGCCCAGCAATATGCGCTGACTCAGGCGACGCGGAGCAGCGGGCAGGTGCAGCTGATGAGTACGCTGCTGGCGCAGTTGGGCGAGGAGCTGGATCGGAGTTCGCAGCGGACCTTGAGCGATGCAAGCATCATCCGGATTGCGGCGCTGAGCCAGTCGCTACAACCTTATCGCTACCTTGTAGGCGATAGCCTATCGGTGGAGGCGCTGAGCCCGGAGCGCGGGCAACTCTTGACGGCGCTGGCCGGTTTGCGGATCGATTCGAGTACTTTTGAGTTGATCAAATACCGGGTTTCTTTTGCGGGTGCGGATTTGACGAAAGCCCAGTTAATGGGCCTCGACCTGAGTCGAGCGAATTTGCGGGGGGCTTCGTTCAAGGAGGCCGATTTGCGGAGGACACAACTGAGTCGGGCAGATTTGCGGGGGGCGAATTTCTGGGGTGTCCGTGGCGACGAAGCCAACTTTAGCCGCGCCAATATGAAGCGGGCTCACTTACAGTGGGGGAGTTTTGACGGGGCGAATTTTAATCGTGCGCAGTTGGATGGAGCGGATTTGACGGCGGCGAAGCTGCGGAAGACGGACTTTAAGGCGGCCGATATTAAGTGGGCGGTGCTGGGTGCAGCCGCCTTTGATGAGGCGGATTTTACGGGAAGTCGACTGTTTTGGTCCGACTTGAGCCGTGCTAGCCTGAGCAAAGCCCAACTGAATAATGCGGACATCCGACGGGTCAACCTCAGCGATGCCATTCTGACCGAGGCCGATCTGACGGAAGCTTTATTGGATAAGATTGAAGTGATCGAAAGCGATTGGCTTGATCAACTAAAAACTTGGAAGGTAAAAGGAATTACCAATATTCATCAGCATTATAAGCTAGTTAAGAACCCTTACGGTGTCCCCGAGTTTAAGCTCGCGGTCCTTAGATAGAAGGGCTATTGCAATCCCGAGGGGTCCTCTATGATTCGATTCAACTTGTGGGTGAATTTTTGGATGATTTCGTCGGAAGGACGGAAGGGGACGAAGCCGATTTGGAAGACTTGAGCAAAGTAAAGCTGTAGATCATTCATGTAATGTGCCAGCAGCTCCGGCGTCCAGAGCGTATGGCGATCAATGCGGTATTTTTGTCTCAATTCTTTTCCCATCTCTTGCCCCCATTCGTTATTGATGATGTCCACATAATTGTCGATAGGTCCTTTTTCGAGGTCCTTCATTTGCTTTTCACTGAAGACCCCAGTGATCAACTCCGGCATACTGGCCCGCTCGTGAATGTCGGCGATAAAGTCGGCCAATTTTTCGGAAAAAATGGAAGTAGTCAAAGCTTGTGACGTGACGTGATTAAAGGTATTGATGTAGCCTTTTTCGGTCAATGCCTTGGCATCTATTTGGGCCTTATCGTGATCACTGATGTGCCTTAACATGGTTGTGGCAAAATCAAAAAAGGCAATATCCCCTTCTCCAAATACACTATCCGTTCGCCTCAATAAATTGTACACTCGGAGCAAATCATTGCGGTGAATGACGGCGTAGGGAGAGTTGAACAGCAGCCAGATTTTACCGCTCAATCCGCCCTTGCGGACTGCCTTTAAGTCCTTTTCACTGATTCCGCTTTCCAGTACACTGTTGACTTGATGGTTATTGCTCTTGTGGCTCAGGTAGACCGTCGGAGTACCGCTTTTCTTATACTCTATGGTCACTACTTTTTGGAGTTCTTCCATCGTCGAAAACCGAGTAGCCAGCAAGGCACCATTGGCCATATACCTTTTGGGGGGCGGCTGTTGTTGATAACAGGCCGATAAGGGAAGTAGCAATAAGAGGAGGAAGGAAAACCGGGACATCAGGGGCTTATTTTACAATCTCTACCATTTGTTGATCTTCAATTTTAGCCTCTGGGGTATCGCGTAAAATAATGGATTTACTTTTATCGTCCCCCTCGATCTGTAAAGCTTCGATCTCCAGATTTTGCACATCATCAAAGACCAAGGCCGGGCGGTAATCAGGAGCCTCAATGCTCAATTTGATATTCTTCATCGTCAGCCCCTTCATATGTCGGACGTAAAACCCCCAGGCGGGTAGTTCGCCAAACATGGAGAATTCGGGGTAGACACCAATTTTTTCTGGAATCTGGTCCAGCCCCGTAATCGGACGGTGGGCCAGGCCAGCATTGCCACGACCCGGATAGCGGATTTCGATATTCTCCAAGCGGACATTCTCTACCGGATGCCCCGGAATGCCGGTGATGGAGGAGGGGAAGGTATTGTGGAAAAAGGGGAGGGCCGGCCCCCGAATGTCATACTTATAGTCTGGACGCTCGAAGGCAATTTCGACTTTGATATTTTTCAAAACAACATTCTTCAAACTACCTACGGTATCCTTAACCACGCCGCCTCGGCGGCGAATGCGATTGCCCAGCCGGATGAAAATGGCATTGCCGGTATTGACCGCCGAAATATTTTCTACCAACACATTCTCCAAAAAACCACCGTCTACCGATTCAATAGCGATAGCGGAGCGAAAGGTATCGTACACCTTAATGTTTTCGATGTGCACATTTTTGAATCCACCCAGTGAGCGCGTCCCAAACTTGAGGGCGCTGGCACTAGAACGCACCGTACAGTTGGCGATATAAATACTGTCGCAGTAAGAGGTCTCCGAATGCGACTTCAAACAAATCCCATCATCGGCGGCATTGACAAAGCAATTGGTGATGCGCACATTCTTACAATCCTGAATATCGATGCCATCATTATTCCAATAGGCATCACTATCGGTGTAGACACTATCGATGACGATGTTCTCGCACTCCTGGTAGGTCTGCACCCAACAGGCCGCATTTCGTAGCCGTACGTTCTTCACCTCAATATTTTTGCACTGCACAAACTCGATCAGCTGCGGGCGCAAATAATACTTCGGTCGCCGTTCCACAAAATTGTAGTGCGCACTATCGATCTCTCCGGCGTAAAACAAACTGTCGATGTACAAAGCCAGCTGCCGCCCCTGCCCGTCAATTTCTCCCTTACCCGTAATGCTGATGTCCTTTTCGCCATCCGCAATCACCAGGGCCTTCCACCTGTTGAGCTTCACATAATGCTCTGGCCGGGTACTGCCCAACAACACCGCCCCCTCCTCCAAGTGCAACTCCACGCCCGACTTCATCTCAATACTGCCCGTCAAAAAGCGACCTTCTGGAACCACCACCCGGCCGCCCCCCGCCTGATGAGCCGCATTGACCGCCCATTGGATTTCCTTCCAGGACAGCGTCCGCCCATCGGGCTTCGCCCCGTAGTTGAGAACGTTATACTCTCGGTTTTGAGCCGATGTAGAAAGTGTACCAAAAACAAATAGACAAATGAAGGCTAACAAACGAATCATACAGAACGAACGTATTTTGATGTAATATACGTATATTCCCAGGCTATACCGTTTAATTCTTTCTCGATGAAATCATTTTTCTATTTCCTTACGCTACTCACCACCCTGTTTTTGTTGACAACTGGCTGTCAGTCAGACCCTCCGCTTCAAGCCGAGGAAGAGGTGGCCCCTTTCTATCCCTCCGCCAAGCCCGGCACCCGCTGGTGGTGGTTTGCTACCCAAATCAAAGAGGCCGATGTCAAATACCAACTAGATTGGGCTAAGGCCAACAATTTTGGTGTGGTGGAAATTGCTTGGGTCTATCCGCTGTACCGCTACCAACGGATGTACGCCCGGCTTTACGATCGCCACTACCCCAAGGATACGACGGCGCAGGAATGGCTTAGCCCGGAGTGGTCGGCTATCGTCGCCTACACCAAATCCTACGCCGATTCCATCGGCCTGGCCTGCGATTTTACCTTCGGTAGCGCCTGGCCCGTAGCAGGCAGCAACATCGAGGAAGAGCATACAACCAAGATTTATGGCGATAGCTCTTTCCGCCAGCTGCTCACCTTCGCCTGGTGCTGGCCCGACACCCAGCTGGTCATCAATCATCTGGACAGCAGTGCCTTCTACCGCTTTGCTGAACCGGTAGGGGCGGCCCTACAGGACGCCCTCAAAGGCTCCAAATCCGCCCTGTTCATCGACTCCTGGGAAATCAAACTCAACGCCACCAATAAAATTTGGACGCCCGGGTTTGGTGAAACCTTCCAGCAGGCCTTCGGCTACGACATCATTCCTTACATGGAGCAAGGGCTGGATTCCTTTCCCGATGTCCGCTACGACTATATGATGCACCTGGATAAGTATGTCACCAATGGCTTTTACAAACCTTATGTCAAAAAATGCCGGGAGCTGGGGGCTTGGTCGCGCGTGCAATGCTTGGCTTCTCCCACCGACGTTATGACCACCTACGGCCTGGTCGACATCCCAGAAACGGAGTCTATGCTCAACAATCCCAACTACTCGTTGATCGTCAGCTCGGCGGCTTGCCTGGCTTCGAAGCCAATGGTATCCAGTGAGACCTTTACCTGTATGTATGGCTTTCCGGCGACTTACTTGCGCGAGGAGCAAACGGCAGACCTCAAGATGGTGGCTGATGCGATGTTCGCCCAGGGCGTCAACCAGCATTTTTACCACGGGATGCCCTACAATCCGGCGGGGGTGGACAGCATCGACTTTTTTGCGACGACCTACTTTGGACCCGGAGGGAGTTTGGAGCCAGAGCTGCCCGCCTTCAATGCCTACATGGAGCAGGTATCGGAGACGATGCAGAAGGGGAGGACCTACAGCGATGTGGCGGTGTATATTCCCTACGAGGATGGGGTGATGAAGGGCGCTTATCCGCCAGAACGTCGGCGGGTATGGGTGTGGGGAGAGTATGAGATGCGCTATATCTTCACTCCAGAGGAATTGGAGGGTTATCATCCGTTGTGGATCAATCGCCACTTTTTGGAGCAGGCGATGATGGAGAACGGTAAGCTCAAGGTGGGCGATGCGGAATTTTCGACCCTTTATATTGATGTAAAATACATGGATGTCCGTGCTTTGCGAAGAATCTTGGAACTGGGGAGGAAGGGCCTTAATATTTGTCTGAAAAGTTTTCCTCAACAACCGGGGAAGAACAAAATCGATAACTACAATGGGCTGTTGGCAGAGTTATCGGCGATGCCTAATGTGTACGATAATTTTCGGGAAGCCCGGAAGTATCCACCGCTAATTGACGGAGATAATATTCCTGACTATTGGTGCCGCGTCGAGGCCGATAGCACACATTATATCTTTCTGGCCCAGCTACCAGCCAAGGATTTGAAATATCCGGTGTACTCTGGGCAGTCTTATGTGGAAGAGGCTGTCAAGCAATACTTGGTTTTCCACCTTAACGGGCGGCGGATTGAGCAGGAACTGACTTTTCAGCCCTACGAGTCGAAGATTTTGCAGATTGATGCCGAAGGCCGGGTGGAGGAAGTCCTGCTGGATTTTGTGCCCAAAGACCCGGAAGTTCGACCTCGGGAAAAGCAGAAGATGTATTTCTAGCGGCCTAAAGGCTTCACTGTTTTTGGTACCAATCTACATCTTTGTACTGCCAGATCAAATTGATAATATCCCACTTGCCGTCCAGGCGAATGAGGTGCAGGTATTCCACCCAATTGTCAGAAACCAGTTTGACACAAGCAATGCGATTGTAAATATCCAGAATTTCAACCTCGTTATTGGGGCGGGGAGGAAATTTGTTATTGGCCTTGTTGCCATGATGGGCCAGTAGAATCATCTGCTTCCTGGTGATGGGACGAGCAATTTCTATCCCCATATCCTGATTGTATCCGATGGTCACTTTGTTCAAGCTGTCATTCATCACTTCCTCCATAAGCTGAGGATCAAGCTGTTGTAGTGCGAGGAGATAGCCTAGTGCGACCCTTTTTACCTCGGCGGAATCCTCGGCAGAAGCGGGACTACTCAGGGTGATCTTGCTGTTGCTGTACACCGATCTTTTGTCGATGATTTCGCCATCTACATCCTTGTGAATCCGCTTAATAAGGTTGCCCCATTCATCGTATTCTTTGTCCTCTACTGCAAAGCCTTGTAGGTTACTTGACAGTTGGTTGCTGGCATCGTAGCAGCTGTAGCCCAGGTGATTGCCCATCTCATCGTAGCGGTCGTGGTAAGAGGCGATGCCCTGCTTATTCTCTCGAATCCTGAACTGGCCATCGAGGTTGCAATGTACTTTGGGAATGCCATTTTGATCCAGGACAATGCCCGTAGTTTTAAAGTTGAACTCCGGGGAAAGCCGGACCGGCTCCCCCGTCAAATCAAACCGCCTTTCGACGATGATCTCCTCTGGATACTGCCAGTTGTAACTAGCGATGCCCCAGTTGGAGGCCATCGGCCGGTCTTCTAGATTGAAGAAATTAAGGGCAGTTTTTCGGCCAAAAGCATCGATGAGGTATTCTTCTTTGTACACCTGGCGATCGTTTTTGATGCGCTGGCCATTAGGATCGTAGAAAGTGCGAACTTCTTTTCCCTTGGGAAATTCAAAAAGCACCCGAAAAGCACCGATTGAAGTCAGCGGATGTTGCTGCTCGGTATGGTAGTGATTATTGAGAATTTCGAGGGTTCGGCCAGCATCGTCCTTTTTGAAAACGTAATGAGAGGTATGCTGGGCTTCTTCTTCGCTGATTGGATGGATACCCACTAGGTCAATGCAGGGCGAAATGTGGTTGTAGCGCAGATGTCGATAGTATTCGACGGTATCTATATCCTGTGCAGAAAGATGGAGGGAGACACCGAGCAAGAGGAGGGGAAGCAGGTTTTTCATAAGGTTGTTTAATGATTGTACAGTTTACCTTTTTTAACAATCGAATGTGTCCAAAAGTTAAAAAAGCCCCCCACCACCGGAGTGATGAGAGGCCGTCCCAAAAACTGATTTTAAATCACTTTAAACAGTTTTTGAATTAACACACAATCACCTAAATTTTTAATCTACCAACAGCATCTTCATAGATGCACTGTATAAGTCGGTGTCTAGCTGGTAGTAGAGTACCTGCTGGCCAGCTAAATCTGATTTTTTCAATTCTACGTTGTGGAAACCGCTCGTGTAGTTTCCACCGATGGTTTTAACTACCTTACCCGTCAGATCGTAGATCGTCAAAGTGGCCGAAGCCGCCTCGGGCAGGTGAAAACGGATCGTGGTTTGTTCCTCGAAAGGATTGGGATAGTTTTGGAACAGCTGGAAGCCCTCCAAGGAGGAAGAGGCCGCTGCGTTGTGCCCAAAACCGAGCCGAGGATTGGTGCCCTCGACTTCCCCCGAAACCTGGGTTGGAGCCGTCGTCTCGACAGCCTTTTCTGTAGGACAGAGTTGCTTGCGGTCGGAGACGTGGAGATAAGTGGTGCAATAGTCCCAATTGTCTCCCTCGTCTTTAACCCAAACATCTACACTTTGGACGCCCACTGACTGGCATCCGAAGACGACATAGTCATTAGCAGGCGGTGGAATAGATTGACCTGGACCCGCCGATGGAGAGGCGATACGGAGTTCAGTAATCCCACAATTGTCCATGCTGGAAAGGTCCAAATCATTGGCCCAGACCCGTAGGCCAGCTTCTCTAGAAGCCAGTTCTACAGATTTGCCATTGACACAATAGGCCTTTGGTGCTTGACAATCGCGGATGGTGAATTCGTACTTGGATAGGGCGATGTTGCCGCTTTCATCCTCTACTGTCCACTCAATTGAGTGGCGGCCCAGAGGATAATTGCCGCTGGCATCTCTTCCTTCGCCTTTCTTGTCGAAAACTCCATCGGACTCCAGGTCGATCTGGTAAGTGTAGATCAGATGATCAGATGGGGTGCGATCATCAATTGCAGAAGTGACCAAAGTAGTGTGAGTGGATCCGCAGTCTCCCTTTTGAGTACAGAATATGTGTTCTGTGTGGGCGGAGGAGAAAACGGGGCGTTCAGAGGGTTGTTTGTTCTTAGTTGTGATGAATGTGTTTTGTCCCTTGTCGGATTGTGAAAATGCGCTGCTACAGGACAACAGCAAAGCCAAAGTCAGCAGGCCGCTAACGGCTTTTTTTATGCTTGCTGATGTGATGTTTGTCCTGTTGTTCATGTGTATGTGTTTGCTCGTGTTGTTTGTTTTGTCCCGTGTTTATTTGTTTTGGAGAAAAAGACCCCTGGTTGATTAATGACCATAGACACTAATCATCGAGTAATTTTCAACTCGTCGATAGCCGATTAAGAGCACTCCTTTTCGAGAGTGTCGATCTTCAGCTGAAAATCCATTGGGGGGTATTCTTAATGATGAGGAGAGCTGGGGAATTGAGAATCATTTTTAAAGGACCGGGTTTAAGGGATGGGTGCTTGGCCTTCTGTTTAATTCTCGGAGCGAAAGGTAGTTTGTTTGTGTCAGTGTTCGCTCATAGTTTTTGTTCTTGTCGTGCCCTCGCGTGTTTGTTTTCTGTCTGATCTTTTTCGATCAATTGTACAATACAAAGGTACGTGAAAGACGCATACTGCGCATACCCCTAAATTGGTATTTTTCGTATACGATAATAGTTGCATGAAATGGGCTTTGATTTTTAGCCACTTAAATCCTACAATTTTCTGTTTTTGGTCTATTCCTTGCTGTATTTTACTGTTTGGACTAGTGAACAACGCCTGAACCTGCCCCCGCAGGCCTGATCTGTGGATACTAAAGTGGCTCTTGGGCCATAAAAGTGTAAGCCCGACTACGATTTTCGTAACTATTGCCCTCATTTATTAGGATATTCTATTATATTTATGCGAATCAGCTGCCCACTAAATCGATTTGTAATGCTTAAGAAACTCACAGATGCTTATGCTCTTGCTATGATGAGCATGGGATGCCTTTTCTTCTTTTGTGTCTCTTTTACCCACGATGTCACCCCTGTAGAGGGTTCACCGGAAACTACCAAGGTCGAAAAATCCAAATTTGGTGTCGATGTTGCGCTATCCGAAACCCGGATCGCCTCTGGCACTACCCTCAATGTCCAAGTCAGTTCTACGATGAATGTTCGCTGTTTTGGGGGCTCAGATGGCTCTGCGACCGTAGTTGTATCGAACGGCTCCTCGCCATTCTCTTACAACTGGTCCAACGGAGGCTCCACCACCGCTACCAATAATACCTTATCGGCAGGCTTTTTTGCTGTCACCGTAACGGATGGTACGGGCTGTACCGGCATCGCTTCTGGTACGATTTCTCAACCTTCACAGCTGCAAGTCACCATCACCGGGCAAACCAATATCGGCTGTGCCAGCTCTACCGGCTCCGCCACCGCAGGCGCCTCCGGCGGCACCCCCGGCTATAGCTATCTCTGGTCGAACGGATCGACGAACAATACCATCAATGTAACATCCGCCGGTACCTACACCGCCACTGTCACCGACTTCAACGGCTGCACGGGTACTACGCAAGCTAATATTACCAGCGAATCGCCGCCCATTGCCGATGCCGGCCCAGATATGATGCTGGATTGCAATAATCTATCGGTCGTGCTCAGTGGGCTAAATTCTACCTCGGGTGCCAGCATTACCTACCAATGGTCGACCTCGGGCGGAAATATCGTCAGTGGCAGCACCACCCGAACGCCAACGGTGAATGCGGCGGGAACTTATACTATCTTAGTTACCGATAACAATACGGGCTGTACTGCCAGCGATGATGCCGTCGTCACTCAGGTGGCGGGCCCCTCCTTTAGTGCATTGCAGACCAATGTCGCCTGTAACGGCGAATGTACAGGAAGTATCGATCTTACCGTAGTGGGAGGCGTACCGCCGCTTACCTTGGATTGGAGCGATAATAGCCTGGACGGTATCGAGGATCCCACGGGCCTCTGCGCCGGTGCCTTCGGCATTACCATAATCGACGCCAATAACTGCATCGCCTCGTCTACCATAGTCATCTCCGAGCCTTCCGCCCTGTCCCTATCCATCAGCGGATTAACCAACATCAGTTGCGCCAGCCCAACAGGCTCCGCAACAGTCAATGCCTCGGGTGGAACGCCTGCTTACAGCTACCTCTGGTCTAATGGAACGACCAATCCTACTATAAATGTAATGACGGCTGGCGTCTATACCGTCACAGTAACGGATGCCAATAATTGTACAGCAACTACTTCAACCAGCATTACCAACAATGCTACTCCACCTACGGCCGATGCCGGCCCCGATATGCAACTGAATTGTAATAATATGTCGGTGGTCCTTAGTGGAATCAATTCCTCCGTCGGCAGTGTCACCTACCAATGGTCGACCTCGGGGGGGAATATTACCAGTGGAAGCAGTACCCTTACCCCCACGGTGAATGCGGCGGGGACGTATACCCTCGTCGTCACCGATAACAATACGGGCTGCTCGGCCAGCGACGAGGCCGTAGTCACTCAAGTAGCTGACCCTTCCATTAGTTCAACCCAAACCAACGTCAGCTGCCACGGCACCTGCGATGGCAGTATTGACCTGACCATCAGCGGCGGGGCTGCACCCCTTACTTTTGATTGGAGCGATAATAGTCTGGATGGCACTGAAGACCCAACGGGCCTCTGCGCTGGTACCTTCGGCATCACGGTTATCGATGCCAACAACTGCATGGCCTCTTCTACCATAACTATTACAGAGCCTTCCATCATGCAGGCTTCCATCAGCGGTCAGACCAATATCAGCTGCGCCAGCCCAACGGGTACGGCAACGGTAGCGGTAACTGGCGGAACACCGAGCCATAGCTTCTTGTGGTCGACTGGAACGACGGGGGCGACGGTGAGCGTGATGGCCGCTGGGACTTACACGGCGACGGTTACCGATGCGAATAACTGTACGGCTACGGCGGTAGCAACGATTAGCTCTAATGCTACGCCGCCCACTGCCGATGCGGGGCCAGATATGCAGTTGAATTGCAATAATATGTCCGTTGTCCTCAGCGGAACCAATTCCTCCGTCGGCAGCGTCACCTATCAATGGACGGCTTCGGCGGGTGGAAATATTGTCAGTGGTGCAACGACCACTACACCAACGGTCAATGCCGCCGGTACTTATACCTTAGTCGTTACCGATACCAATACAGGCTGCTCGGCAAGCGATATGGCGATGGTGACTCAAGTCGCCGACCCTTCCATCAGCGGAGTGGTGACCAATGTCAGTTGCAACGGTGATAGTGATGGTCGTATTGATCTGACCATCAGCGGCGGCCAGCCCAGCTTTACTTTTGATTGGAGCGACAATAGCCTGGACGGAATAGAAGATCCGAGTGGCCTTTCGGCAGGGACCTTTACAGTGACCGTTACGGATGCCAATAACTGTATCGCTTCTGCTACCTATGTGGTCAATGAGCCTTCGCCCCTCTTATTAAGTGGTACTACCGTAAATGTAGACTGTAATGGGTCTGATAATGGAAGCATTGACCTAACGGTTAGCGGAGGAACGGCTCCTTATGATTATGATTGGAGTGATGATAACTTTGACGGTATGCAGGATCCTACTGGTCTGGGTGCCGGTAATTATACCGTAACGGTTACAGATAATAATAACTGTACGGAAACGGCCAGCTTCACTATCGATGAACCCAATGCCATTAGCTTATCTGCTACATCAACCAATGCAACCTGTGGCCAATGTAATGGTACGATTGATCTCACAGCAAGCGGTGGTAACGGCCTTTATACCTACCTCTGGCAGCCAGGAAACCTAACCTTGGAAGACCCCAATGGTCTCTGTCCAGGTACTTATACGGTAACGGTTACCGATGACAACGGCTGTACCGCTACTTTAAGTGAGGAAGTCATAGAATCCCCTAATTTAGACGGCGTTGTGGTCACTACAGACGTCAGCTGCGCTGGCTCTTGTGATGGAACGGTGTCCGCAGCGATCACTAGCGGCAGTCCACCGTATTCCTATTTGTGGAGCGACGGTGTTATAACAGCGGTCAACACAGGCGTTTGTGCAGGAACTTATACGGTAACGGTCACTGATAATAATGGCTGTACCATCACTTCTTCGGGAGTCGTCAACGAACCTTTAGAACTGGTGATTACTTCCAGGACCATCACTAATGTATCCTGCAATGGGGCTTGTGATGGCAGTGCTGAAATCAATGCCGGTGGAGGTACTATGCCTTACACCTACAGCTTAAATGGTGCACCGCAAGTGTCAACCAACTCTTTTACTGATCTTTGTGCAGGTAGCTACTTGGTTGTCGTTACCGATGCTAATGGTTGTACCGTTGCGAGTGGTTTCACAATTACGGAACCTGATATTTTGTCGCCCAATGCAAGCGCCACCGGGGAGACCTCCGCTGGGGCCAATGATGGCACCGCGACGGCCGCTCCCACAGGAGGAACGCCACTTTATACTTATCTATGGAGCAACTCCGCGGTCACCTCATCAATTACTGGCTTAAGTCCGGGGGCTTATACGGTTACTGTAACGGATCAGAATAACTGTATAGCTACTGAAACGATAGTGGTCAATGCTTTCGATTGTACCAATATTACCGTAGGTATAGTGGGCGATGATATAGCTTGTAATGGAGAAGCAACGGGGCAGGCCACTGCGCAGATTATGGGCTTCTCCACTATGGTGAGCTACAATTGGTCGAATGGAGGGACAACGGCTTCCATCAGCGGACTAATCGCCGGAACCTACACGGTGACCGTAACAGATTCTGATAATTGCTCGGCGACGGCTAGTGTTGTCATCAACCAACCTCCACCAATCATTTTGACTGTAACCTCGACGCCTGTCTCTATGGCCGGCTTATCAGATGGTACGGCGACGGCCAATGTAAGTGGAGGCACTGGATTCCCCTATACTTACGCTTGGGATAATAATGCTATAACGCAAACGATCAACAATCTTCCCGCAGGAGTCTACTGCGTCACTGTTGCAGATGGGAACAGCTGTTCCGCAGAAGCTTGCACGACTGTTGAGGGAATTGATTGCAGTAATTTTTCTGCTACTGTCAGTACGACCGATGTTACTTGTAATGGCTTTAGCGATGGTTCCGCTGTGGCGACACCCGTCGGAGGAACCAGCCCCTATAGCTACGCCTGGTCTGGCATCAATAGCGGGGAGGCCAGCGTGAATGGCCTCAGCGCAGACACCTACACGGTAACCATTACCGACGCCCAAGGCTGCACCGCCACCGAAACCTTTACCATCACCGAGCCTCCGGCCCTCACCCTAAGCGTGACCACCACGCCCACTAGCATGGCGGGGGCGACCGACGGTACGGCGACGGCTAATGTCGGTGGAGGCACGATGCCTTATAGCTATCTATGGTCGCAAAATGATAATGCGCAAACCGCTACCGGCCTGGCCGCCGGAGATTACTGCGTTACGGTCACTGATGCCAACGGCTGTACGATCGAAGGCTGCGGAAGGGTAGAGGATGGCGTTAACTGTAACAACTTTAGCATCAGCGGAATGACGACGAATGTTTCTTGTAATGGAGGCAATGATGGGGTGATTAGTGTGACTCCTACGGGGACTGCGCCGTTCACCTACGCTTGGTCGGGAGTGAGCAGCATGGAGGATACGGTTGATGGACTGTCGGCGGGTACCTATACCGTTACGGTTACGGATGCCGTAGGTTGTATGGATGCGATGAGTTTCATCGTTATGGAGCCTACGCCGATTAATATAGGCGTGCGGCTGCTTAACCAGACGCTTTGTTTCGGAACCTGTGATGGTGTTATTGAATTGAGTCCTTCCGGTGGCACACAACCTTATGATATTCAATGGGGTCATGCCGATATAGGCTTTGTGATAGATAGCTTATGTGCAGGGACTTACAGCTTTACTGTCACGGATGCCAATGGCTGTACCTTTGATGATGCAGTGGTCTTTGAGGAGGCTCCTGAGTTTACGCTGACGATCAGTTCAACCGATGAAACGGCCCCAGGGGCCAACGACGGTACGGCTACTGTAGTTGCGAGTGGAGGAGTGATGCCTTATACTTATTTGTGGAATACCATAGATGAAACACCGAGCATTTCTAATCTGTCGCCGGGAGAATACTGCGTGATTGTGGTAGACTCGATCGGTTGTACGATGGAGGCCTGTGTGTTTGTGAATCCCTTTGGTTGTTCGGTGCAAGTGGACGTGAGTACGAACAATCTGACTTGCTTTGGGGAATGCACCGGAATGCTTACGGTGGAGCCCTCGGGCGGTGTAGCGCCTTATACTTACGCTTGGAACGACGGCGCGATAGGGGATACTCCAAATCCAACCGAACTTTGTGTGGGTATTTATGAGGTGACGGTCACCGATGCGGAAGGCTGTATTGGAGTTGTCACTGGAATTATGGTGGAGGAGGCTCCACAGCTGGATGTTCAGATCGGTTCTATTACACCTGCTAGTTGCTTTAGTGTGTGTGATGGACAAATTGAATTTGTCGTTTCCGGAGGAGTTGGCCCATATACCTTTAATACTACAGCCGTAGATTTTAGTCAGTTATGTCCAGGAGGCTATGAGGTAGAAGTGGTAGATGCAATAGGTTGTAGCACGAGCTTTGAATTTAACATTGCCCAACCTCCAGCGATTACCATTACTATTGATTCCATAGGAGCAGCACAAGCTGGAATGTCCAATGGATTTATTGAAATATCTGCTACCGGAGGTACCGGTCAGCTGAGCTACGAATGGGGACTTGATGGTAATCTCGTTTCAACGGATCAAGATCCTACTGGCTTGGCCGCCGGAGAGTACGATTTGATCATCACCGATGAAAATGGTTGTATGTTTACCGAAACCATCATCGTCCCGATGTCGACTTCAACCGAGGACATCACGGCCTTCGGCAGCTTCCAACTTTTCCCTAATCCAACCAAAGGGAACATCAATATGATCTTTGATCTGCGCCAGCAAAGCGACATCCGCGTAACGCTCTTCGATATGACGGGCCGTCGCTTATTACTCAGAACGTACGATAATCTCCGCCAGGAAAATGTGGCCTTGCAGCTAAATGATTTAGCAGAAGGAATGTACGCCCTGTTCATCGAAGGAGAAGGCTTCCAGCATTTCGAAAAGATTGTAGTTGTAAAATAATTCATCCGACCGCCGAACGCCAATCCAGCGTTCGGCGGTCTACTATTCTCTCTCATTCCGTTAATTCCCCATATCCTACCGATAGTCAAATCACCTTTGAGCTTTCAGATAAGCTAATGCATATTGTATAGGCAAACCCCAAAGATCAGCAACCTTCGGGTTGAGGTCTGGGCGTATATTTTTTCTAAAAAAAGCAAACCATTATGCCTATACAACCAACTTACCCGGGCGTTTACGTTCAGGAAGTCCCCAGTGGCGTCAGAACCATCGTTGGCGTAAGCACTTCTGTAGCATTATTTGTAGGACGGGCCGCACAAGGGCCGATCAACCAACCTATCCAATGCCTGAGCTACACCGACTTCGTCAGGGTATTTTCAGCCGATACCTCTTTTAGCGATATGCCCCATCAGGTCAAACTCTTCTTTATGAATGGTGGGACCAACTGCTATATCATGCGTATTGCTAATGGAGCCTCACGGGCAAGTGTTGTCCTGGAAGATAATATTGCCGGGCTTTCTTTTCTCGAATTGACCGCCAAACAGCATGGTAAACTGGGCGAAACCATTCGTGCCAATGTTACCTATAATGGCCAACAGCCCGAGCAGACCTTCAACGTCGAAATCTTCCGCGTTGAGACCAATGCCGCTGGACAGGTGACCATTGTAGATCAAGATCCGCCGTTCCAGAATCTGAGTATGAATTCGAATTCCTCCAACTACGCACCAGACATCATTAGCCAGAATTCGCAATTGGTGAATGCCGCCATCGTCGGGGCTCCACCTGTCGCTCCCTTCCCCAATGGCTACTCCCTCTCCGGCCGCCCCTTCGCCACGGCCTCCCTACAGGCCGATCTGGATGCCGTTACCGGAGCGAATGTACCTACCCAATCCCAATTCCAAATTAGCGTCGATGGTAATGCCTATGTCACTGTTGATCTATCTGGAATTGACATCAACGCACTTGCTGGGCTAGCTGCAGTAGCCACCGAAATTGATGCTGCGATTGTCAATGCTCATAATCTTGCCAACATTCCGGGTATCGCTGTAACGGTAAGTTTCGAAACTGGCCCAACCACCCCCGCAGCTACTAGTCTCTTACAAATTACCTCCGACAGTACCTCCGAAAATAGCGCCGTACACATCATCCCCGCTGCGGAAAGGGATGTAGCAGTTGCCCTGATGCTCGGCACCAACCAAGGCGGTTCCGAGATCAATGCCACTTCGGCGCTCCGCCCTGTCCCCAATGGCTTGAGTATGGTGGCCAATGATTATAACGCTCCTGACTATGTTACCTTCGCCGATTTGACCCAGAATGCCTTCAATCAAATCGACATCAGCTATACTGATCCAGACGGTAACGCCGCAGTGGCCAACATTCCAGTTGACCTCGTCACGACGGTTGGTGGTGACCCTATGTATTTCTCTGCCGCGACTCCCGCTAATGGTAATCGCAATGGGATGCGCGAAAAGCTCCTCCTGATCCGCGATGCTGTCAATAATTGGCAGGAAAGCAATCCGCGTCAGTTTTACTTCCGGGCCTCCGTCTACGGCAATCGCGTGAGCATCTACCCAACCAGTGGCAATGCCAATAACGCGGCGACCATCACTGCACCCGCCGAGCTGGTAGACCTAATGACCAGTAATGTCCGCTACTACTCCGTTGGAGCCAGTGGTACGAATAATAACTTTCAAGCACCCGCAGGGGCTCCCGCTTCAGATGGCGTCGCCCCCTTGCTGAGTGATTACGATAACGCCTATACCATCATCGAAAGCCAGGTAGATTTATTCAACCTACTCGTCTTACCGACCGATAATAATCCACCCCCTGGCTTCAACCACGCCGATCTTTTCAGCGCAGCCAGCACCTTCTGCCAGCAACAAAGAGCTTTCCTCCTGATGGATGCGCCTACTTCCTGGACCGGTTCTCAGGTAGCGGCTAGCGGCGTCGACGCCCTGCGCCAAGGCTTGGTCAATGACCACAGTGCGGTATTCTATCCCCATCTGATGATTAACGATGATGGCCGTCAAGTACCCGTTGGTCCCAGCGGCGCAATGGCGGGTATGATGGCCCGCATAGATTCTAGCCGAGGGGTATGGAAAGCCCCCGCCGGAACGGAAGCCAGCTTCCGAGGTGTCTCCGGCCTGCGCTACCGCTTTTCTGACGCCGAAAACGGCGTGATGAACCCCAGAGGCATCAACACCCTGCGCATCTTCCCCAACGGCATCGTCAATTGGGGCGCTAGAACCATGGACGGCGATGATGACTTCGCCAGCGAATACAAATACATCCCCGTCCGTCGGACCGCCCTCTTCATCGAGGAAAGCCTCTTCCGAGGTCTCAAATGGGTCGTCTTCGAACCCAACGACGAGCCCCTGTGGGCGCAGATTCGCCTCAACGTCGGTGCTTTTATGCACAACCTCTTCCGCCAGGGCGCCTTCCAAGGCGCGACCAAGAAGGAAGCCTACTTTGTAAAATGTGATAGCGAAACCACCACGCAAAATGATATTAACCTTGGTATTGTAAACATCTGGGTGGGCTTCGCCCCTCTCAAACCCGCCGAGTTCGTCATCCTGTCTTTACAGCAGATGACGGGGCAAGTGGAGGTATAGCCGCGGAGCGGCTGGTGGGGCGGCCTAGGGCCGGCCTGGTTGACGGTCGACGGTGGACGGTATAGTACTACTACGTTCGCCGTCAACCGTCCACCGTCCACCCAAGCGCCAAAGGCGCCAACCGTCCACCCAAGCGCCAAAGGCGCCAATCATCAACCAACGCGCCAAAGGCGCTAAAAATAAACCAAAATGGCAAATACACAATTCGTAGTCAACGCCACTCGCTTTGACCCCTATAAAAACTTTAAATTTCGCGTTAAATGGGACGGCCGCTATGTCGCTGGTATCAACAAGGTTGGTGCTTTGAAGCAAAGTACGGAACCAGTAGAGCACCGCGAAGGGGGCGACCCTAGCACCTCCCGCAAATCACCCTCCACCTGGAAATTCGAGGCCATCACGCTGGAAAGAGGCTTGACGCATGACCTGGAATTCGAGCGCTGGGCCCAGAAGGTTTGGAACATCGACGGCGACGCTTCTATGTCGCTAGCGGATTTTCGTAAGGACATTACCATTGAATTGCTCAACGAGCAGGGATCGGTAGTGAAGGCGTATAATGTCTTTCGCTGCTGGGTATCTGAGTATCAGGCGATGCCGGAGCTGGATGCCAACGGGAATGCCATTGCCATCGAAATGCTGGTGTTGCAGAATGAAGGCTGGGAGCGCGACGAAGCCGTAACAGAGCCTCAAGAAACCACCAACGGTCAGTAATCTGATCAATTGAGCTTATGCATTTTATTCCGCTACGCTATACCACGGTCAGTAAATGGGCTTGCTTGCGTGAAGTTTGTGGCCACGATGTGCTGTCGATCAATCGTCCCGGTACGCTGGATGCGATTGGGCTGATTGATCGGCTGCTGGTGGATCGCTCGGAGCAGTCGCTGCAACCCGGTAGGGCGGCGGCCATTGCTACGGCCGATCGCGATGAATTGCTGCTGGCTATTTATCGGATGACCTACGGTACGCGCATTCAAAGTACCCTCAACTGTCAGGTCTGTGAAGCTCCTTTTGATCTGGATTTTAACCTGGATCAGCTCTTTGCTTTCCTTCGGAATACGGAGCAGGAGTTGGAGGTGATGGTGCAGGAGGATGGCAGTTTTCGGTTGCCGGACGGGAGCCGCTTTCGGTTGCCGACGGGGGAGGATGAGCAGCGCTTGTTGGGCTTGACGGCCGATCGGGCGGGGCAGCTTTTGCTGCAGCGTTGCCTGTTGGATGGGGACGCCCCGGCGGAGGCTGCGTTGGTTCAACAGGCGATGCAGCAGGTAGCACCGGTTTTTGAAACGGAGCTGCAAGCTTGCTGTCCAGAGTGTGATAAGGAGCAGCAGATTCGCTTTGATATGCAATCTTATTTGCTCAATGCATTACTCTTAGAAAAGGCGCAACTCCCGCTGGAAGTACATCGACTGGCGATGAGCTACGGTTGGAGTCAACACGAAATTCTCGAATTGCCCCGAAGTCTGCGGCGACGCTATGTGTCGTTGATTATGACCGAGTCGGCTTTAAACTGATATTGGGATGGCTGCTTACCTTTCTAAAATCGCTGCGCGCTTCAATGGCTCTTCTTCGGTGGCTGCTTCATCAGAACCGTCGGGCCTGCCGACGATGATGCCCAACCAGCCTCGCTTTATAGCTAGCGAGATAGGAGATGGTAGTACGGCCTTTTTCGAAACGGCTTCCCCTTGGACCGCAGGAGAGGAGCGCATAGCGCCCTCTGTTTCTACAGAACCGTCTTCTTTACACCCCTCTTTGAATGAACCTCGTCCCTATTTTGAATCGGTCCATACGGTGGTTCATCGGGATATTTTGAAAAAAGAACAGTACGTTCAGCCTACTCAGCAAACGAATCAATATTTTATAGAAACCCCAATAGAAGAGGGGAGGACTGGGGAGGAATTATCCCCTGCTTCGACTACAGCAACAGGATTACCATTGACACCCGTAAAAAATATACAACGGTTAGAAACCATCGTAGAGAAGGAGAATATTACTGTACCCGCTATCCCTCAACCCGTATTTGAAAGACAAGACCCTGTTCAACCAACTTTAAACCCTGTAACAAATTCCCATGTAATCAATCCTGTTTCTTCTATTGCCCCTGTGATGACTAACGCGCCCTCTTCCTCGAATTTATCCAAGCTTTCTCCTCCGCAGGAAAAGGGGATTCAACAAGAGGAAGTGATACTGCAAAAACAGACCACCGAACAGTTTGCTGCTGAAGCAAAATTGAAAACACCGAGGTCGGCGAGGCTGCTGCGGCCTCAGCCCTTAAAACAAGCAGCACTGCCAACACCCAAGGCGACATCCAAGAGTGAATCAGTGCTGCGCATCGGCAGTATAAAAGTGGAAATCCTGCCGCCGGCTCCACCCGCAGTCAGGACTGTTCCGCGCCAGCCGCCGCGGCCTGCGGCCACCAAGCCTATTCCTTCCGTCAATAAACCTCGCTTCCCTCAGCGCTTTGGGCTGGGGCAAATGTGAGGATAGACAACGCTGAAAACATTGATTTGTAAATTATGGCCTTACTCGATATATCCGATATTACCCAGGCGCTGATGACTACCATCGGCAACGCCTTTACGCCGAGTTCCGGCTGGGGTGGCGGACCAGCCCCTACGGTCTTCCCTTCTCCACCCGCCTACCTCTCCGAGACCGGGATTGGCATGTACTTGTACCATATCAGCGAAGACCCACATTATAAAAACCTTCCTGCTCCCGGCAGCGATAATGTCCCCATTCGCTTCACGCCGATGGGCCTAAAGCTCTACTATCACCTTAGTGCAAACGATACGAATATTGCCGAAGAATCCCGAGCACTCAATGAACAGCGTATGATGGGGGTTGCGGTGAAAACCCTGCGCGATAATCCTGTGATTAATGTCAATTCGAATAACTCTGATAACCGTCTGCGCATTTGTCTGAACACCATTCCTCCCAACGAAGCGGTCTCTTTTTGGACGGCTGGGAATTCGGAGATGAAGCTCTCCTGCTACTACGAAGTTTCTGTAGCCTTGCTTGAACCTGAGCAAGCTCAGCGGCGGAGTAACAGGGTGTTATCCTACGGTGTTCATGCTTTTGTTCAAGGAGCGCCGCGGATTATTAGCAGTGAGAACGTGGTCAATTTTGTGCCGCCTGGTGCCGTCATTTCGGAGCAGTTGCGAACTTCTCCTGCGCAGGTGCCCATCGGGCAGACCTTCCGCCTCATCGGTACTGGATTCAATGGGGGCAGCCTACAATTGTTGTTGCACAGCCCGAATCGGGGGCCAGTTTTGCAAGCCACCCCGGCCTGGGCGCTGGTCGCCAGCGAAGGAAGGCTGGAAGCTCGGGTGCAGACAACTGCGGTCGAACAAGGGAACCCCGGCAATACTATTGATATTATCCCCGGCGTCTATGGGGCGCAGGTCAGTGCCGTCAAACAACGAATGATGCCCAACGGGCAAGTCCGCAATTTTACCCACCTTTCCAACCAGTGCCCCATCGCAATCGCTCCGTCGATCACTGGGATACTCCTGGAAGATGTGGCGCAGCGCCGCTTTCAGATTACCGGACAATCTTTTGATGCTCCAGCCGAGCAGGTGAGTGTTTATATTTTGGATGAACGACTGATTAATATTTTACCCGATGGATCGAATACGGACTACAATAATCTGGCGGTCGGCGAATTTGCGGTGAATCCGGTTGATCCCACCCAGCTGCGTTTGGTCTTACCCGCCAGTGCCAGCTCCGGGGATGATTTACCCCTTAGAATTTTTGTAAACGGAATAGAATCTCCACCGACATGGCTACAAGTACCCTAGATCAAAATAGCCAAAACGCAGAGATGCAAACCTTTGCCAATGAGCAAAGAATGGTCAGCGCATTGGAGTTGATCATTGCTAGAGTGCGGCTGCGCGCAATGCTGCGCGTCGCCTGGCTGCGTAAGCTGTGGAAAGATCATGGGAATGTCGACGGCCAGACGGTCAATTACCATCAGGCGATCGATTGTATTTTGTGGAATAAAGATAATACCGCCGACGAGGTGCAATGGTTGTCCGAGCAGGAGGACTTGAAGGCCTTAAGAGCGGAACTGGAAGAGGTGGAGACGACCTTGCTCCACGCAGAGCAGTCCTTTTTCACTCATCTGAAAAAGCGCTTGGGGGTTGGAAAATATGAGACGGATGTTCTGCAAGCTACTTTGGCTTTGGCCCTCGTTCCGGAATTGGGTCAAGTCTATGCCTATCTGCAGGATCATTCTGGAAGAAATTACGTGACCGATGAATTGATCAATCGACTCTTTAGATCGACGGCTAGAAATACCTTAAGTCCGATTGCTAATTTATTGATTTGGGATTTGGTGCACAAAAAAACGATGGCAAACGGTGAGCCTCCGCGATACGAATGTGATCCTCATATCCTCAATCGCCTGATGGGCCGTATGGATATTGATCCGGTGTTGCTGGGAGTAGCTTACATACAAGCTCCTCAAGCGCCTCTCCCCAACTGGCCCATGCAGCCCACTCTTGATTTTATCACCCGAACACTAGCGGCCAATTCCCAGCAGGAGATCAACATTTGTGTCTCCGGTGCTCCTGGCCAAGGGCGGCGGACCTTTGCCGCTACGCTTTGCCAGCAGCTGCAGTTGCCCTTGCTGGTGGTCGATGTCGATCGTGTGAGTAGAGAGCAGTGGCCTGCTGTTTATCTGCACGCTCAGCGGCATGCCTATTTGGACAACTGTGCCTTGGCTTGGATTGGAGAGGACTGGGAAGGCAAGGCTTGGCCGCAAATCACTCGGCCTTTTCAAATACAATTTACCATCACTCAGCCGGGTTCACATCATGCTCCAATCGCAGGAATGATTGATTATCGGGTTGAATTGCCGGCTTTCAGCATCCAGGATCGACAAATTGTTTGGAAGCGATTGTTGCCGCAGATGGCGGAATGGTCAGCTAAAGAGACCGTGTATCTTATCAATCGCTTTCAGGTAACGGTGGGGCAAATTAGAACAGTAGCCCAGCGGGCGACAGCTGATCCAGCAGAGGCCGCACAGTTGCTCAGCCGCTCTTCCCGTCATCGCTTCGGCAAGTTAGCGCAGTACTTGGAATGTCCTTTTAATTGGGAAGATTTGGTGCTGTATCCTTGGTTGAAAAATCAATTGTCAGATTTTATTTTTGAGGGGCAGGAGCGAGAATTGGTCTGGGAAATGCCCCAAACACGTCGCCTCTTCCCACAAGGAAAGGGATTGATGGCCCTCTTCTCTGGCCCTCCGGGAACAGGAAAAACAATGGCCGCACAGGTCATTGCCGCCACCCTCGGCGTAGAATTGTACCGCATCGATCTATCCACTATCGTCAGCAAATACATCGGAGAAACGACCAAGAACCTAGACCTTATTCTCAACAGGGCTCGGCAGCTTAACGCGGTGCTCCTCTTCGATGAATGTGATGCCCTTTTTGGTAAACGAACTGAAATCAAAGACGCCCACGACCGCTACGCCAACACCGATACCAACTACCTCCTGCAGGCCATCGAAAGCTATGCCGGTATCGCCATTCTGACCACCAATAAAAAAGCGAATATCGATCCGGGCTTTATCCGGCGCTTGCGGTTTGTGTTGGAATTTCAGAAGCCCGATGCCGAACAGCGCTATCAACTGTGGCAGCGGATTCTTGGGGAGCTGGCCGGAGAGGCTGAAGAAGGAGCACTCGATGGTGATCTGAGACAGCTGGCCCAGCTGATGCCGCTTACGGGCGCACAAATTAAAAATACCTGTCTCTCTGCACTTTTCCTGAGTAGGAAAGAGGGCAGCAGTATTCAGATAAAACACCTGCTTCAAGGCCTGGAGCGGGAGTTGATCAAAGAAGGCCGGAGCTTGAGTAAAGATGTAAAAAGTAAATTTCTGAAATCCTGATTATGCTTGAGATTGAACAATTGGTTTTGCGATTGCCCCACCTGAGCCGCGAAGAGGGCCAGCAGATCAGTCAGCGCATCGCGCAGCGACTGGCGCAGCAATTGCCGGTGCAGCCGGGCCGCCGCTACATCGATCAGCTCAATATCCAATTGCGCCTGTCAGAGCAATGGACAAAGGATCAACTGGTTGATCAAATTACCGGAGCTATTCTGAATCATATATCGTACCGCAATCAATTATCGAAGGGAAAGGCTCCATCGACCCTTCAACACACGCGAACTAAGGAAGGCCCTCAACATTATTCTACCCATCACCAAACTCAAGGAGGCTACTGATTATGCAGACCGGATATTCTCGCAGTCCAAGATTGATAAAAGGCGCTTTGATCGAATTCTCAGAACGCTTCCTGGGGCCTATTCCCAATGTGATCGTTTTTCAGTACAATCCTGAGACGATGACCCGCACCTTGGAAGTCTGGCAGCCTTCGGCCCCCACCGGCCAATCCTCCGACGTGTCTTCGACCGCCCAGCCCGAAGACCCGCCCGAGACCTTCACCCTCGGCCTGGAGCTGGATGCTACCGACGCTCTGGAATTTCCGGACAGCCATCCGGTAGCTAATCTAGTGGGCGTTGCCGATCGCATTTCGGCGATGGAGATGCTGCTTTACCCCCAGGAGGAAAGCCTGCTGGGTGGCCTGCTGGGATCAGTGACCGGCTCACTGGGCGTAGGAGGCGGAAGCCTGGGTATTGGCGGCGGCGGGGCTGCACCCGTCCCGCGCGGAAGCGTCCCCGTAGTGCTCTTCGCCTTCGGCCCCGGCCGCATCATCCCCGTCCGCCTAACCAGCTTCTCTGTCGAAGAGCAAGCCTATTCGCCAACCCTCTATCCCATCAGAGCCAAAGTCAACATCGGCCTGAAGGTATTGACGAAAAAAGACTTTTGCAGCACCGATAAATTCAGCGAAAAATTAGCCGTACTGGCCTACGAATATACCCGCAAACAAAAACAAGTGCTAGCGGCCGCCAACCTGGCCAACAGCATCGAATCCATTTTAGCCATGCTACCCTTTTAAAACCAACAGCTATGTTTGATGATAAAAGCAGATACAAGCAAGAAGAAACTTACCAAGTCGAGGACAGTCGCGGTCGTCAGGTGCCGGTTGTACCGGTGCCTGCGCCGCCACTGCAAGTCATCCAGGGCTTCCACCTGATGAAGCAGGGCCATCGCATCGATCACTTGGCTGCACAATACATGAATGATCCGACGGGCTTTTGGCGCATCTGTGAAGCCAACGAAGCTATGCTGCCGGAGGCGCTGAGTGAGCAAGAAGAAATTGCCATACCCTACAAAAGACGCTAGATGGGACTCAATACGCTCATAATGATTGACCGACTGCCGGACCCGGAGATGGACCTGGCGGATAAGATTGAGGTGACTGAAAAAATGGATCAACCCACGACCTATAGTATCCATTATTCGGTAGACATCTGCGATGGCGACATTTCTCGCCTCAAAGAAACCCGCCTCAATCCTGGCTCGGAAATGTCCATCATGGTGCCGGAGGAATCGGGCTTGATGAACTGCCTGGTCAAAGGGCCAGTCACCAGCCAGCAGATCAGTATTAAGGAAGGCGGCGCAGGCTCCTGGATGCAAGTGGGCGGTTCGGATCAGACCATTAAGATGGGCCGAGAGTTCCGCTCTAAAGTCTGGGGCTTCACGACGGACAGCCAGGTGGTCGCCACTATTCTGGCTACCGAGTATCAACTGATCCCCCGCGTTGACTTCACCAGCACCATCCACACCGAGCTGACCAATGAGCTGGTGCAGCGCAGCGATGACCTGCGCTTCATTCGCCAGCTGGCCAGCCGCAATGGTTTCCACTTTTGGATTGACTGCAACCCCGTCGGTATAGAAACGGGCAACTTCCGAAAGCCCGACCTCAACGCCAGCCCAAAGGTAACCCTGAACATGAATCAAGAGGGCTGCAATGTCACTGAGCTGTCGATCAACTGGGATACAGAACGCCCAACATCAGTCGAAAATCAACAGCTCGACACTAGTAGTAAAAACGTCATGAATAACGGCAGCGCCAATCCGCAGGTACAATCCCCGCTAGGCTCCCAAAGCCTGCGACAGATACAAGGCGGAGCCACCCACTCCACCCATCTGGTCGCCCCCAGCAATGATGGCAATACCGCCGGAAGCGAGGCTTTGCTACAAGAATCAGATTGGTTTGTCAATGCCAATTGCAATACCACATATCGAAAAATTAAGAAAGTACTGCACGTTTATGACATCGTAGAAGTGCAGGGCGTCGGCAGCCGCCACAGTGGCAAATACATGGTCGCTAGCGTCAAACACATCATCGACGAAACGGCGCATCGGATGGAGATTGACTTGGTCCGCAATGCTTGGGATTAGGTATTCCTCGTTTATCGAGAGGAAATCACAATGGTAAAATAAAAAATTATGACATGAAAAATATTACGATTAAAATATTTGGATTGATGATGATGTCATTTGTTTTGCTGTCTTTTTTTCTATCCGAAGAAAGGGAGGGAAAAAACGATTCGACAGATGATTTTTTTGAAACTTTTTGCGAAAATAATCTATTACAAAATGGCGATTTTCAAGAAGGAAAAAATGGAAGAATAACAGATAGTAATTTGCCAGGGTGGAAACCAATCAATTCACCAAGATTCTCTCCGCATCAAGAAGATGGAAATACAGGGTTTGTCAGTATGTGGGGAAACAAAGTGGTTGGTCAAGGTATTTATCAGGTGCTCAAAAAACCTTTAGAAAAAGGCAAGACCTATAAGTTGTCCTTTTCTGTACACGCCAGACAAGTAAAAGAACGCCCGGATTATGCTCAACTTCAAGTAAGGGCTGCTAATACTTTAATTCAGAAACCCAATAGTTGTGAGCAAAATAATTGTCAAATTATTGGAGTAAGTAGAAAGGTAGCCGTAAAAGAGGGCTGGGTCAATATTATAATGACGGGGGAAGTAACTGATAATTTTGATTACTTAATTTTTACTCCTGAAAATGAGTTCGCAGTAAACGATGGAGAGAAAACTTCTGCGCTTTGGTTGGATAATATTTGTTTGAAAGAGGCGGAAAAGGTAGAAAGCCCAAGTTATTATCTTCAAATTACAAATAATGTAGGAGTCCCAAATGTCAAGATGAATAGGGATTCGACCTTGGATTTAGTGTTCAAGGATTTGACAATTCGTTATTTTTTTGAAGGGAAAAAAATATTGAAGTTTGAAAAGGCTTTTCCTACTTCAACAAAAGATTTTCTACAGCAGATTTATTTTATTCAAAGTGTTGACCCAATTGAATTTGAGGAACTCATTGCTCAGCAAAAAGAGGTGTTTCCTTATTTCGAGAAAATTGAAAAAGCCAAGCTACTTTATACTCCAAATGATTACGGTAATACGGGAGGAAATCCAAATACTCAACCCAATTTAGATTTAATTAGAGCACAAGAGGCTTGGGATATAACTAAGGGAGATCCTAATGTTGTAATTGGAATCACGGATATTTATGTTGAAACAAGTCATGAAGACTTGCAAAATAATCTTATAAATGTTTGGGGAAATAACTTGTTACCAACTAATCCTTTTTGGCACAACCACGGCTCTCAGGTCGCTGGCTGTGCAAGTCCCGACACGGATAATAATAAAGGAATTTCCGGTATTGGCTTTAATTGTAAAATTCACTTTAGTTCAAATTGGGGATTATATAATGAATTATTGAAGCTTTCACAAAATGGTGCTAAAGTGCTCAATGCTAGCTGGGGAGCGTGTATGCAAAGCTTAGTTGATCAAAATGTCATTGATGAAATTTATCAAAACGGTACGGTCGTCGTAGCAGGTGCAGGTAATGGTTTGACCGACCAAGCTCATTGTGGTTTAAATGGACATGATTATCTTTATCCAGCTTCCTATGATCATGTTATTTCTGTGACCTCTATAGGCCATCGATTTCTTTATGGAAATAATAATCCTCACCCTATCTATGGGGACATCGACTGGCAAGATGTACATGAATGGCAGGTCGGCAATCCATTATCTACACATACACATAATGATAAGGTCGACTTATCCGCACCGGGATATGGGGTTACTACTTTAGAAATCAATAATGGTTATGCTCCTCTTGGATTTGGGACTTCTTTTGCCTCACCGCAGGTCGCCGGTTTATGCGGACTTCTTTTTTCGGTGAATCCTTGTTTTAGCCCTGATGATATAGAATATATTCTAAAACAGACAGCAGTTAATATTGATAATATTCCAGAAAACCAATCCTACGCCGGGCTGCTTGGAAGCGGCAGAATCGATGCCTATGAAGCGGTCAAGATGGCCACTCAATATGGTATTCATTCTCCTATTAATGGGACAACAACATGGAATACAGAAAAATTTGTTCATGGTGAATTGGTCGTAAAAGCAGGGGCTACCTTAACCATAACAGATAAAGTAAGATTTTCAAAGGACAGTAAACTTGTTGTGGAGCAAGGAGCTGTATTAATTGTATCTGGAGGTACTTTAACGAACTCATCGGGTTGTAAAGAGGACTTTTGGAATGGAATTGAAGTGTGGGGAGATGAAAACAACCCCAGTTTTAATGCCCAAGGAAGGGTTATTCTTTCCAATGCTACACTGAAAAATGCAAGAAATGGTATAGTCAACTACCAACCCTTTTCCCAAGGAACAAATGGAGGTGTAATTTTGGCGGCCAATTCTGTTTTTAAGAATAATTGGCGAGCTATTGCAATCCATACTTATGACTACGCTAACCCGAGAAGAGGGGTTTTCAACAATTGTCAATTTCTAATTGATGATGATTATATATCTACTGATGTCCCCTTTGCTATGGCTACGCTTTGGGGAGTAGACCGCTACGTGTTCAGAGGATGTAGGTTTGCTGATGACAGGGCTAAACCAACGAAATTAATCAAAGGAATATTTTCGGCTGATGCGGGATATGAAATTGAACGCTATCCTATCCAAAACGGTAATCCCTCTACTTTTTTTGGTTTTGATGTAGCCATTGAGGGCAACAATACCGGCAGCTTTTATACGATCTCTATTGATGGGGCGGATTTTGGACTCAACAATAAAGCAATTGTTTTTGAGGGGATGGATGGTGCTAAATTGACTGAAAATAATTTCATAGTAGGAAGATCTTTCAACAACAGTAGTGTTGATGTAGGAGTCACCCTTTTTTCTTCTTCTTTTTTTACTATTGAAGAAAATGAGTTTTTAAAAGCTACAGACGCAGACCCAATCAATGCAGGGCTATTGATTCAGAACTCGGGAGGAATATCAAATTTAGTTTATAATAATAAATTTAGCCAGTTCAAAATTGCTAATTGGGCGAAAGGACAGAATAATAACATTGATACCAACTCTATCTATAATTGTTGGATGGGCTTAGAATATCATTGTAATGAAAATATTAATAATGATGTTGATTTTCAAATAGAGCCATTTAATACCAACGAAGGGATTAAGAAAAAACAAGGCAGTCCAAATTTAGCAGCTGGCAATACCTTTTCTACTGGACTTGGAAGTACCCATTTTTTGGTTTCCGGAGCTTGTCCAATTGACTATTTCTACTATGACCAGGGAGTGAATGAAATGCCCAATAGTGGCGTAACTGCTATTCCAACTAATGCTGGTAGCCCTTGTAACTCTTTTCAAAGATTCGCTCCTGTAGAGCCTTCCATGGAACAAGTAAAAAATGCTTTTGATGATATAAATGCATTAAAGCAACAGTTAGAAGCACTGCCCCCAAGACGATCTAGAAAACGAGCAGCTTTAGAAAATACTTTGTACGCAGATACAGAAGAGGCACATCAATTATTAAAGTTATTCTGGGTAGCAACGCAGACGGATACTACATTGACAAAAGATGTAAAGTTTGAACAGCTTACAGAATTATTAGTAATTGCCGGAATGGATAATTCACTCACCCGAAAATTACAAAGTCAATCACATAGCAAAGGAATAAGAATTAATCGTCAAAAGCTATCTGAAGAAATAAACCTGAGACCTCAACAAAAAGAAGCATTCGATTCATACACCCAAAAGCTTAAGCAGTTAAATAAAATGGAAGAAAAGTGGAGGAGCAAACAAAGTACAAAACATGCAAACAACTAACGATAACCTAACCAATCAACTGCTGGACTGGGTCCGCAACCGCTACTTCGGAAAGTACCGAGGGACAGTAGTAGACAATGTGGACCCCACCCTGCGAGGAAGAGTCAAAGTACAAGTGCCAGCGGTCCTCGGTGATTTACAAGTCTGGGCCTTGCCTTGCTTGCCTTACACGGGAGATGGCGTGGGGACCTACACCATCCCCGCGGAGGATACTGCGGTCTGGGTAGAGTTTGAGGGCGGCGACCCTTCGTACCCCATTTGGACCGGAGGATTTTGGACGGATGGCGAGTTGCCCAAAAATGAAAAGGGGATTCCGACGGCGGGACCGAACCTTAAAATTATTCGCTCGGAGCAGGGGCTGATGGTGACGATGGATGATCAGGCACAGGTGCTGACCCTAAGTGATGAAAATGGAGACAATATCATGACTTTCGAGGTGATGCAGGGTAAGATTACGGTGAAAGGAAAGATTAAAGTAGTAGTAGAGGCTCCGCAAATTGAGCTGGTAGAAAATGCGACCCACCCTGTAGTTTTTGGAGATGAGTTGATGACCTATCTCAACCAGTTGGTCACGCTTTTTAATTCACACATGCATCCTGGTGAGCTAGCTCTGGGCAGCTTGCCGGTTACGCCCGCGCCGCCTATGCCGCAGTTTACACCACCGACACCGAGTTTGATTTCTGTAAAAGTAAAATCTGGATGATATGGGAAATGAACTGAAAGCAGGTTCGCAGAAAAATACGAGCCTTTATGCCAGTAGTATGGCGCAGGCGATGGAGGACGCTTTCCTCAGAGAATGGCCGGCGGTGATGGGGCAAGATGCACCGAATGTCACCAAGGATTTAAAGTTGATATTTGTGGCGATCGCTCAGGGAGTGATCAAGCATCTGGAAGAAAATAAGGATGCTTTTATTCTGGAAGAAATTAATAACGGGGGGGTGATTACGACCACACGAATGCAAGAGATTACAGCTCGACAGGGCGATTTCTCCTAGCTAAACAACACAATTATGGCAACACCAATCAAAAGTATTCACTATCCCTTCGCCATTGACAGCGGGCGAAGCGAGTTGGCCGAAGAGCGGGACTACGCCGAGCACGTCGAGCAGCTGATCAAGCAGGTGCTTTTTACCAACCCCGGGGAACGCATCAACCGCCCGGACTTTGGCTGCGGCCTGCGCCGGATGGTCTTTTCGCCCAACAATCCCGCCAGTGCTAGCCTGACTCAGGTGACCATTTATCAGGCCCTCGAAACTTGGCTAGGGACTTTGATTAGTGTAGAAGATGTGGCCGTTACCGCAGCAGCAGAAAAACTGGAAATTGCCATTACCTATATTCTTAAAGCTCGGCAGGAACGCCGCTATTTAAATCTGGAAACTAGCTTATGATCACTGCACCAGACCGACTCCAACAACTGATTGATCAGAGCCAGGTGGCGGGCATCGATTTTGTGTTTGTTGATAAGACGCAGCAACAGCTCGATGTCTATTTCTTTGAGCATATCAATGGCCATACCAACCCCTTGTTGAATAGCTTGCTGGACAACCAAATTGTTATTTCTAGCCCGGATGCTGGCGAAGGCTTGCAGCTCATTCCGGCAACGATTATTGATGCCAATAACTGGCCGACAGAAAATGGCCGACGAGTACTGCGATTGCAAACGCCCGTTGCAGGAGATTTTACCCACTACTACTTATTCATCGACGACCCTAATGTCGATCCCTATTACAATAATATTCGCTTTAGCTTCAAAGCCAATTGCGAGAGTGATCTCGACTGCGCTCCACCACCGCACGAATGTCCTCCCGAAGAGCTGGTCGACTTCCCCGTCAATTACCTGGCGCGCGATTTTTGGAGCTTCCGTCGAGCCCTACTGGACTTCGCCTCCCAGCGCTATCCCGAATGGACCGACCGCCTCGAAGCCGATGGCGGCATCATGCTGGCCGAAGTCATGAGCGCATTGGGCGACGAGATGGCCTACTACCAAGATCGCATCGCCCGCGAAGCCTACCTCGAAACCGCTACCCAGCGCCGCTCCGTTCGCCGCCACGCCCGCTTGGTCGACTACACTGTCCACGATGGCCGGGGCGCCCAAACCTGGATCGATGTACAAGTAAGGCCCTCCGCCGCTATCCCGATGGAAGACTTCGTGCCCACCGGCGTTCCTATCTACGCCGCCTCCGACAGCGGCCTGCGCACTTACTTCGAAATCGGTACTGATCTCCAGCAAATGTTGGCCAGCCCCAAAGTCCGCTACAACGTTGATCATCGCCGCAACCGTTTTCTCCCCCATATCTGGGATGAAGATGATGTGTGTCTCAACGTAGGGACAACTGAAATGCATGTTCAAAGCCAGGTTGCTTTTCTCTTCGATTCAGCCAACCTGGCTCCCGATCCCATGAATCAATACGACAATCGGATCAGTGAATGGGTATTGCTGCAAACGCAGCCCAATGATCCCGCTATCCCGGCGCGCCGCCACATGGTCAAGCTGATTGCTATAGAAGATACCACCGATCCAGTCTTCGGAACGCCGATCACGCGGTTGGAGTGGGAAGAGGCACAAGCCCTGCCTTTTGAAATGAACCAGTCTTTCATGGAGGTGCACGCCAATATGATTCCTGCAACTGCCGGCATTAGTGTGGAGCAGTACTTCATCGTCGGCAGGGAGCCCAGTAGTTTACCCATTCCGCTGGCCGAGCAGGAACGTCTGGATCGGGCGGTGGAGCGGCAAGGGCACGACGAGACCTTGACCTATTTGTTCAGCTTGCCTGGCTCGGACTTCAATCAGTTGGTTTGGCTGGGGGATGATGTTCGGAAGGCGGAGCCGGAGCTGCACTTGGAAGAAGTGGTTTTTGATAATGGGGCCAATGAGTGGGTGCCTGAACTGGGCTGGGATTGGAGAAGAGCTTTGGTAGGAAGGGATCCTTCGAACAGTGAAGCCAACGATTTTATGCTCGATGATGGCAGTTGGCGGCGGGTTAAAGGCTACTATCGACAGACCGAAGAGATTGTACATAAAGACTATGCGAGTGATGCGGGGAAGACCATTCGATTTGGCGACAATGAATTCGGCCGTACGCCTACTGAGCAGACGGTGTTTCGAGTCCACTATCGATTAGGAGGAGGCAAAAATGATAATGTAGCGGCGGACACGCTGGTGCATATTCCACAGAGTGCAGAAGAGGTGATGATTCCGACCTCCAATGGCCCGATCAAGGTGGCACTGGCTTTTACGCCCTTGAATTTTATTGAATCTGTAAATAATCCATTGGCTGCGAATGGCGGCATGGACCCTGAATCGAATCGAGAAGTACGGCAGTTGGCCTCTGAGGCTTTCCGCGCAGTTACCTGCCGCGCAGTACGTCCCGAAGACTACGCCGAGGCCGCCGAGCGCCTAGATTGGGTGCAAAAGGCCGGGGCGACTTTCCGCTGGACGGGCAGCTGGCTCTCAGCCTTTGTCACCCCCGATCCTCGCGATACCGTACTGCTCTCTGAGACCCATCGGACCTCGCTAGTGCAGCAATTGGATCGCTTTCGGCAGGCCGGGCGCGAGGCCCATGTCCTCGATCCCATCTACGCCAATATGCACCTGGAGATCACCATCTGTGTTGCTCCCGACGCCTACAAAGGCGAAGTCAAAGAGCAGGTCTTACTGGCCCTATTCGGCCGTCGCGGCCTACGCCCCATCGAAGGGTACTTCGATCCCGACAACTTCACCTTCGGCACCCCGCTCGACCGCTCTACTTTGGAGGCCGCCATCCAGCAGGTGCCAGGCGTCCGAGCCGTGGAAAGCATTAGCTACGAGCGCCGGGGTTTTTTCCAACTACAAGCCTTTAAAAAACTGACTTACGATCCGGGTAAGGATACCATCATACGCGTCGAAAATGACCCGCTGCACCCGGAGCGGGGATCTGTTAAACTCCTAATGAATGGCGGAGCATGACCTGTTTATGTAAAAAATACCTACCCCTGAGCGAGCAGCAGGCTTGCCTTTGTGATACCTTCGTTCACCCGGAACCCTTGCAGATTGCGGCGGGCCTCCGTCGACTGCCTCGGCAAATGGCCTTTTTCCCGGAATTCCGCCGGGCCATGCTGGCAGATGTCAGAACCCAGGCGGCCCTGGCCGATTGGCGGGCTCGGGAGAAGGATGACCTGGGGCTGATGCTTCTTGAAATGTGGGCCTATGTCTGTGACAACATCAGCTTTTATGATGAGGTAATCGCCCATGAGGCTTATGTACGAACCGCTATGCGCAGACCTTCGATTCGTCGGCTGGTTGATCTGCTGGGGTACTTGCCCAAGCCCGCTGTTGCTGCCTCTGTGGAACTGGCTGCCATCGCCGATGGCCGTCAGGAAGTAACCCTGCCCGTCGGTACGGCCTTCCGCTCCGGGGGCTTTGACGACGAAGGCCCACAGGTCTTTGAGCTAACCAAAACGGCTCGTATCCACCCGCTGACCAACAAGTGGGACCTCCAGGCTCCGCATCCCGGCATCGTCCTTCGTTCCAATCCATCCTATTTACTCATCGAACCCGAAGCAGAAATCACCACTGGCACCCGCCTACTCATCATCGATCAGAACAATGCTGCCCAAAATCAAGTGGCTACCGTACGGACCGTACAAGCGATTATCGGAAAAGATGAGCAGAATTATACCCAGGTCATTTTTACCCAAAATCTAAAACTGGCTCACAACACTTCATTGGAGGGCTTACAGCTCTACGTAGCTACCCAAGAAGCACGGATTATTTCTTCCAACGCTGGACAAAATTTGCTTTCGCTCGATAAGCAGTATCCGCTACAAACGGGGCAGTACGTCATCATCTCCCAAAGACAAAATAACCGCTGGTTCGAATTGGATGGTGTTTCGGAAGACCGCCGGGTCGCCAGCAGCAACAATAGTATTCGCATCAATAATAGCGTCTTCAATTTACCCGACATTACGATTCCCGTAACGCGTATTCAACTAGATACTTCACTCAATAATGTGAGTCGTAGGGTAGGGGGAATTTGGTCAACTAGCAGCTACACCAACTTGACGGTGCATTACAATATGGTCAATGCCGGGCGAGTAGTAGATGAGGCAAAAACGACATTAATCGCCAGTGATCCGCTTCAACTCAGCGGAATTATTGAGGCACCAGTGGATGGCTATAAGCCGTCGACTTATTTATTTGAAGATAAAAACAAAGCCAGCTTGCTGCTCAATGCCGAGCTGGACTACGAACAGCAGGAGCTGGGACTCGGACAAGGGGAGGCGGAACGCTGGACTACTCCGCTCACTTTGCCCGTCACTGCTTTTGGTAATGTCATTCAAGCCGTGAGAGGGGAGACGGTCAATCGCGAGACGCTCGGCAGCGGCGATGCTTCGCAAGCCAGCCAAGCCTTCAAGCTCAAGAAAAAGCCGCTGACCTACATCCATGCCCCCACTGTCGATAATGACCAAGGGGTAGAGAGTACCTTAAAGATTTATGTAGATGGCATCCTTTGGAAGGAAGTCCCTAGTTTCTTTGGGAAAACTGAAGAGGATCAAGTTTATATTGTTCGCCAGGATGACGAGGGCGACTCGATCATCACCTTTGGCGACGGAGAGCGTGGTCAGCGGGTCCCAACAGGCGTCGATAATATTATCGCCTCCTATCGTTTCGGCGCCGGGGCCGCTGCCCCTCCGGCCGGCTCCATCACCCAGCTGGCCAAGCCCGCTAAGGGATTACGCTCGGTAAAAAATACCCTCTCCGCCTACGGCGGCGGCGATGCCGAAGACCTCGACAACATGCGCGCCTTCGCACCCAAATCCATCCTGACGCTAGGTCGGGCCGTCTCCATGCAAGATATGGAAGCGGTGACTATGGCCGTCTCCGGCGTGCGAATGGTACAGTCGGAATGGCGCTGGGACGGGCGGATGCAGCAGCCGGTTGCCAAGATTTGGTACATCGGCGATGCGCAGCTCAAAACCACCATCAGTCAGCGCCTGCACGCGGTCACTGATCCTTCTACACCGATACAAGTCGTTCCGGCCACCGCCATCCCGGCTCACCTGAACCTCAATGTCAAAATTGATCCTCGGTATTTGGAAGAAAAAGTCGTTACTGCCCTTTTCGATGTTTTGTTGGGAGAAAAAACGGGCTTGCTCCGTCCCGAGCAACTAAAAATTGGCCAGCCGCTGTTCCGCAGTGTCCTTTTTGCTGCCGTAATGAGTGTAGAAGGAAGCATCGCCGTGGAGGACATCTCTTGGCACAATACGCTGTTTTGCGACGCGGCTCAAGACCCCGGCGCGGGCAACTACTTCGACTTCGAGCAAGGAAGTCTGATTATTAACGGAAATAGCTCAGTACAATGAATTTAATAGCCAAAGATAGATTTGAAACTTATTTTGAAGAGAAGCTGTGGGAGATGATTCCCGCCATCTATCGCCACGAGGATGGCCTGGCCGATAATCCAGGAGTGCTGCGTGGACTGGTGGAAGTGATGGCTCAACAAGCGGCCCTATTGCGTCGCTCACAGGATAGCCTGTGGGATGATCAGTTCATTGAACTCTGCAACGATTGGGCGGTCCCTTATATCGCTGATTTGCTGGGTACCCGGCTGATTTCTGCGCTCAACAAGCGCGGCCGCCGTGTCGATGTGGCCAAGACGATTTATTACCGTCGTCGGAAAGGAACGGTGAGAATTTTGGAAGAACTGGTCAGCGATATTTGTGGCTGGGATGGTAAGGTGGTGGAAAATTTTAAACGGCTGGCGCGCATGCGTCATGGCCTCGACCCTCATCCTGCGTCGCTGGCTGGCCCCTTGTCCCGTACCCAACCGGGCGGCTGGGCCGACCTGCGCACCGCCTCCGCCAGCGAGCTGGCCGACGGCCCCTTCGATGAGTACTTCCATACCGCCGATATGCGGCAGCACCGAGGCCACAAAGGCCGCTACGGCATCCCCAAACTGGCCTTCCATCTCTACCGCCTCACCTCCTTCGAAGTCCGCGAGGTCCTGCCCTTCAATGAAGGCGGCGGCCAAGGCTTCACCTTCGATCCTTCCGGACGAAACATCCCCCTGTTCGTACGCCGCGATCGGGCCGACAACTGGGAGCAATGGCGCTCTGCCCAGGAGTGGGAGCTGCCTACCCCCATGCGCTGCCGCCTGCTGGGCCACGAAGAATACCAAATCGATGAGCCGCTGATCGACGAGCTGGTCAACACCTTTAGCCCGGCGCTCGACGGCGCGCCTGCGGCGGCCTTGCAATCGCTGCGCAACCAGCGCTTCCGCAACCGCGAGCGCCTGCTGACCAGCCTGATCGCTACGGGAGAAAGGACGGCCTTGGTCGATGATGTCAATGTCTATCGGGCGCTGCTGGCTCATGCCTTGGCATCCGATTGTGGTAAGGCGGCTTTGCTCCGCGCGAACGCAGGCGATGAGGCTTCTATTGCAGTCGACGCCGGAGCGCCGGTGGGGCTGATCTCTCGTCATCGTATTCAGGCGGGCCAACTGAGCAATTGGACGGCGGCGGCGCTTCCCGAGACCCAGCTGGTCATCAGTCCCGAAGAAGGGCGACTCTTGCATACGGGGGCCGCTCCTGGCGCGGATCACTGTGTGACTTACCACTATGGATTTGCCGGAAATATTGGCGCGGGGCCTTACACTAGGAGTGAGGTGGAGAACTGTGAGCCTACCCATCCCATCATTTTTTGGGATGCTATGAATCCGGGTATTAATGCTGGACAAGTGCATAATGACCGAGTTAATGAGATTGGAGATAGCAAAACTTACACGGGGATTAGCAATAAAAACGCGGTCCGTCGCCTCACCCTGCAAGCAGCAAACGGCGAACGCCCCTATATCTGTCTGACGCAAAATTGGCGACTGACCAGCGGTGTTGACGATGCCCGATTATCGCTGGATGGACTTTGGATTGGAGGAGAAAATACGGTGTTGAATCCTGGTCAGAAAGGAATTGAAATTATCGGTGATTACGAATGTGTGGTCATCAGCCACTGTACGATCGACCCCGGTGGAGATATAGATGCCAGGGAGCGAGACATCCTTCCGGTGCCGATTATCATTCGGGGGACGATAGAAAATATGTACATCGTGTCCAGTATTATTGGGCCAATTTTTACGATGCCTTCGGGCAGTTTGGAGCGATTGACGGTGCAAGATAGTATCGTACAAGCGGTTGGGGGAGGTGCAGCCCTGGCGCTGAATGATACAGCACTGATCTTGAATCGGGTGACGGTTTTTGGCGCTATTGAGGTGCATCGGTTAGAAGCTTCTGAGAGTATTTTGACGGAAAAATCAAGCGTTACCGATACGCAAAATGGCTGCTTCCGATTTAGTGCTGCACCGACCACTAGTCGATTGCCACAGCCCTACGAATCTTATTTATTTGACAACGATACCCAGCACTGGTTCGGCTCACGAAAGTTTGGGCAGCCTGCCTACGGCCAGCTCAGCGAAACGGCCCCCAAGCCTTTACGGCGAGGGGCCGAGAACGGATCAGAGATGGGCGCATTTAGCCACTTAATTAACCCTATTAAACTGGATAGTCTGAAAGCCAAGGTAGCCGAATATATGCCTTTTGGATTGATCCCAATTTTTATTAACGAAACTTAAGCCTTACGAGATGGGAACATATGATATTTCTAGAGTGATTTTCAATCCACGCAAACAATACAGTAGTGTTCGGATGCAGCAGGGACGGGTGATTACGGATGATGATTGGAATGAAAATGAACGCATCGAAAACGAGGAGCGCCGTCGCTCCCGCGTCGATATAATTGGCCCGCACGGCAGTCCGGATCGAGGCTTTCGCATCGAGAATCTGAGCCGCGCCTTGGGGCGTATCGACTTTGATATTCACCTCGGCACCTATCACCTCGGTGGCTTGCGTTTCGAAGTGGATACTCCCGGAGAACGCTTTCGCAAGCAGCACAACTGGCTGCGCCAGGCTACGACTCACGCCCAAGTTCCGCGGATGGCCGATGGTATTGAGCGCTTTGATATGGTCTATCTCAAAGGCTGGCAGCAGGCGGTCAGTGCCGTCGAAGATGATGAGCTGCTAGAGAAGGCCCTGGCCGGTCCGGACACCAGTACGCGCATCAAAAACAGGTGGCAGGTGAAGTTGTTTGAGGATGTTGGACATGACAATTGCCCGGCGGCTTGGAAGCATATTTTGGAGAAGTGGGAAGGCAATAACCTGGGCGTCCTCAATCGCGAGCATGAACTCTTGACTGACGCTCGTCTCCGGGTGAGTTTTACGACCAATGGCGCGTCCAATGACCTTTGCTCTCCCAGCATCGCCGGAGGTTATCTGGGCGCAGAAAATCAAGCCATTCGCGTGCAGTTGATCAACGACAGCGAATTTACCTGGGGCTATGACAATGCTTCTTCTATTTACAGAGTAAAGGCCAAAAGTCCCGACACCCTGGTCTTCGATACTTATCCTCGAGATCAGCACCATTGGCCACTGGCCAATCAGGTGGTGGAAATCCTGCCTTGCTCTGCTATCTTGCCCAACGGGGAGCGGGTAGCGGCTGTGAGTGGCTATTTGACCAAAGTCAGTACTTCCTTCAATCCTGACAGCGGCGAGCTGGTGATCAACACCCCCTTACCCGCTAATTTTGGCGAAGACCAACAATCCCAAAGTGATCATAACGACTTGACGGCCAGCAGCGAGCCTCACTACTACCTGCGGGTCTGGAATCGCGGGACTGACCTGGCGTCCCCTCCTGCGATTGCCATTACCGGCGGGGCGCAGCCCCTGGGTTCGACGGGCATTGAAGTCACCATCACCGGCAATATGAAGCGGGCCAACGACTACTGGGTCATCGCTGCCCGCCCGGAGACCCCGGATGAGCTGCAGCCTTGGAGCCTCCAAGATGGGATCGCCCCCAACGGCATCCGCCGCTTCTTTGCTCCACTGGCTCTGATTCGCTGGGTGGGGCAGGGGGAAAACACCGATGCCATCGGCGAAATTATCCTGGACTGCCGCAAGACCTTTCGCCCACTGACCGACCTGGAAGGCTGCTGTACCTTCACCGTCGGCGATGGGGAGAACAGTCGAGGCGACTATGACTCCATCGAAGCAGCAGTGGCTCACTTGCCTTTAGCGGGCGGGAAAATCTGCGTGCTGCCCGGTATCCATGAGGCCAATGTCAAACTCCTGCGGCGCAAGCAGGTTCGGATTTCGGGCTGTGGAGCGCGCAGCGTAGTCCGACCACGGGAGAAAAAGGCGACCAAGCCCATTTTTTCGATCGTAGAATCACAGCATATCCAGATTGATAATCTGACGCTGGCAGCGCCCAGCGGGACAGCGATTCGAGTGATGGATGGAGTGGTGCTCCCAGGCATTGATCACCAGGCGGAGCCTTCTCAAGATATTATGATCAATGATAATCAAATCATTGCTTTTCACCACGGCATTACCATTACGCTGGAAGCAGATCGGGGAGGAGAAAACAACATTACCATCCTGCGCAATCAGATTGGAATGATGGATAAAACGGGCGGTGGCACGGCCATTTTTAGCCTCGCTGATGGAGTACTGATTGAGCGCAATACCATTTTTGTGAAAACTCCTCCCGCTAGTGATGACGATCCAAATGACGGCGGTGGGGTCATTGAGCGCCCCGAGGATACCCCCTTTGATCCTTGCGCTGATCCTAAGGTTTTTTATGTACCTAATTTCCCGGTATATGTCTTCATCAATAAATTCTTTTTGGAGATTGCCCAACTGCTTTTCTTCGTGCCCGTTGCCTATCAATACAAAACCGAGGGCGGTATACAGATCGGAGGTTCTTCGGAGCGGGTTCGGATTTTGGAAAATAAAATTGTCGGAGGTAAGGGCAATGGCATTACTTTAGGCCACCTGCCTTCGGCACCTGATGATGGGGCCATCCCCGCCGCCGACATCCAAGCACTCTATGGTGCAAGTGGATACGTCAAAGGCATTGCTAATGCCGATCTGAAAGCCTATCTCGACAATAATTTCCTCAGCGTACTCTACGAAATTTCCGTAGAGCGCAATCAAATTCAGCAGATGGGCCTGTCCGGAATCGGAGTGCAATCTTTTTTCAGCCTCAAACAAGTAGAGCTGATGATCAGCATCGAAGACCTGACCATTTATCGTAACCACATCCGTCTATGCGCCCGTCAAATGGACGCCGATCTGCCGGAGGAAATGCTGGACGAAATGGCCTTTGGTGGCGTCTGTCTGGCTGATGTGAACGAGGCCATCATCCAGGAAAATCGAATCGAAGACAACGGTTTGAGCCATATCGATCCCATCTGCGGCGTCTTTATCCTCAACGGCGAAAAAGTCGATGTCTCCAATAATCAGATTCTTAATAATGGACCCTACTTCGGTAATATTAATCAACAACGCAAAGCAGGTCGGCGCGGTGGCATTGTCATCGCCAACTCTTTCAAACAGTTTGCAGAATTGTTTGAGGGTAATGTTTTGGAAGACGGTTTTAAGCCTGTACTTTTTGATAACACCTTCGCCCTGAGGGTGCACGACAATATCATTATCCAGCCGCTGGGGCAGGCCCTGCGCCTCTTTGCCTTCGGCCCCGTATCAGTTGTTGGCAACCAGCTGAGTTCGCAGGGAATCTTCCAGGAGGACATCCTCAACTTACTTGCCGGAACGGTCCTGATTCTCAACCTTGGGATTTCTAAGGACTTGATCGCCTTTGATATTGCCCCTAAGTTCAAAGAAGTCGCCTACAAAACCGTCGATGATCCAAAGCTGAATCAACAGGCTTCTACCTTGATCAACTCCCTGTTCGAAGCCCTCCAATACCTGCCCAGCGGCCGTACCCTGTTCACCAACAACCAGGTGACCTTGGACTTGCGTAATCGGGAGTCAACGATTGCCATCAGCTCGCAGCTCATTATCTCACTAGACGATGTGGCCTACAATAGTAATCAGGCGGAGGTCAGTGCTTTTTTCTCTCGCGCAGCTCAGTCTGCCGACATCGTTATTTTCGATGCCATACTGGTCGGCTACTCTGTACGCTCCAATGACAATCGCTTCCAGGAGGGCTATTCGCTGACCTTGTATTCCTTATTCTCACTAGGGTACATGAATACGGCACTAGGCAATCACTCTACCTATTGCTTATTACTCTATGGCACTTTGACGCCCGATAATTATCTGTTTAACCAAAGCAATAAGGTGCGACGGGCCAATCGCTGCGATGAATCCTATGATCAGATTGGGGCTTCTCAGGGGATACCGAAGATGAAGCAGGCGGCTCCTGCTGCTGTTCCTGCTCCTCCAACATCCTAGTTTTTAATTTATTTTAATCAGAACAACATGGCAAAGACAACTCAAAAAATACCTACCCCCGGCGATGCTTCTGCCGAATTGGACAAGGCATTTGACTGTATGGATGAATATCGCGCCAAGGGCTTAGAATCGGTCAACTCGGTGCAGAATGTTAAACTCAATATGCGTGATCGAGAGCAAAAGCGACTCTTGCGCAAGTACGGAAAGGAGCATCCTCGAACATTGAAGGTCCAAGGTCAGGTCAACTACGCCAAATCAGCTAAAGTGAGCTTGGCGGAGGAGGCGCGCAAGGCCAAAGTGGAGGTCGCTAGATTCAACGACAGCTCCTGGCGAGTGCGCGGTCGGGTAGTCGATAAGGACTTGAAAGGACAAAGTGGACTAACAGTTTCTTTGTTCGATAATAAAGGAAACTGGATCAAGGAGCTGGGGCAAGTCTGTACAGATGATGAGGGCACTTTTGTGCTAACCTATGTTGAGAAAGATGGAGGAGAGATTGCCAAGCGATTTGCCGGACAGGCATTGACTTTGACGGTTTCTGATAAAGACCAGCAAGTATTGCATCAAGAAGAGGAGCCTGTTGCTTTGGAATTAGGGTCGATCACTTCTCGCCTGATCATCCTCGGCAATGACCAATGTACCAGTCCTCCCGATACGACTGATCCAAAGGATGATCCCGATAAGCCGGTTGATGATCCGGGTACGCCGACAACGGGACAGCAAACGAATTGGACGATCATCGGAGCAGTTTCTAATCTCAAAACTGGAAAAGGGCAGCCAGGTCTTAAGGTAATGTTGATTGACGAGACCAAGGATTTTTCCAATTACCTATTTGATACCGAGACATTGAGAACCGGTAAATTTGAAATGATCTACTCTTTCGAAGAATTCAAACCCTTATTCGAAAATCGTCCGCCTTTATTTTTAGAGGTCTTGAATGTAAATGGTGAAATAATCTATCGGTCAGAGAAACCGATCTTTCCGGAGGCAGGGAAAACGGAGACTTTTAATATTCAATTGGGATGATCTTTTAGTATATGTTTTTAATCGAAAGGTAAACAACGTATGGCGGTAGCGGTAGCACAGCAAAAACAATCGGAGGCAAAGCCAAAACCGGCGAGTACCCAACAACAGGCTTCTTCGGAGTTACTGCAAGAGCAGTTGCCGATTATGCCGTCCGCTGTTGCTATACAAACCCAACTGATTCTTGGTCATCCCGACGATAAGTACGAGCGGGAAGCGGACGCAGTAGCCCATCGGATTATGCGAATGCCGAATCGGAATGGCCCCGTTCAGCGATTCAGTGCTATTCAGTTGGTACAGCCCAAATGCAAGGCTTGTGAGGAGGAAAGGATTCAGCGACTGGCCTTTTCGGAAGATGAAGAATTTCGATCTACCAACCAATTGTCTATTCAACGAAAGACGAATGAGCAGGAGCAAGCGGCCGCCCCATCGGCCACCACCGGCTTCACCACCGCCCCCCAACTAAAAAGCGGCGGAAGCCCCCTCCCCGGCACTACCCGCCGCTTCTTCGAAAGCCGCTTCAATCGCGACCTAAGCCAGGTCCGAATCCACCGTGGTAACCAATCGGCCACACTCAACCAGCAGATTCATTCCTACGCCTTTACTTACGCCAATCACATCTGGCTAGGCGCTGGCCAGGGGGCTTCCCCCTCTCACCTTATGGCCCACGAGCTGACCCACGTCATCCAACAAACCCAACCCAGCGGCCTGACTGATCAAGACCAATTCCCGCTCAGCACCGCCGAAGACAGCATCCAACGCTTCGCCCCCTACTGGGAGCCCTACGATTTCAACGGAACCAGAAACCACAACCTGATTCTACCGTCGATCGGTGCTGCCAATAATATTTTTACAGAAGCTCCTGTACCCAACGCCAGTAAGCATACCGCCCAATACGGCAACCGAGGAATTGCCGATATGTACATCGCGGATCGTACGGTTGGTGTCTTCTTCGAGGGCAGCCAGAATCCGGCCTACCTGCGTTCTCCCAGACATTTAAAATACGCCGGGCAACGCTATAGACACAGTCAAGAGTCGGCCCCACGCAGCAGTCGCAACGGCCGGGTTACCCGAGTCGATCAGGCGCCCAGTGACATCAAGGTCGGCGACCTCAAACCCAGCCACGGCACCCTCGAAGCGGCCGAAGGGCCCACGCAACTGCGCAACTACCGCGATGGGTTCGGAATCGCGCAAAGGGAAATCAATGATATGGCCACCAGTGGCTCGCCATACATCCATCCTTCGGGTTCCGCCTGGAATTTGTCGACAGGAATTATTGGTCGAAATCAAATCACTATACCTGCAGAGTTTGCTTACCCGGCGGCTTCCGGGCAAAGCTCCAGACGGCTAGTCATCAAACACAATGGTCGCCGTATTATCCCTCGGGATCGGGTTATGGGGAAGGTCTTTGTGCAAGCTGATCCAACCAACTCTGGCATCTGGAACTATACCTGGGTACCGGATCAACGGGTTACGCTAACTAGCCTTCCTCCAAGAATTAGAAACCTAGGAGCCGAGGTCAACCGCGGCTTGATTGCCCCTATCATGGAATCGCCCGTCAGAAGGGCGGCCAAGGCCCGGCCCGGCTCTCCACCAACGGCCGCTCCTCCCATTCGCCCCGATCGCTCCGCCAAGGTCCGCCGCGTCGTCAGAGACTCTTTCGATCAGGCTCGCCTGCGGCAGTGGAATCAACGGCATAGTGCCCTCACTCGAGACTACCGCAGCGTCAGCCGGACCAATGACTTTGAGCGCACTGAAGAGGCTATGCTGGCGGTGAAAGCCCAAGATGCCATCCAAGCCAATACGGGCATCAATGTACCGCAGGCCAGTCAGGTCGAGCGGCAAAATGTGCGCACCGTCAAAAAGATTCAGTTCTGGACGGGCCTCAACGCTCGCCCCTTTGGTCTGTTCCGCCGCGTCTTTGGCCGCACCTTCGTCAAAGTCGCCAATGCCTATCAACGCATCCGGCAGCGCTTCCGAGAGCGGCTGCGCAATCGCCGCAAAAGATTTTCCTCTAACCTGACCGGTGCCGCTATGAAAGCAGCGTTTACGGTCATCAAACTCGCCGGTTCCTTCGTTGTCCAACAAACGATGGCTCGCCTGATCGAATCCTTGAAAACTGGAGTGAGTGAGAAGCTGCGCGAATTGATTGAACCGGAGCGCATCGAAGATATTCAAACCAAGTTGCAAGAGATACAGCAAATGCGAGAGGAGATGGAAGCGCAGGCCAGTGCGACTGCTGAATCCATCATGGAAAGTGTACTAGGGCCGTATGTGCAGCATCTGGAAACACTAGAGAATTTGCAGAGGATTGTAGGCAATATTGCCAATTTAATCAATCTGGTACGCTGGGGAGCGCGGGTGGTCGCTTGTCTATCTCCGCCAGCAGTGGGCTGCCTGTGGATTTTGGGGCAAGCGGCTCTAGAGTTTGCCGCCGCCCAGGTGGTGGATACCTGCTGGTTTAAAAAGAAAATTACGCCGCTCATTGCCGGCATCGATTTCATTCGAGGCTTACCCGCCGAGTTGGCCAGAATTATTGTAGGGCAGGTGAGGAGGGTGCTGCCGGAAAGCCTACACGGTATTTTTGCTGATATTGACACGTCGAGTATTCAGGTCAGGCCGGAGGACATCGAATGTGAGGAGGGGAGTGGTGGTCAGCCGTTGACAGCGGAGCAGCAGGCCTGGCTGGATTTGCAGGAGCGCCTGGGTGAGGAGCAATTTATGGCCTACCTAGAATTGTTGCGCCGGGCGGGTACCTCTCCAGAGCGAGAATTGTCTGTAGAAGAGATTCGCAACATTGGGGAGGTTATAGAACAATCTGGGGTGAGTGCAGAGGAGATGAGGGCCTATGCTAATAATTATACGGAAAGTGAAAATACTATTCCGATCAGTTTACGGGAAATGCTGCGGAGGATGAGCAATGAAAGTGAGGGAACTAGAGGAGAAGGAAGTGGTGAAGCAACTGCGGACACCGAATCTAGGGGAGGGGTACCTGTACTTGATGGTCAAACTGCACAGACTAATGCTACTTCTCATGGTCGAATAGAAAATGCAAGGGTTAGAGTCGCGGGCGTAGCAAGTGGGCATACGGTAAATACTCGCCCTACTATTGCGCTCAATGGCTTTATGAACGGTGAGCATGTCGTGCAGGTGCAGAATGTTCGGGTGCGCGTCGTACGCCGTACCTGGTGGCCCAATTCCAGTGATCGTAGAGGATTAGTCATTCATTATGAATTGCTGCATGGGGTGAGCTTTAGTCCTTATATTCGAAACGGTATGTTAGAGCAAGGGAAGATCGTTCGAGGCTTGCTGCGATTTGGCGGGTCTGATAGTTCGTAAAAATTAGGGATAAGTAAATAGAATAATATGAAAAGGCCAATTGTCCAAGCGAAGCAGCCATCTAGCACTGCTTCGTCGAATGCGCTAAAGATTGGTGCATCGAATGATCGATACGAGCGAGAGGCGGATGCGATGGCAGATCGTGTTATGCGGATGCCGCAGCGTTTTAGCGGGCAGGCGCTGAGCGCAGGCCCTGCGGGTATCCAGCGGAAGTGCGCGGCCTGTGAGCACGAGGAAGAGCAAATTCGCCGTCAGCCGCTGATGCGGCCCTCTTCGAGCGGTGGAGCCGCCCAGGCTACCCCTGCCTTACAGTCCCAACTCCGCAGTAGCCGAGGCAGCGGCCATGCCCTGCCCACCACCACCCAAGGCTTCATGAACCAAGCCTTCAACACCGACTTCAGCCACGTGCGTATCCATACTGACCAACGCGCCGCCCGCATGAGCCAAGGCCTGCGAGCCCGCGCCTTCACCTACGGCCCCGACATCTACTTCAACCGAGGACAGTACAATCCCCAATCCCGCCAAGGCCAACACCTGCTGAGCCACGAGCTGACCCACGTCGTCCAGCAATCCGGTGGGCGCAATGCTGTACAGCGATCCTCCATTAGCGACCTGGACGAGCTGTTGATCCAGCGACAGGCCTTCGACGCCTTAGATCCCCGCTCCCCCGGCCCCTTGCCCTACCGAGAAGCTACCGAACTGGCCGAGTGCACCCGAATAATGGGGGAGGAGAGCTATGAGTATTGTTATGAGCAGGTCTTGGGGCGGCACCCGAATCCAGAGGCCGCCAGACAGCGGGCGATTCGCAATGCCGCCTTGGCGGCCAGCTGTTCCCATGAGGCGAGTAACCTGAGCTGGTCGGACTATACAGTGACGACTCGCCGCAGGAGGCATTCTGCTTTTACCGACTATGATTTTAGTACACAAACCGTAAGTGGACAGCAAGTCATTCGGGTAGATTTTAGCTCAAGAGGCTCTTATGTGAGACGAAAATTCGCCAACCCTGGCAATCGAAGTCTTAATGGCTGTGCTAGAGGTATTGAATATTGCCATAATTTCTTCGAAGAACTGGCCCGGACACCAGGTGGTGTGCCAAGTCAATATCCCACGCTAGGCGGAACCTCTGGCCGCTGTCCGGCCTCCATCGGGCCAGATACTTCTCTAGAGGCGCGTTCGGATGGAGAATGTGAAACAGTATTGGGCGCAGAATGTGATCGAGCCGCCGCCGCCGAATCCAGTCGCTTACTCCGGCATGAGCAGTATCACTTTGCCGTAGGTTGTATCATGGCTCGAAAGGGAACACAGGCGATACTGGATGGACAAGACGTTGCCCAAGTTTTTGCTCAGGTGCGGCGACATGACAGCGCCCAGATCATTAGTTATGATAATGACACGAATCACGGCTGTGATCAGGCCGAGCAAGACCGCTGGGAAGCGGACATTGATGCAGGATTACCGAACGTTCAAATCACCACTTCTCCTTAATTTGTCGAGCAACCCTTTAATTTATTATGAGACCACAAAATTATCAAAGACGACAGTATAGGGCGATTTCTGCTCCACTACCTAAAATCGGAGCACCTAATGATCGCTACGAACGGGAGGCCGATGCGATGGCGGATCGTATACTACAGACGCCTCGGCGCTTTAGTGGGCAAGTGTTGAGCGCTGGCCCTGCGAGTCTCCAACGCAAGTGCGCGGCTTGCCAGCACGAAGAGGAGCAAATCCGCCGTCAGCCGATGATGGGGCCTGCTTCGAGTGGTGGAGCCGCCCAGGCTACTCCCGCCCTGCAATCCCAACTCCGCAACAGCCGAGGCAGCGGCCAGGCCCTGCCTTCCGCTACCCAGAGCTTCATGAGTCAGGCCTTCAACACCGACTTCAACCATGTGCGCATCCACACCGACCAACGCGCCGTTCGCATGAGCCAAGGGCTGCACGCCCGCGCCTTCACCTACGGCTCTGATATTTATTTCAACCGAGGACAATACCGCCCCCAATCCCGCCAGGGCAAGCACCTGCTGGGACATGAGCTGACCCACGTTGTGCAACAGCAGCAGACGCCGAAGGCATACATCGCCCGCGCTCCTTTGGACCTGGATAAGCTCCATTCAGAACTCTACAGCCGCCAGCCCCTTACTGCTACCAGCGGCGAAATTGGCTTTGGAGCGGACGCCGGACCCTCCCATAAGTCGCCTGCCGAGGACAGCTCACTGCCCATTAAAGCGGAGGTTTTTCCGCGCAATACGGGGTTGTACGATCAATCACCAACAGAAAAGAGAAATCGGGCTTTGCAAACCAGCAATACGGCCCCTCCTCTCCAACCAACCATTACTCCAGAGACCCTGAAAGATGCGCAGAAGCGAAAGGTGGAGAGTGGTCCTCCGGGGTATATGCTTCATCCTGGAGGTTTACTGGTACGGCCAAAGCGCGCCCTCGTCATCAGCGGTATCCACGGCAATGAGCGAGGAGCACTGGATTTGGTGAAAACGCTGAGAAGCGAGCTGGCCGATGCTAAGAACCCACTAGCTCGTGATTTTGATACCCTTCTTATTCCTGCCATGAATCCGGGAGGGATAGTAGATAGGAAGAGACACAATCGCCGGGATGTTGATTTAAATCGAAATTTTCCGGGTATCAAAGGTTTTCCATCTAGTAAAGCAAATCTTCCACTACAACCCGAGACCAAAGCGGTAATGACGGCCATCAAAAAATTCAAGCCAGATCGCATCCTCTCCCTACATGGTATTAGCGATACCGATCATGGTGGCGTCTTTGCTGATCCGGTGGAGGGGCAGGCCCGAGAGCTGGCCTGCCGAATGGCGGTGCTCTCTTTGGGAGAATTGGATAAGGGCAAATGGTCGGCCGAGATCAATGTGAGGGGCAACCGAGTAGCCAAGGGCGTATGCGAAGCGCGCTACCCTGGCTCGCCACCCAAGATTTTTAGAGAGCATACCAGCCTGGGGAGCTATGCCTCCCAAGATAAGGCCCTTGGAGGTTTGGGTACGATGGTGATCACTCATGAAGTAGCAGGCAAAGGCCATCTTGCAGATAAAGGTAAGGGGCGGAGCCTGGAGACGCTGATGCCGGGTATTCGCGAGTTCCTGTTGGATCACGAAAATGAA
>JBCDGZ010000008.1:0-86125 GCA_038750655.1 Bacteroidota bacterium | reverse complement strand
TACAATTCGGGGTGCCTTTTATTTGCTTACTAATAACTATGCTTTTTGTAGACAAAAAGGAATTTATTGCTCAATAAAAGATCAAACTTTATACTTTTTGTCAAGAAGGTCAGCCAATTCATTAAACCTAAAAAATATCCCCAAATACCTGGTTACGTTTTTCTAGTTCAATTGTTTAATAATAGTAATATCAATAAAATCGACTTAAGGTGCAAGCTCGAATTTCTGAGAAGTAAGCAAGTACTCAGAAACAGCTTTTGTATTGCTCTAAGGTAACAAAAACACTCGAACAACTCTTTTTAACCTTAAAATATATAATATGAAAAACGTTTTAAAAATTAGTCTTACTGTTTTACTTTTCCTCTTTAGCTATACCCTGTCTTTCTCGCAAGGAGGCACCTGTGGACAGATCGTTCCCTTTGCCTCCGAACCACGAGTGGACGACTGCTGTGTAACCTTTGAGATGGACCTCAGCATTGGGGTCAATTGGATTTTGTACCCCGGCAATGGCTTGCCTCAGACGGAGTCCATTACATCATTTGATAGTAGTACCAACATCGTGACCTATTGCTACGATCCTGTTATCCAAGGTACCGTTTATCCTAACATTACCTATCTTGATGAATTCGGAAAAAGCATTTGTTCTAGTTGGTATCCCATCATCTTAGATTGTACTGGCTGCGGCCTAGCCTCGGATATTGTCGTAGATGGTTGTTGCATTTTTTTCGACGTCTATTCTGAGTTTAGAACAGTGGTTACCTATATTAACCCAAATGGTAATTCGGGATCAATCATTCAAGCTGATCCTGTAAATTCTCCCTATTCTTTTAAGCAATGTGAAACAGAACCTGGTACTTATACATTAACCATCGAATGTTTTGATGAAGATGATGTATCCGTTGGCTTTGAAACCCACACCTACACTATTGGAACAGACTGCGACGGTACAAGACCAAGGAATCAAAATGCAGCAATTGAAGAACTGAGTAAAGGAGCACTAACTGTCTTCCCCAACCCAGCCACCGATCGCCTAACCATCAACGCCCCCAACCAAGTTATCGAAAATGTAATGCTGTTCGATATGAGTAATCGACTCTTGCTCAATCAGAGAGTAAGCAAAGATGACATCCATATGCTGGACTTGAATGATATTCAAGCTTCGGGGGTATACTATCTGCACATTATCACTGACGAGCGCTCTTACAATGAGAAGATTGTCGTACAGCGATAATCCCCAAATCCCAACTGAAGGGAATCAAAGATGGATTCATAGAAGAAGACGCATTAGGTATTTAAATCTAATTGAAAACTGACGAAGCGTAGGGAGCTGTTTGTGCAGCTCCCTATATTTTTTCCAATTCAAAAATATACATCCACTCAGCTAAATTTCCTGCATTCTGCCCACCATTCTCCGTCACACTAATCCTGACCTCAAATCGGTTTCTTTCAATAGCAATTAAATCAGAATACGTAAAAGTAATCTCACTTTTACCGTGATCATCATAGCTCGGGTCTTTCTCTATAGCATGCGCCTCAATGATCAGCGGCGCACGCTTCACCAGCTTAAACTGAGCCTTTTCGCCCTTTTTGATAATCCGTCGATTGATAGAAAGAAAATTTTCCCACTCATGCCCAACGCTATCGTTAGACAGTTGATGGGTGCTCACGAGTTTTACTGCAATGTATTTTCCGGAAGGTGTTTGAGAAGAATAACCGAAAAGTGTAGCAACTAGGATAATGATAGCTATGCGCATGGGTGTCGATTTTTTAAAAAAATAAGCGTGTGTAACAACTGTTGGATAATACCATCAAATCTAATACCAGCAATGAAAAACAGCATATTAGGAGCAATCAAAAGGGAAGAGTAAACAGAGTTAATAAATAAGAATGCTAATACCTTATTAATTATTTATCAAAAAGTTGCTGCATTCCTGAGAAAGTATTTTTAGCTTTGCAAATATTGGATAAATTCTATTTTCAGCAACACTTCTTTCCTATGTCTCTCTCCTCAATCTTGCCGCTGGATTTTATAATCGTTGTGCTTTGTTTACTTATCTTTGCCCTTTCCATTTGGGGTAAAATAGCTCCTCAAATGGCGGTTCTGGCCATTATTCTCCTCTGCGCTTTCTATTTTGGGCTTTCCCAGACGCTTCCAATTAAAACTCCCCAGCCGCTACCCCAAATGACTCTTAACGACTCTATTACTATAATCCCAGATACCCTAGCTACCAACAGCAACCCAGCAGACTCAAGTCTTTCCCCTCCCCGAGAAAAATCACCCCCCAAAAGAGAAAAACCAAGTCCATATAACATACCAGAGGACTATGAAGTTGATGAAGCCTTTCGTACTTTTAAAACCGAAGGAAAATGGAATAAAGCCTTTCTACAAGCCTTCGAGGACAAAACAGGCTGGCGAGAAAAAAGGAACGGAAATTTTATCCTTGCCATCGATTTCGATGCGTTCTTTGATCCTGTACAAGAGGACAGCAAAAACAAGTTCAACTACAAAGGAGGGACAATTGAAATTACGGTCAACGGTAAGCGTTGCTGCTGCCCAGAGAGCTTGAAATTCCCTGTAAAAATATCAGGAAGAAAAATGGGTGAAATTCAAAAGTTGATCGACAAGCAAATCGCAACCTTTCTTTTGCAAAATCAAGATTTTGTGATTAGCAAGATCGCTCACTGTCTCTAATCAAATTGAAGTTGTTGGCTCTGATACTCTTTGAAGCGGAGCAGCAGTCCTTGACTACCGCCTATCCAGGCTCCAAGACCAACAGGGGAAGAACTGGAAAAATAGAGTTCTTGCTCCTTTCCCTCTGTTAGGTACTTTACACGCACCCAGTTTTTCGAAAAATCTCCTGGCATTTTCACATGCGCCACCACAGAAATATTGCGAATGACCGTCTTTTCTGACCCAACATCCAATTCAATACAATGATTTTGGATGTGTAAAGTTCCTCTAGCATTCGCTCGAAAGCGATTGAAAGACAGCTGCTTTTTGGTATAGACCACAGAGCAGGTATACCGGACCTCATCCTTCGGTGCAGGCAACTGGACGATCAGTTGTTTGAGAAAAGTAGCCACCCGCTCGGCAGCCATTTTCTGACTGCCTGCGGCGTCCGACTTGGCCTTTTCATCGATCAAATCCGAGATACAGCGAACATTCAAATACGCGGTATTAAATTCGTTAGCTACTGCGGCAAAAGAATAGGCTTCCATCTCCACAGCAAGCGTATCATTAAAAGATTGCTTAATATTCTTATAGCTCTCACTTTGCGTGCTAGCGATCACCTTCTGCCCCGAAGCAATCGCCCCAAAATAGGTTTTATAGCCTCGTTCGGGCCTCTCTTGCTCGTTCTTCCTCGCAATTCTCCTAGCCAGACTCAGTAGCCGAATAGATTCATTCTTGATGGAATCCGGGCGCGCAGCAAAGCCTGCTGGCGTTTCCTTTCCCTGCTCGTAGTTATACGCCTTTGTTTCGACCACCATATCCCCAACAGCCACATCCTTAATTCCCCCAGCTACTCCTAAAAGAAAGATATAACGAGGCTTCAAAAGATGGAGCACGTTATTAGTCTTAAGACCAAAGGAAGCTCGGCTCAAATCAGGTTCTATCACCGCTACATTCCATACAAAAGCATCGCCGCGAATTTGCCCGACCTCCAGCCCCAGATGCCTGGCCCCCAAGGTAACCGCTTTCGGATGTGCTATTATTTTCCGAACCGCTCCAAATTCTACCTCGATAGGGCAAAGTAGGACAATATCAATGGTCATCATAAGCGATTGAATAGGCTTTTAATTTATATAAAAAATTACTTGTTTAAAATAGAAAAAAAGCGGCAATCACTTAGCATTTCTTGGTGTTTAAGTAAAATTTATAGCTGCAGTGGCCCCATACGCCCCCTCTGGCCCAACAAGACGCTCAAGTGGTACAATTTTTGAATTTTTGCAAATAAGTCAAAAGAGCATTTCGGGCCATTCCTTCCCTCCCTCCATCTCCGAAGTGTTGCAGCCTCATTTTCCAGCCTTCCCAGCAGGCTAAAAACTGGCTTGAATCATAATAATAAACCCAAAAAACGCTAGATTTTGCTACGAACTGAGCAAACCTGTATACTCCTATTGCTGGTCTTGAGTGGCTGGTGCTTTGCCCATTCGGCCTTCGGCCAGGCCAGCTTCACGGAACAAGCGGCCACCAAAGGCATCAATCTGAACGGCAGCAAAGACGGTGGCTTCACCTTTACCGATTTCAACGGGGATGGCTATTTGGATTTATTGGTCAACACCCGTCATGATGCCAATACCCATCGTTCTCGCTTATATTTTAATTCTGGGCCTCCAAACTACACCTTCACCGATGTCACCGCAACCAATGCCCAAGGGCTGATTGCCAGTGGCCTTCCTGGACGATCCATCATGGAGCGCAGTGCCGTTGCCGGCGACCTCAATAACGATGGCTATCCCGACTTCATTCGCAACACATCTGAACGTTTCGAACTCTACCTCAACAATGGACCTACCAACGGCTACACCTTCGGCCAAGGTGTCAATCAGGAGCCTAATTTTGCACTATATACCCTCAATACCGGAGATGGTAACCCCGCCAACGGCATCCCCGATGGTATGAACACGGAAGGAATTGGCTTTTTCGACTATGACAATGACGGTGATCTGGACATTATGATAGAAAACCACAATTGGGGAATCGAAATCTACCGCAACGAAACCATCCCCAACGGCACCTTCTCGCTGACCCACGCCACCCCCGGCAACGGCTTCCCACTGGGCCTGGACCAAACGGCTTCGGACGGGGACTACGCCTCGGTGACGGACTTCGATGATGATGGGTATATTGATATTGTAGCACGTAAAAAAGATATGGAGGACTTTTGGCGCAACAATGGCGACGGTACCTTTTCACCTGTAAACTGGGTAGATCAGCAAGCGAGCAATGGCGATAAGGGGGCCGTCTCTCTCTATGATTATGACAATGACGGCGACTATGACCTGCTCTGGACTAATAATGATGTCAACCAAATCTGGCAACAAACTGGGGTGGGCAGCGGCACCTTTGTAGCAACTAATGAGCCCGCCAACTCTTCGGGCATCACCTTGCCGACAGCCGGAGTGGATGGTGCAGCTAGTGGAGATGTGGATAATGATGGAGATATTGACCTGTTCTTAGCAAATGACAGTGGAACCAGCTACCTCTTCATCAATACGACCCCTAGCGGCAGTACCAGCCTACAATTTCAGCTCAATAACGGAGGGATCAACGTCAATGGCGACGCCGAAGGAGCTGCTTTCGTTGACTTTGATCGGGACGGCGATCTTGACCTTTATGTCAATGTCAATGGTGGTGATAACCAACTGTGGGTAAATAATATGAACGCTGCCGACCGTGAACATCATTTGTTTGTTAAGGTGTACGAAAATGTCAACACTACCATCCCAAATCGTGATGCCATAGGTGCTAATATTATTCTCAGAGACTGTGATGGTAATGTCATTTCCGGTATCCGCGAGGTCAACGGCGGTAATGGACACGGAACGCAAGATCCTTCCTTTGTTCATTTCGGCCTGCCTTTGGGAGATAACATTGAGTATATCGTAGAAGCTCATTATCCCTACCTCAACGGTAATCGACAAATCTCTCAATTTAAAGTTCGACCCGCTGACTTGGGTACCTACCATTTGCTAGAAATTTATCCACAATCAATCGTCGATATTCCTACCGCTGTAGACGATCATGGCGGGAATCTGTTTCTCGGAGCAACTGCTGATTACGATGTCTTGGCCAATGATTATGATGCAGGAAGCGATGACTTTTCAATAACCGCCATCACCCAAGGGCCAGCCAACGGAACGGCTAGTATGGTCAATTCAGGAACCGAAATCCGCTACACCGCCGATAATACCGTCGGCCCAGTAACCATCCGCTACCAAATCTGCGAAGATGACTGCGCTTACCTCTGCGACGAAGCAACACTGACCATCAACTTGGTCGCTGCCGTCGACTATGGCGATGCTCCGGCTTCCTACGGCACCATTTGTTACACCATCAACCCCGGAGGACATACTAACAATCCCGCCGGCGTTCCCTTCGCTCCCACCCGCTTTGGGAACCTCGTCGACGGCGATACTACCAACTTCAACACGACCAATGCCGATGGGGACGATACCGACGGCAACGACGATGAGGACGGTATCACCTTCATTGGCGGCCTCAACCTCAATAAAAATACGACGGAACAACTCTCCGTCACCTGGTCCTCCAATGACCGCCAAGGCGAAATCTACGGCTGGATCGACTTCAACGGCGATGGCGATTTCGACGATCTTTCCGAGCGCGTTATCGACGGCTTTGATGTCGGTAGCTTTACCAGCAATGGCAGCTCGGGCACCAACACCTTTTCTTACACCGTTCCCAACTCTGCCATCTGCGGAGTGACCTACGCCCGCTTCACCATCCAAAGCGACGATGATGAAAGAGGGACTTCGGGTACCTTTTGCAGCAGCGGCACGATCAATCAAGATGGAGAGGTGGAGGACTATCAGGTCAACATCGTAGGTTGCGTAGAAGACTGCACCAATAATTTCGATGATGATGGCGATGGCCTAGTGGACTGCAATGATCCCGATTGTAACCAATCGCTGAGCATCAATGCCGGAGCGGATGGGGCCATTTGCGTGGGAAGCAGCACGACGCTCAACACCTCCGTAAGCGGAGGAACTTCGCCTTATAGTTACAGCTGGAACAATGGCCTGGGCAGTGTAGCCAACCCTACGGTCAGCTCGTCAAGCAGCACCAGCTACTCGGTAACCATTACAGATGCTAACGGCTGTACGGATACGGACCAAGTGACGGTAACGGTGAGCAACCCGCTGACCAACGGAGGGACGATTGGTACGGATGAGGAGCGCTGTGCCACCTTTAATCCCGGTGTTTTGACCAATATCAGCTCGCCCTCGGGCGGATCGGGCGGAAGCATCGAATACCGCTGGCAGCAGCGGGAGAGCGACCACTGCGCTGACAATTGGGGCGCTTGGCAAGTCATCTCTGGGGCAACGGCCGCCTCTTATGATCCACCCTCCATCAGCCGCTCTACCCAGTACCGAAGGCAAGCCCGCAACCTGCCTTGCAGCAGCTGGGTAACGTCAAATACTGTAACCAAAATCATTGATGACACTACTCCTACACTCAGCTGTAGCCCTAGCGATAGAACCCTTGAATGCGACGGCAGTAACCCACAGCCTATTGCCGACAGTTGGAATAGTGCCAACATCAGCTTGCTCTCTGGCTGTACCTCCGATGTTTGCGGAGCTGTCTCGGTGAGCAGTGACTACAACTTCGCTGCCCTTTCCGACGGCTGCGGCAGTACCGGCGATCTGACCGTCACCTACACGATTGCTGATAACTGCGGCAACCGCATCACCCGGCAAGCCACTTTTCGCCTACAGGACAGCTCGCCACCCAGCATCGCTTCCTTAAGCGATCAGCTGGTCGACTGCAATAATATCCCTACTCCGGCTACACCGGCCGTCAGCGACCAGTGCGATCCGGCAGTGAATGTCGCCTTCCAGGAAACCCTCGTCTACCATCCAACACCCAATTGGAAATCTTCGGGTTCCTGCTCGCTTCTTTACAGCATCGACGGCGGTAGCTTCAACAACCAAGGAACGGCAACGACTAGCGATGATGAGATGAGTTTTCAGCTGACGGTAATCGGGCAAAATACCGGCTCCGGTTGGCAGGCCACCATCGCTGGCACCACCTACACCGGCAATTACAATCAAGCGACGAGCATCGGCCCTTTCCCTTCGGGCGGATCAACCTTTAGCTTCGTGCTGGAAGACAATGCGAGCAGCAGTTGCCAATTAAACATTGCGGTGGATGCTTCAGCGTTTTAAGCTGGCTTTCTTTTCCCGAAAAAAGGAAAGTATTGCGTATGCTCAACTCCCGCCATTCTATTCCTTCCTAAACCATTTGTACCGACAGGCTATGACTATGCTCCCCTTCCCCAAGCTGGACTTCGAGCGGAGAAAGAGGCTGCCCATTCTTCCTGATTTGCACATTTTCTTTAAGGTATTGCTGCGTTAGCATCTTGAACGGCCACCCTGGTGAATGTTTCCTGAGGACGATGCCCAAAACAATGAGTGCTAAGCAGAAGGGCAAGCATCCCAACCATGATATGCTGTGCGGTATTCATCTCAATCTAAAATCTGTTGATGGCGTACCTTTCAAGCATCTGGGCAGGAAAGGGAAGGCATCGGTGATGACATAGTAGTAGGTTCCGTTAGGGTACTCGGGGGTGAGGCCATTGCGGCCATTGCATTCATCCAGGTCGCCCTGGCTGTTGATGAATTCCCAATCATTGGTGTAGACACCATTGTAGGTGCCGCAGGGGGCGGTGACACCATCGCCGGGGCGTTCGCCATTTTTCAGCGAGAAGCTGGAAGAGAGGGTGGGAGCGCCGTGGTGGTGGTACTTCCCACGGGGCTGTACGTGGGCGTTGTTGCAGTCCAGGCCGAGGTTGATGATCATTGCATCCAGGTTCCATTCGAGATTGACATCAGAGGAGAAGAAGCCCTCGTGGGGGAAAGGCTCCGCCGCCTCGGGGTCGAGGAGGACACCGTTCAACAGGACGCCTAACTCGTATTCTGGGCCTGATTCGTTGTTCCAGAGGTAAGTGATGCTACTGGCTAATGTTGGGTGGAGAGGAATCGTGTAACTCTCGCTAACTTCCCGGATAGCGTTGGGATTCAAAGCCCCGTTCCTCTGGCCGAAAAGACCGACCTGATGATCCGGTATAGAGTTAGAGCTGATGATTCTGTTCCTGCCGCTTTCTGTAATCATAACCTGTGGAGTATAGGACAGTGTTTGGTTGCAGGCACCTCGGTCGGATAAATCCGCAGGAACGAGGAGCATGGTATTAGGACCAAAGGAGACTTCCTTAGGAGCACACTCTCCATTGGTCGTCGTCGTATTCGTAGTATCTGTAGGAAATTCACTGGCCAGAGCGGAGAAGGAAAAAATGGCCTCGCAACTGACAGCTCTGCAACAGCAAATCAAAGATAATTCGGCGAAATCTTCACCACCTGATTCTGCAAAGCAAAAACAACCAGGCCAGCCACATTCTTGCAATTCAATTTAGACAATAAATTATTGCGATGTCCATCGACAGTACGAGGACTAATGAAGAGTTTGCTGGCGATCTCCGGAGTGGTGTATTGCTCGCAGATGAGTTGCAGGATTTCTTTTTCTCTAGTGGTTAGTTCAAAAGGGAATTGAGGTTTGGGAGGCTTTTTGGAAATGATGCTGTCTCGGATGATGGCCATGACGGCTTTGTTGTAATGAAAGCCGCTGGTGTGGACAGATCGGATGGTTTCAACGACTTCGTCTGGATTAGAATTTTTGGGGAGATAGGCGGCAGCGCCCAGTTCGATCATATTGATAACGAAGGCCCTGCTGAAATGCGTAGAGAGTACGATGATTTTTAAATCCGGATAGTGCGCTCTAACTAATCTGGCCGCTTCTATACCATTCATTCCTGGCATTTTGAGATCGAGTAGCAAAACATCTGGCGGCTGCTCTGATCCATCAAGCTGTTGGAGCAGGTCTGTGCCGTTTTCTGCTTCTAAGATGATGGCTAATGCTTCATAGGCATTCAAAATCAATCTCATGCCTTTTCTGAACAAGACTTCATCATCTGCAATCGCAATTTTTAGGGTATCCATATTTTGGGGTATTTATATATTAGACAGCTCAATGGTCATTTTAAATCCCTCTCCCGAAGAGGAGTCATACTGATACTGAGCGTCCATCATATGTAGTCTGCTTTCAATATTTTTCATTCCAAGTCCCTTCTTTTCGCTTATGGTATTTAGATCAAAACCCTGACCATTTTCTTTGTATTCGAGTTTGATTTTTGCATTGATCCAAAGCTGAATGAGGATGCTTGTAGCCTTTCCATGCTTGATGGAATTATTGATTAATTCTTGAAGTACCCGGAATAAATTTAATTCAATCAATTGATCAGTAATTACTTGTTGATGTTCAATCAAATCGAATTGAAGATCAATATTTCCGGTTTGCTGAATATTGTGCTGTAATTCTTTGATGGCTTCTACCAAACCAAAATCTTCTAGGGTTGGGGGAAGCAGATCGTGTGAAATGCGACGCGTTGTGTCAATGGTAGTATTGATCAAAGTATCCACTTCATTCATAATACCATCCATTTCCTCTTCGCCCTTACTGAATTTTCGAAGTCGATGAATATTTAGAAAAATGATATTGAGCTTTGAGCCAATCTCGTCGTGTAATTCTCTGGCAATTCGCTTTCGCTCTTCCTCCTGGGTGAGAATCGTACTTTGTAGCAATTCCTCTTGATGCTGATAGGCCAGCTTTTGATTACGCATCTGTTCAGTTAGCAATTTTTTTTGCGAATGATTAGCGTACAGTACAAAAGCCATTGCTAAGGCCAGCATGATCAATATACCGATAACCATCAGGAAGAAGAAGGTATTTTCGTGGAGACTACTTTCCATATTCCCCAAAGAATGAGTAATTGAAAGATAAGATTCAGTACAGCATTGAACAGCCAGAAAAATTTGTACAATTTCAAATTCTCAAAAGAAACCTGGCTGCACATAAATATAAATAAACTTCCCGAATAATAGACGATAATGGCGGAGTTGACGAGCCTCAGGCTCTTGGCGACAGTTGGTGGCGACAATTGATTCTCACTAAGATGGTAAAAGTACAATACGGCATAACTGATGATGACAATTTGCACAAATGTCTTGGCAATGGTATTGAATTCATAAATGCTTTGCAGGAATAGAGAGTTGAGTATAATGCAAATGCCAGCTCCCAGGATTAACTTCCAATAGTGTTGTTGAAAAGCCAGCGGCCTGTTGAGCAAACTTTTATAAAACCAGGAAAGCAATAAAAATTCCCCCAAGGTATACAAATGCAAAAGCGGGAGATTATTGATTCCGGTAAAAGCAAAAACAAAAATTCTTGCTAAAATCTCTACGCAAAAATTTAGCATTAAAAAGTAGCAGAGCCTTTGAAGAGGAATGCCCAGCCTCTTAAAATTAAAGAGACAGAGCACTACACTGATGCCAAGGCATACAACCGCAAGGTGTCCGGCATTAAGATAAATACTATTCACAATGGTGCTAAAATCCATGAGCGTGAGATAAGCTTATTTGCATAAAGCAAAGCAGCTATTCCATGTATTCCAAATCCAACCATTCCGGGCAGCCTGTCGGACAAGGAAGGGTAAAATCGTAAGAAGTCCATTCGCTGGTAATGCCGGATTGTAAAGTGAAGATGACTTCCGTCGAATCACTAGGCATGATGCCCAACATCACGTAAAGCTGTCCACTGGTATCCGTAGCACTAGAGTTGAAGAGTATTTCTTTCAATTCATCTATGGCTACTCTGGCGCCGTAAATTAATCTCGTATCATTACTCGCTTCACCAAGCGAGTCTTTTACACCATCTATATATTCCCGATAGTTGTTGGCGTATTCGAAAGCCTTTTCAGGCTCAATTTGAAAAGAAGGTAAGCTGTCTTGAATCGGCCATGTAGGGCCTTCATTGTTTATTATTGCACGGTCAGTATTCTTTTGTTCGGCACAAGCCCATAAATTGATTAATAAGATAGAAAGGAAAAAAGAAATAATAAATGTTGATTTCATGATTAAATATTTGAGGTTATGAATGGCTTGTAAATTACTCAATAAAATTTCCCAAAATCGGCAGGTAGTATTTTTTAGCCCCTAAATAGGTAGAACTACCTGTTTATTCGAGCTGATCTACCTCCATTTCATTTTTGATAGAATTGCCCTTCTCTGCTGTAGCCTTTCGCCTCAACTTTGCATTGTACTTTTTAATATCATTTTTAACCCTCAAAAAAATTAATCATGAATTTTTCAATTCAAACCGGAACAGTAGAAAACTTTACGAACTCAATTCAAGAAGGTTGGTACGCCGTTACTTTCCAAACGCCTTATGCTGATGGCGTCACGCCACTGGTATTTACTCAGATTCAAACACGTAACGGCGAAGATACACCAGGCTTGCGCTTACGGAATATCTCGAACGCTGGTTTTGAGGTTCGTATGGATGAGCTGATTATGAATAATACCTCGTCGTCTACTCAGGGGGATTTGGGTAAAATCTCAGGCCCTGGTAAGCATCCGAATGCAGAGACCTTGGCGTGGCTGGCAGTTAGCTAAGTATTATTATCATTAGCGTCAATACAGATTTTGTATAACGAAAGGGCCCCGGCAATCAATTGTCGGGGCAACATAATTTCACAACTTGATCTTTTTCCAATAGTTGAACCGCTAAGCTGTCCGCAAATTGCTGGGCGGTGACCTTCGTTGTTGTATCTTTTACGATATCGGAGAAATTGCGCCAGACCAGTGTTTCCTTTTTCTTCGCTAAATCTTTGGATACATCATGCAAGACCGTTTCGATGATAAAGGATTCTTGAATTTCCTCTTCCTCCTCTTCTTCCTCTCCATCTTGATCATCCTGATAATCTATGGTTAATCGGCGATAGACAAAACTACCGACCCAGTAGACGCCCTCACCTTTTACTTTGGCTCTCTTTTCCGGCATCGTTTTCTCTCTGACAATGAAGGCGACCAATACACCATCTACATCCTGCGAATTCAATCTACCAATAAAATGTTCGGGATCTTTATCTTCTTCGGTCAAGCCATCTGGAAAAAGGTCTTTGCCGCTTGCGGCCTGTACGCCTTTAGCTTTGAGGGCCCGGACAATGCGCTTTCTAAATTTTTTCCTCACCTTCTTGCTTTCATTCACGCAGACTACTGCCAGCTTCCTGTATTGCTTTCCTTTATAATTTTCTTTAACCCAGGTCAATTGATCAGCTTCATTATTTGCACAACTCAGGGCAAATAAGAGCATCAGTAGAAGGTAGGAGAGGCGATAATTGAAAAGCATATAGTAATATTTTTGATCATCAATAAAGGCTTGGTGTACTAGTCGCCCCCTTCGCCCTCTTCTTCCCACTCGATGTACTCCTCCTCTCCTTCCTCTTCCTCTCCAAACCCTTCGAGGTACTCAATATCGTCGGGGTCATCATCGCCCTGGAATTCGGGGATTTCGTCTTTCCATAGGTTGGGCTCGTCAGCGAGGTCGACAGCGTTGCCGAACTGCTTGACTAGGGCATCCTGGATTTTTCTCTTGCGGTAGTCGCTACGCTCGAAGCGACGCTTTACGCCCTTGCGGTCTGACTTAATCTTGTAGTCATCCAAGTCGCCGTAAATGCGATAATAGAGGTTGAACCAGCCTTTTTTCTTGGCTTCTTGGGGTTTGAGACTGGGGTTGTATTTTTTGAATTTACTAAAAAGAACCTGGGCCGCATTCACCTTAATATTGTAGTCGATCTTTTCATCAAAGGAGTGTTCGCCGCTGATGGTCATATTGAGGGCATTGGTCTGGATGAACATCGCCGGCATGTAAATCTTGCGGTTTTTGACTTCCAGCCAGTTGCGCATATTGACAAATTTTATACGCCGCAGGTCTTTAATTTTGATATAGGTAGAGAAATCGTAGAGCATTTTGTAATTGATCAGCTCTCCGTTGAGGACGCTCACATCACCCAGGACGTGCAGTTTTTCGTAGACAAATCGGCCCTCCTCATCCCAATGCGCCGTGACATGCAGCTTGGCGTTGAGCTTGCCCTTAATGTGCTTGGATTGAAGCACCTCCTGTCCGAAGTTCTCACTCTGGCGAAAAAATTCCTCAATGTCAATTTTATCCGTAATCAGCTTGGCCTCCAAATAAGGTTTGTCCTCAAAGTAAGCCTTACCATCCACCTCAAAACTGCCATCCATGGCATCCGTATTTCCTTTGATGATCAACTCGTTGTTGTCAAAGGTCAAATCCCCCTTAAAGTCCTGCCCCTCGATGAGGCGGTAATTGAAGGCATCGATTTTGGCCTTAAAGGACCCTTTGAGAAACTTGGTGATCCGCTCGCGGTTGAGCGTATTGGCTACTTTGATAGAGTCGACAACTGATTTGCGGCTGAGGCTTGGCTCGACGGGCGTTTCCGTCATCGCAATCAGCTCATCAATGTCCAGCTGTGGAGCATCTAGCGTCGCTTGAAACTTCAGCTCGGCCTTGCGGCTGTTGAGGGAATCGGCAAAGAGGACGGGAATGAGGTTGAGAAACTGGCCATCGAGGTAGATTTCGCTGTTGCCGCCCTCGATTTTAATATCTTCCACTTTAAGGCTGTTGCCTTTGAGGGTCAGGGTCCCTTTATCTACCAATAGTTCCTGCTCATTGATGGTCATGGAGGCATCATCGAATTCAATTTCACCACCAGCCTTCACCCGCCCAATGCGGCTGGGACTGATCATATCTTTGTAGCGACCCTTGACCTTTAGTTGCTTGAGTTCAATCTCGCCATCGCCATCGGTGATCGCCTTGCTATCGAAAAGTCCATAGACAGCCTCTAGGGGCAGTACACCGTCCAGCATAAAGTCGATCGTCGGATCGTCGAGGTTGCTGACTTTGAGGTGAGATTCAAAAAGTTCCCGTTTGAAGTAGCCTTTGAAGTTGCTGATCTCAAATACTGTCGTGCGACTTTTACGGCTTTTGCCGTTGGTGTAACTGGCATTGAAGGTTACGTCTTTGATAGAGCTGCCCAGCTTGTCGCTACTGATTCGTCCATTTTCCAGCCCAAATTCTGCTTCAATCCTGGGGTTTTCGCGAGCATTCATCCGGCCGTTAATACTGGCATTGCAGAAAAAAGTCCCCTTACTCTTGAAGTCACTAAAGTATTCCAGCAATTCCTCCGGCAACAGCTCGACGATACTTTCCAGACTGCCTTCGCTGCTGGCCAATTTGAGGTCAAAATCGGTATTGCCCCCCTTGCTGTTGATCTCTCCATTCACCTTAAACACATTAGACTCAATCCCCACATCCACATCATTAAAAACATAGCGGCCTTTCGCCAGATCGACATCGATATTGGCATCGTAGACCAAGTCTTTTCCAGCGAAGTAGCGGATGCCATCCAGCTCCACGAATTCTGATTTCAGCTCCGAGAAGCTGCTCAGCGAGAATTGTTCGTTGGAAAAAGCGCCGGAGAGCACAGCCTCCTTGACCTGCACTTTAATTTCCTGCTTGGCCCGCTCATCGATGTAGATCAGCTCCACATCTTCGAGTTTGGCCTCTTCTAGCAATAAGCCGAAGTCATTAGTCGCGGGCTCTGCAGAGGCTTTTTGTGCCTTACTGCCCTCCGCTTGGCGGATAATATCAAAGTTGGCCTTTCCCCGCTTGTTGATGCGGGTGAAGAGCGCGCCATCCTGAATAATGATTTGTTTGACATTGATGTGGGAACCGAAAAGGCTCAGCAAGCCAAAGCGAAAGGCCAGGTTGTCTGCCTCCAGCAGGGTGCCGTCCATCGCATCGGAGAGGATGACCCGCCGCAGATTGGCCGAGGCGTTGGGGAAGCCCGAGAGCAGGGAGAGTTCAAATTCCTCCACCGTCAACTCTGCATTCAGCTGCTTGTTGATTTCACTGACCAGCCGCTCGCTTATCTTATCCTCAAAAAAGGCGGCAATAATTACCAGTGCCAGCATAACCAGCCCTATAATTATTCCTGAACCTAATAAGAATTTCTTGAGGAAGCGCTTCATAAGTGATGGTTTTGGCTGCGGTGGTGCCACAGAGGGCGCCTGCACCGAAGGTGAACTCAACATATATTACGTACAAAGTTAATGTAAAGGTACCAATTGTAACGATTAAAGCCTGGCGGATATTTTCGCAAAAAAATTAAAAAAAAGACTTGACTTCTTATGCCGGGCGACCTATCTTTGCAATCGCTTCCTAAAAGCGGGTGCTAGAAGTAGCACAAGGGCGATTAGCTCAGTTGGTTCAGAGCACTTGGTTTACACCCAAGGGGTCGGGAGTTCGAGTCTCTCATCGCCCACAGATTAGACGAGGAGTTGCAGTAAGAAACTGTAGCTCCTCGTTTTCTTTTGGGCCTGTCACCTATTTATCAATCCTTCCAAATCCCGGTAAAATATCTGCTTCAAGCCCACAGCTCTGCAAAAAGCATCGTATTTTTATCCCTCATATAATAGGTATTTCAGAAAAATTCCGCCCATGCTTCGTCATTGTATCTTCGCTTTGTTGCTTTGTTGGTGTAGCCAAATAGGCTTCGCACAGTTGCCCCCTGAGTTTTCTGATCAAGTCATCAATTCGGACTGGGACTTGCCGATGGGCATGGCCTTTGACGAGACCGGTAATTTATTTGTCTGGGAAAAGGCCGGGAAAGTCTACCGCGCAGATTCTACCGGCGCCAAAATAGAGCCGCCCCTGCTGGACATCCACGAGGAGGTGGGCAGCTGGCGAGACCACGGACTGCTGGGCTTCGCGCTAGACCCCAATTTCATCAACAACGGGCATTACTACCTGCTCTACGCCGTAGATCGCCACCATTTACTGTACGCCGGTACATCACAGTATCACCCCGATTCCAGCAGCTCCTTTCAGGCCTCCATTGGCCGAGTCACTCGCTACACCGCTGATCCGGCAACAAATTTCACCACCACCCTTTCCAACAGCCGCAAGGTCCTGCTGGGGGAATCTATCACCACCGGCTTTCCCCTCTACCACGAGTCGCACGGCGTAGGGAGTCTAGTTTTCGGAGAAGACGAAACGCTGCTGATTTCCTGCGGCGATGGCAACTCCAATCAAGGGCAGGACATCGGCGGCAATGAATTTGGCTCCTATGCCGATCAAGCCCTAAACGACGGCATCATCACGGAAGCCGAAGATATGGGCTCCTGGAAATCGCAGTTTCTGGGCAGCCTGGGGGGTAAAATCCTGCGCATCGACCCAGAAACGGGCGACGGTGTGCCCTCCAACCCCTTTTACGATGACAACCAGCCTAGAGCCGCCATTTCCAGAATTTGGAGCTATGGCTTTCGCAATCCCTTTCGATTCAGCCTGGTAGAAAACACCGGCAGCCACAACCCTGAAGACGGCGATCCGGGGACTTTGATGATTGGAGATGTAGGGGCCTCGCAGTGGGAAGAGCTGAACATTGCCCGCAAAGGTGGCCTTAACTTCGGCTGGCCTTTCAAAGAAGGTCTCATCCCTTTCTGGGGCTTTTGGAACGGCCCCATCCCCGATAGCCCCATATCCCCCAATCCACTCTTTGGCAATGGCTGCAGCAAGGAATTCTTTTCTCTTCGCGATCTGTATGCGGAGGCCCGACTCGACGACAGCAACTACGTCTTTACCAATCCTTGCAATAGCGCCCTGCCGATTCCCGGATCGGCCTACCCACGCATGGAAACCCTTCCCGTACTGACCTGGGGACACAACGAATACAATCTACCCACCAAAGCCTATATCCCAATTTTCGACCCAGATGGAAGCTATACGGCTACTGATATTACCGCAGATAATTCTCCCGTAGAGTCTGCGCCCTTCAATGGCAATTCGAGTATGGCGGGCCTGTTTTACAAGGGAGATAATTTCCCTGATTATTACCAGGGCCTTTACTTTCACGCCGACTTCAGCGGATGGATTAAGGTACTCCACTTTGGCGATGATTTTGAACTGGAAAAAGTCGAACCCTTCCACGATGATGCCAGACAGATCATCCAACTGATTGAGCATCCTATTGACGGCTGCCTGTACTACATCACTGTTAAAGGAGGAGGGGCGATCCACAAAATATGCTTTGGAGGCAACCCTCCACCGATTGCTAAAATTACGGCGGACACCCTGTACGGCGGCTCGCCGCTCAAGGTGCAATTCGATGCTTCCCAATCCTACGATCCCTTCGGGCTACCGATTACTTATCACTGGGACTTTGGCGATGGAACAGAAAGCACGGACATTGCCCCAGCTCACGAATTCACGACCAGTAGTGACGCACCAAGCTCCTTTACGGTCACGCTGACGGTCACCGATAGTTTAGGGGTAGAGGGTACAACAGACATTATTGTTTCCCTAAATAATAGTCCACCAGAAGTCGAAATCACCACGCCCCTGGATGGCAGTTTCTACTCCATGAGTGACAATACCATTTACCGATTAGAGGCAATGGTCGAGGATGCCGAACATTCCGATGAGGAGCTGGTTTATGAGTGGCAAACGGCTTTATACCACAACACCCACAATCATCCCGAAGCGCCCACTAACGAGAAGAATCCGCGCATTGTTATCACTCCTGTAGGCTGCGAATTGGATGCTACCTACTGGTTTAGGGTTCGGCTGACCGTCTCTGATGCCGCCGGCCTGCAGACCACTAAAGAAGCTGATATTTTTCCCTACTGTGGCCCTGAATTTTTTGCCTTGAGCAATTTAGCCGCAGAGTCGGACCCGGTGGCCGTCTATTTGAACTGGGAGATCACCCAAGAGGTTGACGTGATGCACTATGAAGTGCAGCGCAGCCCATTCTTCGAAACGATTGGCATCGTCCCCGCCGCCGGAATAGGAGCCTATACTTTTACGGATTCCGATCCCCTACGTGGCGATCATTTCTACAGAATTAAAGCGGTCCGAACGGACGGGGTCTTCGACTATTCTAATAGAGTCAAAGTTGGCTTCCCCACCAAAAGCGACTTTGTATTGTACCCTAATCCGAGTACCAATAGATTCACGATTGAGATCAAGAAAACCCTCTCCGAGCTAATCAGTCTTGAGCTTTTCGATCTAACTGGCCGAGAATTGATCAATGGCAATTGGACCACGACCCCTGGGGAGACCTTTAAGCAAGATGTGATTTCGCGGTATCTTGCAAAAGGGATGTACTATTATAAGGTGATGGATGGGGAACAGGTGTACGAGGGGATGCTAATGGTTCGGTAGGCTATCGCTTATTCATTCAAATTCCAATCATACTCCAAATAGCTCACCTTGGCAGTTGGATCAATTGGTAGTTCGCTAAACTGATTGATGAATGCGACTACGGTTCCGGTCTTTGTAAAATCTTTTTCAAACCAATTGAAGATCGACGAAAGCTGAAGCTCCTGCGCTTGGATGCGATTCTTTTGGGGATTGTTGATAAAGTAAATGGCACGGGCTTGCAGCTGCGCCTCTAGCGTCGCTGCTTTGTACGCCTCGTTGAGTAGAATGGGGCAGGAGACGGAGGCACAGTTGATAGCAAAATGAATGCGGGGCTCGCTGAATTGCTTTCGCAGAATTTCGTGCTCGATGGTATTCAAATCGAAATCAACACCGCCGATTTTGAAGAATTTTAAATCCCAGGCAGAGTTGATCATTGGGATACTGCCGGCGATGTCCTGGATGCTTTGGGTAGGATAGTGCTGTAAAATCAGCTCGACCGTGAAGGCGTTGTAAGCATTGATCCAATAGGCCAATTGCTGTTTCTCTGTCCAGGTGTCGGGATGCGGAGGGTTATCGGAGAGCAATTGCAGGTATTGCTGCAAACGTGGGCGAGCTTGTGCGAATCCTCGATAGTTGACCTTGCCCTCGGGACTGACGTATTGCTGCACCAGCTCCTCCCAGCCCTCGTGACTAATGGCAGAATTGACTACCTTCATTTCATCAATATCCACGCTTTTTTGACTTAGTCGCTTGTACAAACTGAGTACACTTAAGCCAATATGATTGATATTCATTGTTGAGAAAATAAGGACTACGCCTACAATTAATAACAGCAAAAAATACAAACAGCCTTTTCTTTTGGACATCGGCAAATTCTTTAGTCAATACAAATATATCAAATCGCTCCCAGTACTTTCTTTTCCGTTACTAAATCTTCTACATCATATTCCGGGTGCGGAATTGGAACATATTCCATAAAACTGGTAGAGGCCCGTAGATAGTTGAGAATGGTATTGTCAGGTTCTTCGTTTTCTTCAAAAAACTGCGTCTCCAACTGATGAAAATCCTTGAGGGTAGTGGCAGGTGATAGGCGATGTAGGATGACTTTTCGGGAAATGGGCAGATAGGAATTAGACATGGATACAGAAATTCCCTTGAGCATATTCATTGTAGTAGTGTAGGAAGGAGGAAGGTGAAAATGAGCGATAAAATTATCAGGTATCAGGGTATCCATCTCCTGCATTTGAATTGTAAAAGTTTGGTGGTTGGACAAATAGCCAAAGCCCTGGTACTGGGCTAAACTCCGCTCATTACCTTTACGAATGATGTACTGCTGGCGGCGATTGCTATACTGGATGAGGAAAGGTTCTCGCTTGATGCGGTAACCAAAAGAGGAGAGATAGTAGCAGTCGAAGACTCCCTGCAGGTGCTTCATGATTTCGGGAGGAGAGGAGAGAATGAGCTGCTTGATGTAGTGGTTCAAATCAGTCTGTGGAACGTGGTTCAACTCGACCCGCAGGGCCTCTAGCTTCTCTATGTATTGCGGGAGGCGTTTACGGGTTCGCGTCTCAGAGATATTATTAACTTGTTCAAATAGGTGTCGTATAGTATTGGCAGCATCCTTTTGTTGAATATCTAACTGTAAAAGAGGTTGCAAGACTTTATTGATCAATGAAGAATAGGCCGAGGGGTAGATTCCTAAAACCTTGGCAATTTCTTTGTTCTTGAGGCCCTTGTCTAGTAATTCTTTATGAAGGCTTACCAGTTCCTGGGACCATTCGAATAAGGCTTCATTCTGATAGACCATTCCTGTAATTGAGTTTATGGTATTCAACACTTTCCAAAGCTATTCCTTCCGCATTAATTAATAGACTTCATGGGTTTAATTTATTATTAATCTTTAGTTAATTGAACTCATACGATTAAGAAACATACCCTGCCTAGTTTTGATCATCTAAAAAAAAGACAGCCGGCGATCTGGACCATCCCGGCTGTACAATCCAATTCTAGTAACTACTAAAAATTAGATGAATGCAAAAATTAACCAAATTTCTCCACATCGTCAAGAGAAGAACGGGCCGTGTAGGGTTTACCCTTTGTGCGCTCTTCTTTTTCTTTTCTGCATCTGCTCAAAGTACGGTGAAAGGTACAGTAAAAGATGAGACCACATCGGAGCCACTGATTGGTGTCAATGTAACTGTAAAAGATAAAGACAAAGGAACAACGACCGACCTGGATGGTAATTTCAGCATCGAAGGGTTGGACAGAAATGATGTACTCGTCATTTCCTATCTCGGCTACATCACCATTGAAGAGCCTGTAGGTAACCGCACTGACATCAATCTGATCCTCAGCGAAGGGAGCATTGCTCTTGATGAAGTTACCGTAACGGCACTTGGTATCAAAAGAGAAACCAAGGCTTTGGGTTACGCCGCTCAAGAAGTGGTTGGTGAGGACATCTCCGTTGTCAAAACTCCGAACTTGTTAGACAACCTCACCGGCAAAGTCGCCGGTGTCAATATCACTCAGGGAGGCTCCGGCGTGGGTTCCTCCTCTCGCATCGTCATTCGCGGCGAGTCCTCCTTCTCCGGCGACAACCAGCCGCTCTTCGTCGTCAACGGTGTACCCATCAGTAATGCTAACGGCAGCAATGGCCGCGCGCAGGGCAATCTGGAAGCCGACTTTGGCAACGCTGCCTCAGAAATTAGCCCCGATGATATTGAGTCAGTGACGATTCTCCGGGGCGCGAACGCCACAGCGCTTTATGGCTCTCGGGCAGCCAACGGCGTAGTACTGATCACCACCAAGTCGGGAGTAAGCAGCAAGGGCATTGGTGTAAACATCAGCTCCTCGACCACCTTCGAACGGCCGCTACGCATCCCTGAATACCAGAACAGGTATGGCCAGGGCGCAGGCTTCAACTTTGAATTTGTGGATGGCTTTGGGGCCGGAACGAATGATAATATCGACGAGAGCTGGGGACCAGCACTGGACGGTCGGATGATGGTGCAGCACCACAGTACCAACGGCGAAGGCATCCGGGCCGGCGATTTCGCAGTACGCCCCGACGGCTACACCGATCAGCAAACCTACGAGCAATTACCCTGGGTTCCACAAAGTAGCAACATCGAAGATTTTTTCGAAACCGGTGTATCAACAAACAACAACATCTCCATCTCGGGAGCCAACGAAACCAGCAACTTTAGGCTTTCTTATTCCAACCAATATTCTAAAGGTATTCTGCCTAATACCGACCTCAAACGAAATGGTCTTAACCTAGACTTGGGCCACAATATGCTCAACGATAAGTTGAAAGTTAATGCCAATATCAACTACATCAACTCTGGCTCAAAGAACCGCCCCAACAATTCCTACGGCACCGAAAACATCATGTACCTCTGGGTGTGGTTCGGCCGTCAAATTCCGATGGAATCACTACGCAATTACTGGCAGCCTGGCCTGGAAGGCATTCAGCAATTCAACTACAATTACAACTGGCATGATAACCCTTACTTCACCATGTTTGAAAACACCAATAGCTTCAACAAGGATCGTGTATTGGGTAATGTCAACCTCACCTACAACATCACCGATAAATTCAGCTTCATGGTAAGAACAGGTACGGATGTCTCTAATGACCTCAGAGAAAGCCGCCGGGCATGGAGCAGCCAACGTTTTCCGCTCGGTCAGTACCGCGAAGACAACATCTATTTCCAAGAAATCAACACCGACTTTCTCTTTAGCTATAACGACAACCTCAGCAAAGACATCAGCCTCGGCCTCTCTGCCGGTGGCAACCGCATGACCCAGGAGCGCCGCTTTAACCAAGTCGCCGCCAATGAGCTAGCCGTACCGGGCATCTACAGTTTCAACAACTCTAACATTCCGCTACTCCAAAATACTTTCAACACCGAAAGAAGAATCAACTCGCTTTACGCCACTGCCTCTATCGGTATCAAGAATGCAATTTATGTTGATTTGACCGGAAGAAATGACTGGGCCTCTACGCTTCCCGAAAGCAATAACAGTTATTTCTATCCTTCCGCTTCGGTCTCTTTTGTTGCCAGCGAAATATTTGAATTGCCTCAGGAGATTTCTTTTGCCAAATTGAGACTAGGGTACGGCCAGGTGGGTAACGATACCGATCCTTACTCTTTACAATCCTACTTCCAGTTCCTCTCTACCCCCTACGGCAATCAATTGCTAGGTACGGAAGGTAATGTACTCCCCAATCCCGACCTAAAACCAGAACGCCTCACGACCTTCGAAATCGGAACAGACATCAGATTGTTCGGTAATCGCTTCGGACTTGACCTGACCTACTATCAGAATAATGCAACTGACCAGATCATCAGCATTCCCGTTTCTCAAACCTCTGGTTTCGGATCGCAATTCATCAATGCAGGTGAAATTGAAAGTACCGGTATCGAAGCCTTGCTGACTATTGTTCCCATCAGAAAAGGAGATTTTGAATGGACCACTAATCTGAACTTCACCAGAGCCAGAAGTAAGGTCATCGAACTGACCGATGACCTCAGCACCTACGAAATTTCCAACAACTACCTCAGCGTACAGGCTCGCGAAGGCGGAAGAATGGGAGATGTCTACGGTACGGGCTTCGTTCTGGTGGACCCAGAGAATAATCAAACCGTAACAGTAGACGACGTGGCAGATATTCAGGAGGGTTGGGGCCACCTCTACAGCGGTGGCTTCCCGGTTAGAGATCCGCAGTTGAGAAAATTGGGCAACTATAACCCTGACTTTATGCTGGGAATGAACAACAGCATCCGCTGGAAAAATTTCAACCTCGGTTTCCTCTTCGATTGGAGACAGGGGGGGATTATCATGTCCAGAACCTTGTTGATTGGTGGAACTTCTGGGTTGATCGCAGAAACTGCTGAATACGATAGAGAAAGCCATACATTTATCGGTGGACAAACCAAGGTTGATGGCGTAAGTACGCTGGATCGTCCAGGCTTTGTAGAGAATGCTGATGGTAATTTTGTGGCCAACACCGAGGCCGTCTCTGCCCGTGATTTTTACTGGTCACACTTCAATAGAGGTAACGAAGAAGTCGGCATCTACGATGCGACTTTTCTCAAGCTCAGAGAGCTGCGCCTGGGCTACACCTTCAACAGCAATTTGGCACAGAAGCTGGGCGCACAGCAACTGACCTTCACCCTTATAGGCCGTAACCTTCTGCTCTTCACCGAAAATCCTCACTTCGATCCAGAGACCTTCTCCTTCGATGGAAATACCATTGTTCCAGGTGTCGAGGATATGGCTACACCAAGCACCAGAAGTTTTGGTTTTCACCTTGGCATAACCTTCTAAAAGCGAAATGGAATATTTAACTAGTTTACAAAAAAAGCAACCATGAAACTCTTCAATAAATCTATACTTCTTCTTTCTCTAGTGCTGCTCCTGCAAGCCTGTACCGATGATTTCGAAGAAATCAACGACAATCCAAACTTCCCAACAATAGACGAGGCCAACCCCGCACTGATTCTCCCTAAAATCCTCTTCGAGGCTGGCGACGAAATAACTTCCGATATTGCCTGGGGAACCGGAAATATCATTGCCCAACTGGTCGCTACCAACAACTTTACTGGTGTCGATCGTTACCTGCTCGGCACCTACGAAGGCACCTGGAACCTCATGTACCGCAACATGAGAGATGCCAATAACCTCGTCGCACTGGGCGAAACCGTTAACAACGCTGCTTATCAAGGAGCGGGGATAGTACTCCGCACTTGGATGCTGGCCAATCTCACCGAGATGTACGGCGATGTACCTTACACTGAAGCATTGAAAGGCAAGGAGCAGCAGTTCCTGCCTAAATATGATGATCAGGCAGAACTCTACAGAATCATCCTGCAAGACCTCGAAGAAGCAGCCGACCTACTGGCCCAAGGTGGCGATATGAGCGGCGATATTCTCTACAACAGCGATACCGAAAAATGGGTCAAGCTGGCCAACTCCCTACGGCTGCGCTATTTGATGAGATTGGAAAACAAATGGGATGAACTCAACATCGACGGCTCGGCGGCCATGCAAGCTATCGTCAACAGCGGGCAGCACTTTACAAGCAATGAGGATAACGCCGCCATATCTTACCTGGCCGCCACCAACAGATGGCCACTCAACACGGCTCGTGTTGGTTCGTTCGATGAGAAAAGAATGAGCCAGCGCATAGAGGAGGTCCTCAAAGATTTGGAGGACCCACGAATGCCGATCCTCTTCCGCGTTGTAGACAATCCAGAAAGCAATGAGTTTGTTGGGGTGCCGAATGGGCTGTCAGAAGATGCGGCGTCGAACTTTAACGGCGGTGCTAACAACCAGTCTCGCCTTGGCGAACGCTTCAGAGAGGAGCCTGCATCAGTTGAGATGGTCATCATGCATTATTCAGAGTTGTTGTTCATATTGGCCGAGGCAACACATAAGGGTTATATCAATGGTAGCCCTGAAAGCTTTTACAACGATGGCATCGTCGCTAATATGGAGTACCTTGGTCTTGATACCATGCTTTCCTATTTTATAAATCCAAAGGTAATCCTGGATACTGAAGTGCTAGAGCGCATCGCGACACAAAAGTGGTTGTCTCTCTTCATGGTGGGTAATGAGGCCTGGTTTGACTACAGAAGGACGGGATTACCCGCATTGACGCCTGGTCCGAATGCGGTGCTGGACGAGCTGCCTGTTCGCATACAATATCCGAGTAGCGAGCAGGTGCTCAACGAAACCAGTTACAATGCGGCTGTAGCCAGCCAGGGCCCCGACGAGAATACAACAAGGATGTGGTTGCTACAGTAGTGAGCGACTAGTTAATCATTCGAAAGACTTAGCCCGCTGCCTTCCCTGGACAGCGGGCTAAGTTAAAATTTCTTAAATATTATTAATGAAAAAGCTACTCCTTTTCCTTTCCTTCTTCCTCCTATCCAGGACCTCTCAAGCCCAAACCTCCTCTTCTGGGCCGACAGTAGACAATGTCGTACTCATCACCCTTGATGGGCTACGCTGGCAGGAACTCTTTGGTGGAGCCGTAGATAGTTTGATGCAAAACAAAGACCTCACAAAGAATCCTGAAGCTATGATGGCCCGCTTTAGTGCTCCTACGCGAGCCGAAGCCCGTAAAAAATTAATGCCTTGGTTTTGGTCAGAAATCGCTACCAAAGGTCAAATTTATGGCAATCGTTGGGAGGGTAATAAAATGTTGTGTAGCAACCGCTTTTGGTTTTCCTATCCGGGCTACAATGAAATCCTCACCGGGTTTAGTGACCCAGAGATCGATAGCAATGCCAAGAAGTACAATAAGAATAAAACCGTACTAGAGTTTTTGCACAACATGCCAGAGTTCAGTGGAAAAGTAGCAGTCTTCGGCTCCTGGGATGTTTTCCCCTACATTATTAACGACGAACGCAGTGGTATTCCTGTCAATGCCGGCTTTCGCAAGGCGGAGGAGGAAGACCTGACTTATAAAGAACAATTCCTGAACGATATGCAGGATCAAATCTCTGGCCCCTGGTTCGGCGTACGACTGGATGCCTTCACACACAATTATATGCTAGAATATATGAAAAAACACCACCCTCGGATTGTCTACATTTCTTACGGCGAGACGGATGACTTCGCCCATGATGGCCGCTATGATCACTACTTGATTGCTGCCCACAAAACCGATCAGTGGATTGCTGCACTCTGGGACTTTCTGCAAAGCGATCCTTTTTACAAAGATAAAACCAGCATCGTTATTACTACCGATCATGGCCGGGGCAGCTCTCCGATGACAGAATGGAAGAGCCACGGCACTATTTACAAAGGCTCTAATGAAATTTGGGCGGCGGCCCTAGGGCCTAACGTTCCTGCCCTCGGTGAAGTTAAGCTGCAGCAGCAACTTTTGCAGAATCAGATCGCCAGAACCGTCGCCCGAATGCTGGGCTATGACTACCAAGGAGGGAAGTATGAAGCGGGGGAAGTCATCGAAACAATGATCAAAAAATGAGCAGCGTAGCGCAGGAAATAGTAAGCTTATTCCGGCGTTATGGCACTTTGGTCTACGGCGAGGCCTGCTCGGTGCTTTCGCACTCCTTTCAGGCGGGAGAGCTGGCGCAGCAGCAAGGACTGGATGAGGAGCTGGTACTGGCAGCTTTCCTCCACGATATTGGCCACCTCTGCCCGCTGGAAGGCGAACAGGCTTACCAGCAGATGGCGGGCTTCGGCATTGAGGCGCATGATGAGTGGGGAGCACGATTCCTTGAGGGCCGAGGCTTTTCGCCCCGGCTGGTAGCCACCGTACGCAATCATGTGCAAGCCAAACGCTATCTCTGCTTTAGTGATCCGGCTTATTATTCTACCTTATCAAAGGCCAGCCGAGAGACATTGGTCCACCAAGGAGGAGTCTTCTCGGCAGCAGAGGCTCAGACCTTCGAAAACAGCCCCTACTTTAGAGCTTCTATCACGATCAGAAAAATTGATGAACTGGCCAAAGGAATCAATGTGAAAATTTTACCCATCCACTGGGAGCTTTTGAATCAATTAATCACCAAACATTTAGCCCAATGATCAGGATAATATGGACTTCTTGTCTTTTGACTTTCTTTTTAGCTGCACTCCGAGCACAGCAGCCCGCAGCAGATACCTTTCTGATTAAACCCTATCTCCAATGGAGCACCCAAAGCAGTATGTACGTCCTTTGGGAAACAGCACAGGCTGGCACCTCTGTGGTCGAATATGGCCTGGCCAAGGCCGGAGCGAACGAAGCTGTGCTTGACCAGAAAAAAGTGTTGCCCGGTAAAAGGCAGCTGCATGAAGTACAGCTGGAACAACTGGAGACAGCAACGAAATACTTGTACCGAGTCTCTACAACCTTGGACAATGGTCAGATCATCAACAGTCCTGTTTTGACTTTTAAGACGACGGTGAAAGAGGAAGATGCTTACTTCTTTGCGCTGGTAGGCGATTCTCAATACAATTCCAAGACGCCTTGGGCTTGGGAGAAAATCGCCGATCGGGTTTGGCGAGAACGCCCCAACTTCGTCATCCACGCTGGTGACTTAGTCGATGTGGGCACCCGAAAGCCGGATTGGACACAGCATTTTTTTCCCAACGGAAATATCTTCATGAGTCGTTTGCCCATGTACACAGTTCTTGGCAATCATGAACAGGATGCACAATTGTATTATGATTATATGGTCAATCCTGCTCCTGAGTATTACTATACCTTTAAATATGGCAATGCGCAGTTTTTTATGATCGATACCAATCGAGATGTTAAAGAAGGATCAGAGCAGTACAACTGGTTGGAGTGGGAGCTGGCCCAATCAACAGCGACCTGGAAGTTTGTGGTTCATCATCATCCTCCTTATTCGAGTGAAGAAAACGATCATGGTGATACCTATATCGGTGCCTCTTCCTACGGCACCCACGCCAGAAATCTTGTTCCACTATACGAGGCTTACGATGTAGACTTTTGCCTGTTTGGCCACACTCATGTTTACGAAAGAACTTGGCCTTTATTGAAGGATCAGATCAATTTGAAAAATGGAGTGATTTATATCAATTCCGGCGGAGCTGGAGGCGGCCTGGAAGATTTTGACCCGGTCCGCTCTTGGTTTACTCAAGAGTTGCAAACAGGCCACCACTACTGCACCTTCGCTGTATATCAGGATCAGCTGATGTTCAAGGCGATTGATCACGAAGGCCGGATTTTCGATATGTTCCAACTAACTAAAGCCGCAGAGAAAAGCTTTGGTATCAGCCTGCCTCCAGCACCTCACTTCAAGATCGACAAAAGCGTTTTTCAACACCAGGCCACTGCCCAATTGTCCGCACTAAAGCCCAATTACAAAATCTACTACACCCTGGACGGCAGCCCTCCTAATCAACAAGCTCAACGGTATACCGGCCCTATCAGTATCGATAAAACTTGCACAATGAAGGCCATCTGCTACACCGAAAATGGAAAGGCTAGTCGTATGGTTAGCAGGAAATTCCTACAAATGCCCCCCCATCCAGCAATGAAGGACATCAAAACGACGCAGGGGCTGACCTACAAGTACTATGAGGGAGATTGGGAATTTCTACCGGATTTTTCCACTCTAAAAGCTCAGAAAACAGGCATCATCCGATTGGCTAATATTGAGGCCATCGACCATCGGGAGGAACATTTCGGAGTCGTCATAGAAGGCTACATCGAAGTCCCTGCAACCGATACCTATACCTTCTATACCTATTCCGATGATGGCTCAAAACTATACATCAACGGTGAGCTATTAGTCGATAGTGACGGAAGGCATAGCGCCAAATATATTTATGGAACAACTATTCTCGAAAAAGGGAAACATCAACTAAAAATTGAATATTTTGAAGGGAGCGGAAATAATTTTGTCTACGCGGGTTTTGTAACCGATGAAAATGAGAGAGTTCCTTTTACTCCTTTTCAACTAAGCCACTAACCTGCCTAAAGCCACATTCCTATGAAGAACACCATTGTTTTAATGACCTTACTTTTGTGTTGGAATAGCAGCTATGCTCAAGATGAGGATCGAAAAATCCAGTTTCCGGATATCGAAGGTTACAAAACCTTGAAGTGTGACTTGCACATTCATACCGTATTCAGTGATGGCTACGTCTGGCCAAGCATCCGAGTGGAAGAGGCGGTGAGGGATGGATTGGATGCCATTTCGCTCACCGAGCACATCGAGTACCAACCTTGGAAAGCCAATATTTCTCACCCTGATCGCAATCGCTCTTACGAGATTGCCAAGAAAGCGGCGAAGCCGCATGGCTTAGTCGTCATCCACGGCGCGGAGATCACTCGCAATATGCCCCCCGGCCACGCCAATGCGCTCTTTATCACTGATGCCAATGAACTGATGGTCAAGGACTCTGTAGAGGCCTACCGACGAGCCAGAAAGCAGGGAGCCTTCATCTTTTGGAACCATCCCAACTGGATTCGTCAACAAAAAAGTGGACTGCCCGCACTCAGCCCCCTGCACCAAAAGCTGATCAGGGAAGACTTACTGCACGGCTCCGATGCTCATTTCATTCTGCAAAACTATTGGTCAAAAGCAATGGCGGCCAAAATGTTCCCTTGAGTTTCAAGGTCCTCAATGCTGTAATGGGGTATAAGGAGTACCTCGATTTATCTATAGATTTAAAGAAAATATAAGCTCAAATTCTCAATGAAATCATACGATATTCTCGTTGTGGGAGCCGGAATACTCGGTATCTCGCATGCCTTACATTGCCTTAGAGCCGGGCTAGAAGTTGCCCTAATCGAGAGAAACGATTATCCACAGGATGCAACCGTAAGAAATTTCGGACAGGTCGTCCCCTCTGGCTTTGGCAGCGAATGGCAGCAACTGGGCCGCGAAAGCCTGCGCAGCTACAAGGCGATTCAGCAAGAAATGGACATTACAGTAAAAGCCGAAGGCAGCTTGTATATCGCTAGTGATAATGAAGAGCTACAATTACTGGAAGAATTGGCGGCCATCAATCAGATGAATGACTATCCTTCTCAGTTGCTCAGTCGGCAAGAGTGTTTAGCTCGTTACGATGGCCTACAGCCTTCCTATACGAAGGGGGCGCTGTTTTTTCCTGACGAAATCACTGTTGATCCCCGACAGTTGGCCCGCCGTCTCATTCATTATTGTATAAATAAGTACAGCTTACACTATTACCCCAATACCACTATCTGCGAGATCATCCGTAGTAATGGGCGAGTTGTAGCAACCTCCAACAAGCAAGAGCAATACAGCAGTCAAAAGCTCTTTCTCTGCTCAGGAACAGATTATCAACAGCTCTTCCCCGAAGTTTTTGCTCAAAGTGATCTACGTCTGGTCAAGTTACAAATGTTGGAAACGGCCACACAACCTCGGCTCAAAATACGCGGTTCCGTACTTACTGGTTGGACCATCCGCCGCTACGAATCTTTCCAGGAATGCCCTTCATTTGCCACTGTCAAAGCAGCCGAAAACCCGGGGGCCTATCACCGCCAAAAAGGCATTCACATTCTGATCAAGCAAAGTAATAGTGGTTCAATTATTCTAGGAGATTCTCACGAGTATACTGACATTCAACGATATACAGCACTGGGTTTTGACACCGATAATATCATCAATAAATTCATTCTTTCGCAGGCACAACGCATCTTTGATCTGAATGACTGGCGTATTGACCGTACCTGGTTGGGCTACTATTGTCAATGCAAGGAAGCGGATATTTTCAATCACACCATAGATGAACATATTCATATTATTACCGGCATAGGTGGAAAAGGCATGACGGGCGCTCTGGGCTATGCCAAAGCAAATATTAATAAAATATTCTCTCTAAATATCAATGCAGTATGATCAAATTAGTAGTTTTTGATATGGCGGGTACAGCCATCAACGAAGATAATCTGGTTTATAAAACCATTCAGCGTACGCTTGCTGAGCATCAGGTCGATGTTGACCTCGCAACAGTATTGCGCCTGGGAGCGGGGAAGGAAAAATGGGGAGCGATTAACGATATTCTAGCTGAAGTATCTGGTAACAATCCAGACGCAAATTTTACAGATACGATCCATAGCAGCTTTGTGAATAACCTGGACCGCGCCTACGCCGCCTTCGATATAGCCGTATTCCCCAGCGTAGGCTCCGCCATCGTACAACTACAAGAGATGGGCATCAAAGTCGCCTTCAACACTGGCTACGCCCGCCCCATAGCTGAAAATATTCTCCGCCAAACGGGCCTCGAAATTGGCCAGGACCTCGATGCCCTCGCTACGGCCAACGATGTAATCAACAATCGCCCCGCTCCTGATATGATCCTCCTGCTTTGCAAGCAACTAGGCTGTCAGCCTAAGGAAGTCATAAAAATTGGCGACAGTGGCGTAGACATCAAAGAAGGACAGAATGCCGGAGCCTACTACAGCATCGGTATTACCACTGGTGCTCAAACTCGCGAGCAACTGGCAGCAGCCCAGCCCGATTTCATCATCGACGATATGCTGGAACTGATTCCTATTCTCCAAGCTGTCAATAAGCCTCCCCTCAATGCTGACTAAGCTCCAGCGCCGCTTACAGCAGAGTGACCTGGCCTTCGGTATTTGGACAGGACTAGCCGCCTTCTGCGCTTACTTCTGCATGTATATGTACCGAAAGCCCTACACTGCCGGCACCTATGAAGGCATGGAGCTTTGGGGAATTGACTATAAAGTAATACTAGTCATCGCTCAGGTTATTGGCTATGCCTTGAGTAAATTCATCGGTATTAAGGTCATCGCAGAGCTGAAGCACGGGCGACGCCTAGCCCTTTTTCTGGTTTTCATTAGCGTCGCTTGGCTGGCCCTGGTGGGCTTTGCTTTTACGCCGATGAGGTGGGGACCGCTTTGGCTATTCATCAATGGCCTACCGCTCGGGATGATCTGGGGCATTCTCTTCACCTACTGCGAAGGACGTAAGCTGACCGAGGTCATTACGGTTCTGATTGCCTGCAATTTCATCATCACCTCCGGGATTGCCAAAACGCTGGGACGCTGGATTCTAGGGCTGGGCTATAGTGAGCAAATGATGCCTATGATAGCCGGGCTACTCGTTGTTCCCTTGTTCCTAATTTCCCTTTGGATGCTGTGCTACATTCCTCCTCCCAGCCAACAAGAAGTGGCCCTGAAGTCGCCCCGCCCGGCGATGGATGGGCAAGCCAAGCAGCAATTCTTACAACAGTATCGCCTACCGCTCGTCCTCTTTGTACTCATCTATCTGGTGCTGACCATCGTTCGGGACATCCGCGATAACTTCGCAGTAGAAATCTGGACAGGGCTGGGCTACGGTGAAAGCCCGGAGATTTTTTCGACGACGGAGCTACCCGTCACCTTGGTCATACTAATGAGCCTGGGCCTGCTGTACCGCATCAAGGACAATCAGCAGGCGTTGCGTACGAATGTGCTGATCTGCCTGGCAGGAATCGCCCTGTTGCTGTTAACAACGATACTCCATCAGGCTGGTCAGTTGTCAGCAGTAATTTGGATGGTAATATCAGGGATTGGTCTTTTTTTACCCTACATTTTGTTTAACGGCATCATCTTCGACCGCTTTATTGCCTCTTACCGGATCAGCGGTAATGTAGGGTTTATCATGTATATCGCTGATGCCTTTGGCTACCTGGGCAGTATAGTCATTATGCTGTTCAAGAATTTCGGCAATTCTGAATTGGTCTGGTTGGAATTCTACACTTACCTTTGTTTAGGAGGTGGCGTCTTGGGCTTGTTATTGGTTTTGGTCCTGCTTTGGTATGTCCGACAATCTATGCTTCATCGCATTTCAACAAGCTAAAGGCAAAGTATTCCAACATCTTCTCGACCTCATCAAAATTGTTATCTTTGACCTTAACGTCTGTCAATCTCGGCAAATGCTGAGCAAAGTAGATGTGATTATTGGCCATTTCAAACAAGTTGCTGGCCAGGGCATGAGGGTAAGGAAATTTAGGATTGAGTTCCATGATTACGTCCGCCACCTTGGCCGCTAGACTCTTATAATTGAGAAAGAAGCCTTCCCGATTCTCCTCATCTACGGTTTTAGTATGATAAGCCTTAGTACCTTCGGCAATGATCAGTCGATGCAACACACTTTCATTGACATAGCCAATGGAGGGGTTATCTTTGGAAGCATAGACAAAGGTTTCGATGATAATTTTCAAACGGCGCTTAGGGTCCTCGATATTCATCGTATTGATGTCGATCAAGTAACTAACCCATTCCCAGTACCAGGAGACCAAATAGATCAGTAGCAGATGCTTATTTTCGAAGTAGCGATATACAGAGGCTTCCGTTGAATTCATTCTCTGGGCTAACTTTTTAAAGTTAAAAGCCTCAAAACCAATTTCGTCTATCAATAAAATGCTGTGCTTGATAATTTTTTGTCCCAAGGTCGTCTCCTGGGGATCTCTAAGGTACAGTCGCTCGTTTAGCGATATCTTAATCCCTATTGGCATACAAAACGTAACTTTTTTTTTCAAAAGTAATAAATTGATTGAACAAGTTCAAGGTTTATTTGTTAAAGTCATGTATTGAAGCCTAATAGTATTGCTATAATCGTAAATAGTCCCTATGTTTGTAGGGTGATAGGTCTATCTTTCTTAGGATCGTCCCGCCTTTCCAAGATCAAAACCCATAGCTAAGATTTCATACCCCCTCGGTCATGATCCTCCAAGCTTTCTTCTGAACGAAAAAATAATTGTCATGAGCCCAATGAAAAACGAAGGAATTTTCCAAAACCTAAAAAACGACATTCCTGCATCTGTAATTGTATTTCTGGTTGCCGTTCCTCTTTGCTTAGGTATTGCCTTAGCCTCTGGTGCGCCATTATTTTCTGGTATCATCGCCGGAATTATTGGTGGTATTGTGGTAGGTGCGCTCAGCGGATCTCAACTGGGGGTCAGCGGACCTGCTGCGGGATTAGCGATTATTGTTCTTTATGCTATCAAGGAGTTGGGAGGCTTCGAGGTTTTCCTCCTATCGGTAGTGATTGGAGGGGTCCTTCAGCTTTTATTGGGCTTTGCCAAGGCTGGAATCATTGGTTATTATTTTCCTTCTTCGGTGATCAAAGGAATGCTCTCGGGCATTGGTATTATTATTATTCTCAAGCAAATTCCTCACGCCTTCGGCTACGACAAAGATTACGAAGGCAGCCTGTCTTTCACTCAGCCTGATGGTCACAATACGTTCTCTGAGTTGTTTTATATGCTGGAGGCAGTTAGCCCAGGGGCAATTATCATTACGGTAGCATCGCTATTGATTCTGGTTCTGTGGGAGCAGCCTTTTATGAAAAAAATCAAAGCCTTTAAGCTTATTCAAGGCCCTTTGGTGGTGGTTTCTCTCGGTATTGTTCTGAATATTGTTTTCCAATCCATGCCTGATTTTGCATTGAATGCCGAGCAAGTAGTAGCGATTCCAGTTGCGGAAAGCCTAACTGGTTTTTTCGATCAATTTACCTTCCCTGATTACAGTCATTTAGGCAACCCAGCAGTTTGGTTGACAGGGGCTACGATTGCCGTTGTGGCCAGTTTAGAAACTTTACTTTGCCTGGAAGCTACTGATAAATTAGACCCATACAAGCGGGTATCTCCGGCCAATCGGGAGCTGATGGCTCAAGGCGCTGGAAATATTCTCTCTGGTTTGATAGGCGGCCTGCCGATTACGCAGGTAATTGTTCGCAGTTCCACTAACATCCAGTCTGGCGGACGGACCAAGATGGCGGCTATTCTTCACGGTATAATCTTGTTAGGCTGTGCGATGGCGATCCCCGCTTTACTGAACTTGATTCCACTGGCCAGCCTTGCAGCGATTCTGTTCCTGGTCGGTTATAAGCTGGCAAAGCCCGTACTGTTCAAGCAAATGTACGCACTGGGGCATACCCACTTTATACCTTTTATGGTCACCATTCTGGGTATCGTCTTCACCAATTTGCTGGTGGGTATTGGTATCGGTCTGGCCGTGGCGATTTTCTATGTACTTTATAACAACTATAAAAAACCATTCCTCTTCGAATCTGATAAGCACCTTTCTGATGGAACCATTCGTCTGGAATTAGCCGAAGATGTCACTTTCATCAACAAGGCCAGCATCCAGCGGACACTGACACAGATTCCAAACGGTGCGAAGGTGATCATTGATGCTTCAAAATCGATCAATATAGATCACGACGTTCTTGAGATTATTGAAGAGTTTGAGACAAATGCGCAATACCGAGACATCGAAGTAGAGGTAATCGAAAGAAAGATCAAAGGCGTTTCCAACCAAGTCAAGGAAGTAGAACAAGCCCTGATCAACAAATTGGTTGCAAAGAATGGAAAAGTCGCCTCCACTTAAGCATCCTTTATTATTTGACCAAATAAATAACCCAAGTTGCGATGAACGAGATTCAAATATCTGACGCTCTGAATCTTTTAATAGTGAATTGCAACTTAAATTAAATAAATGAAGAAACATGAGTGTTCCCGTGTCTCCTAATAACGCCGCAATTACCCAAACAGCGGAAACTCAAGCAACCATTACTCCTACCATCGCCGTAGAACTGCTACGAGCTGGCAACAGCCGCTTCGTCAATAGAAATCCTGTCCATCGCGATCTTCATGCACAGGTAGCACAGACGACTACAGGGCAGTTCCCTTACGCTGCGATTTTAAGCTGCATTGACTCCCGAATCCCTACAGAGATCGTATTTGATCAGGGTATTGGAGATATTTTCAATGCGCGCATTGCTGGAAATTTTGTTAACGAAGATATTTTAGGCAGCCTCGAATTTGCCTGCAAACTAGCAGGTTCTAAAGTCATTGTTGTCATGGGCCATACCTCCTGCGGAGCCGTAAAAGGAGCCTGTGACCATGCTAAACTGGGTAATTTGACCCAAATGCTGGACAAGATTGCTCCAGCTGTAAAGGCCGTTCAAACACCAAATGGTACTGACCGTAGTTCTAAAAATTTGGACTTTGTCAACCAAGTGGCTATTAAGAACGTTACACTGACAATAGAAGACATCAAGTCGAAAAGCCCCGTACTGAACGATATGTACGAATATGGAGAGATTGATATTGTAGGTGCGATGTACGATGTGGCGACTGGTCGGGTGAGCTTCCATACCTCCAACCCACCAGCCTAATTATCTTGGAATAGTTAATACCGAATATCTGATCCGTTGATTCCCTCTCTTTGGAGAGGGAACGCGGATTTTTTGCTTTACTCCTGAGGTAACAAACAGAACTTAAATTTGTGCTTCTATATGAATAAAATCTTTACCCTTCTACTTTTCTCCTTTCTCTCTATTTCCCTGCTTGCTCAACAATCTCAAGGCGAAGATGAACTCGGTAATTGGATCATGTATTTCGGGATGAACCGAATCCATGACCAGTGGAGTATACACACTGAGGTGCAGTACCGTAACCATACGGTAGCCCCAGTGAATATCGAGCAATTGCTGCTGCGTACAGGACTCAATTATCACCTTTCCTCCTCAGCCTTTGTCACCGCAGGTTACGCCTACATTGCCTCCCATGATTATGAAAGTGAGCAAAGCGAGCCCGAATCCACGGAGCATCGCATCTGGCAGCAGCTCATCATGACCAATAAAGTAGGGCGCATCAAGTTCGAACATCGCTATCGCATCGAACAGCGTTGGGTGAATAACGATTATCGCAACCGACTGCGCTATCGGCTTATGGCCTTCCTTCCGCTCAACAAGCCCAATATTGAGCCAGGTGCATTATTTCTGGGCGTATACGATGAGATTTTTATGAACACCCAACAGACCTTCTTTGATCGCAATCGCCTCTATGGTGCAGTAGGCTATCAAATCAACAAACCAGTCCAGGTGCAGGTGGGGCTGCTGCATCAGCGGGTCAACGCTTTTGGCAAGTATTATTTGCAATTTGCTGTAGTGTACAATCCGGATTTCAGCGTTTCGACAGACTAGCTATTCTAGCAAGGATCGGAACTTGCGAAGTCTGATTCAAACTCCCCCTATCAAAAAGCTGACCTCAAGGTCTTTTTTGTTGATAATATAGGAAACTACTAGATTTTTCCTATATTGCTAAAGAATCCCCCCCCCGTCCTGTCAACTGAATAACTCACATTTTAATCACCTTCAGGATTGATACCTCTTGCCGTATCGATCAAATTGCCTATCCCAAAACTGATCAGTTTAACATTAAGCTCATTGTTTATTCACTATTTATCAAACTTAAGAGAACTATGAACTCCTTTACCCCTGGCCTATTCGCCATACTACTGATATTGATCAGCAGTAATTTCACCCGTGCCAATACCGACCCTACGGAAAGCACCATTACCCTTTGTTCCGGTCAGACCATGACCTGGGAAGAATACAAGGAAATGCGCGAATGTATGGCAGAAGAATACGACCTGGAAGTCGAATCTGCTCCATTCGTTCCTTTTGTTGTGGAAGAATTTAACCGAACTACTGGCGCTTGGAGCTCGGTCATCGACATGCCCATTGTGCCAGTTGCCGCAGCCAACCTCCCCAATGGTAAGCTGCTCACTTGGTCGGCAAAAGATCGCTTCTCCTTCGGGGGAAACCTAGGTCGAACCTACACCGCTGTTTTCGACCCTGCGACCAACACCTCCACTGAGATGCTGATCAGCAATACCAGTCACGATATGTTTTGCCCCGGCACCAACATCCTGCCGGATGGCCGCGTCCTAGTAGCCGGAGGCTCTAGCAGTTCCCAAACCAGTATCTATGATCCTAGTACGGACAGCTGGACGGCAGCTGGTAGCATGAACATCAGTAGAGGCTACCACTCCAATGTAACCCTGCCCAGCGGAGCTACCTTCCTCATTGGGGGCTCTTGGAGCGGTGGCGTCGGAAACAAAGATGCTGAGATATGGACCCTCAAATCAGGCTGGTTCAGGGTGCCCGGGCTTCCCGCTAGCGTTATCACCGATGGTATTTCCTCCTCACAACCCAGCCGACAGGACGATTACTTTCCCTGGCTCTGGGTAGCGCCCAATGGCCAACTCTTCCACGCTGGTCCCAGCACTAAGATGCACTGGATTGATCCAACGGGAGTGGGGAGCTTTAGCGACGCTGGAAACCGAGGCAACGATAGCTACGCCATCAACGGAACGACAGTTATGTATGATGTAGGGAAAATCCTCAAGGTCGGTGGCGCCAATACTTTTGAAAATGACTCTCCCGCCAGTGCTCGCACTTACATCATTGATATTAATGGTAATAATGCAGTGGTCACACAAGTCGACAACCTCAATAATGCTCGCACCTTTCACAACAGCGTCGCCCTACCCAACGGCGAGGTGCTGGCCCTTGGAGGCCTCCCTATCTCAGACGCCTTCTCTGATAATAACTCCATCCTCATCCCTGAAATCTGGAGTCCTTCTACCCAGCAGTGGACCGAAATGGCTCCCATGACCGTACCACGCAACTACCACAGCGTAGCTGTCTTACTGCCTGACGCCCGGGTCTTTGCCGGCGGGGGAGGCCTCTGCGGGGGCTGCTCGACTAACCATCCCGATGCAGAAATTTTCAGCCCGCCCTACCTCTTCAATGCCGGCGGAGGGCTGGCCAGCCGTCCCAGCATCAACTCCACCCCTGCTACAGCCGACTACAACAGCAATATCACCGTCCGGACTAATAGCAATGTAACCTCCTTTGCCCTGGTCAGCAACTCCGCTGTTACCCACAGTACCAATAACAGCCAGCGCCGCATTCCTTTACAGCCTACGGCCCTGGGCAACAACCGCTATCGCCTAGCCATTCCCAATCGCAATATCCTGCCTCCGGGTTCTTATATGCTCTTTGCCATGAACGCTAACGGGACCCCAAGCGTAGCGCAGTTCATCAAAATCGGCGATGACCTCAACGATACCACGCCGCTATCGGAACCCGATCTAGGAGGCGACGGCCTCAAGGCCACCTATTATGATAATCTCAACTTCAACAATCCTGTGCTAGAGCGCATCGACGCTACCATCGACTTTGACTGGGGGACGGGCTCTCCGGCCAGTGGGATCGGCGCGAATACCTACTCTGTTCGCTGGGAAGGCCAGATTGAAGTACCTCGCACCGGAGCCTATGCCTTTTACACTACCTCAGACGATGGTGTTCGGCTGTGGGTAGATGGAAAATTAATGGTAGAAAACTGGACCGTGCATGCTCCAACTGAAGATGTTGGATTGATTGTTTTGGAAGCGGGACAACGCTACGATATTAGAATGGAATACTACGAAAATGAAGGAGGGGCAGTGGCGCAGCTGCGCTGGTCTGGCCCGGGCATCAGCAAAAAAATAATTCCGAGTAAATACCTGTTCTCATCCGATACAGTTTGCCCAGATGATGACAACGATGGCGTTTGTAACAACGATGATTGCAAGCCACAGGATGCCAGTTTCCCCGCTACCCCGGGCAGCTCCTGTGACGATGGCAATCCCAACACCACCAATGATGTGGTCAGCAACGATGGCTGTAACTGCGCGGGTACACCGATTGGCAATGGCACCTGTACAGTCACCGCAACCTCTGATGGGTGCACGATTACCTTGACGGGGATCAATGATGCAACCAGCAACATCAAGCTCTTTAATCCAGGATTTGCGGGGACAGCCTGGTCTTGCAATCCCTGGCAGGGCAATCCCTGCACAGATACCGAAGTAATCAGCGGCTTGAGCGACGGAGATTATCCCCTCAGCGTCCTAACCTACGATGCCAATGGCCAGGAGGTCTGCAACCTCTTCCAAATCTTCCGCATCGCCTGCGGCGGCGATCCTTGCGCCTCCCAAGGCGGCGATAGCGACGGCGACGGCGTCTGCGACAACCAAGACTGTCGACCGCAAAATGCAGCCTTCCCCGCTACCCCCAACAGCTCCTGCGACGATGGCAATGCCAATACCATCAATGACCTTGTCACCACCGATGGCTGCGACTGTGTCGGTACCCCGGTCGGCAATGGCGCCTGCGAGGTGACCGCCACTAGCGACGGCTGCCGAATCCGACTGGAAGGCATCAACAATGCCGTGAGCAACATCAAGCTCTTTAATCCAGGATTTGCGGGCGTAGCTTGGTCCTGCAACCCTTGGCAGGGCAATGTTTGCTCGACAACCGAACTCATCACCGGCTTGGCCGATGGCACTTATCCGCTGAGTGTACTGAGCTATGATGCCAATGGCAACGAGGTCTGTAATATTTTCCAAAACCTCACCATCGCCTGTGGCGTCGATCCCTGCGACGGGCAGGGCGGTGATAGCGACAATGATGGCGTCTGCAATAATGAGGACAACTGCCCCGATACGCCCAATCCCAGCCAGACCGACAGTGATGGCGACGGACTAGGCGATGCCTGCGATCCACCAGAGACTGGCGATTGCCCCTCAACGACCAATGTGGCCCTGAATAAGTCCGCTAGTCAGTCGAGCACCATTACGGCGGGAGGCATCACCGGTAGTGCTTCCAAGGCCGTAGATGGCAATACCAACGGGGTGTTCTTCTCTAGCCCGGCCTCGGCCTCTTCCGTAGCCGCGACCCAGTCCGATAATGAGGCTTGGTGGCAGGTGGATTTGGGCGATCAGTATGAGATTGAGCAAATCCAGGTGTACAATCGCCAAGATGGGGCCAGCAAGACCCGCTCGATCTATATTTTGATCTCCGATTCGCCCTTTACGGGGGGCAGCTTATCGGCGGCCCGTAACCAGGCGGATGTGGAAATCTTTGAGCCAACGGCCCCGGGGCGGCCGAGTAATTATGCGACTTTAGCCACTGGCCGCTATGTTCGGATTCAACAGGTGGGCGGCGGCCATTTGGTCTTGGCGGAAGTTCGGGTGAATGGCTGCCCGGCGACAGCGCCTCCTCCGGCAGGCTTCCTCGACTTTACAGCGAACAACAACGGTGGCCAAGCCGATCTGGACTGGACGATGATGGAGGATCCTGAGGTGGACTCCTATGAGGTAGAAGTCTCGGTAGATGGCGAGCAGTTCCGCTTCTTAGATGCTGTAGTGGCCGACGGTGCCGTAAAGGCCCGCCACTATCAATCCAAGGATGCTGCACCTGCCGCTGGTGATAATTTCTATCGCATCAAGGTCGTCAGAAGCGATGGCTCCTTCTTCTACTCTGAGCGCCGGAAGCTGCGCTTCAACGAAGATTTTGGCAAGATGCACCTTTATCCCAACCCCACCAATCAGCGCATCAACGTTGCGCTACAACCCTATGTGGGGATGCCGGGAACGGTACAGATCTACAACAGCTTCGGCCATTTGATGACACAGCAGCGTTTCAACGCGATTCCTACACAGGCCATTCAAATGGATGTCAGTTCGTTCTCCGAAGGCGTCTATATGCTGACAGTAGCTATTGAAAACCGCAAGCGAATGACAAAGCGATTTGTGGTGAGTCAGCCCTAAGGGAAAGCGGCCAGAGATCAGAGGACCTCTGGCCGCTTTTTTCAATTTATTCTCTTGATATTAGTAAACAATCCTCACCGCCTGCGGCCCCTCACTGGTTGTTAAATCCAGCAAGTACACGCCTCTGGCCAGCGAAGGGTCAAGGCGCAGACGCCCGGCCCGAAGGGCTACTAGATCAAGCTGCTGGACCACGCGCCCCTGCAAATCCAGCACCCGGCCGCTCTGGATGACCATCGCCTTCGGAATATCCAAACGGACGTGGCCATCCGGGCTAGGATTGGGATAAGCGGTGACCTGATGCAAGCCGCCGCCGTGGGTTTGAGGTAGAACGACAACGGGGCCCAGGGTATTGAAAGTAATTGCGGGGGTCCAGTTCGATACACCGAGCGGGCAGCCAGCGTCAGCCTGGAGGTAGTAGGCTGTTCCTGGACTCAAGTTCCTCAGTACCGTACCCGTACTGCTAGCCCCAATTTTAGTGGTGTAGCTCCAATAGGTGCCGCTGACTGGACGGTAGCGCAGCAAAATAGTATCCGCCTTGGGATGAGCCGACCAATTGACTCTGGCAGCAACGCTGGAACTGATTGGCACTGACAAATTACTGACCACTTGGCAAACGCTGTCTTTATTCCAGGTATCGCTGTTGGCACAGTTGAGATAAGTTTCATTACTGATGCTGACTTCCTCCATACCGCCAGACATATTATTGTCATCCTTATCAACCACCCAACCCGCCAGGGCATAACCGTCGATCAATAGGGTATCAATGCTGTGTTCGAACACCTGATGGTGGAACTCTGCGCCGACGTAAGGCAATACCGGGTGGTAGGCCAGGCGATTGACCACTTCCACATTTGTCCAGTCTGCTTTGGTAGTGTAGCGCATCCTAAAGCCTTGTTCGTTATTCCAACATTTGATGTTGCCAATATTCTGAACCAGACGATTGGCGTAGTTTTTACTTGTATGCCCTGGCACCGGAACAATATCATCATCGTAGCCAAACCAAGCTTCATTGTAGAAGGACATACTATTGCTGTTGTTAAAACGAAGGCGGAAACCCACCAAGCAGCCGTAGGCCTCAAAGTTCTTACATTCCAGAATCGGCAGATCGGCAATGACCAAAGCATCGGAGTCATAAATCCAGCTGCGGGCTTCCAAGGTATTGATGTCTGGAAAATCGTTGATGTAAGCGGGAGCGACGGAGTCGCGCGGAAAGCCGACGTAGTAATTGGTACCAATATCCACTGCTCCAGTTGTAAACCAGATCATCCCGGCTCCGTTGCAACCGTTGGCTACATTGTCTCGTACCCGAACAGCGGGCCCTTGAAACCAAAAACCGTCGCCGCTGAAGCCAAAGTCGGAAAGCGGCTGCGACCGTTCTTCATTAGCAAAAACAACCCGTATTGGTCGATATTCTCCATTTCCAGTACCTCGAATAGCAATGTTGTTGTAAAAATTGCCCAACTCATCGCCAAACTCGGTGACAAAGGCAGAGCCGACAAAGTTGTGGCAGACATTGTCCTGAAAATCTACGTGGCTACTGTGGTTCACAAAACCCCAGCCAATGGTATTGGTGACGACGCAGCCGTAGACCTTGCTGGGCGGCTCGGTGGCGCTGGCTTTGATGCCATTGATGTGAAAATGGACTGCGTAGCGGCCCCGACGATTCAGGCTCAGCCCAGGGCTGATTGTTTCGGTATCGAAATCGACTTCGATCTCATCGAGCGGGATCGACTTATCGGTCCGTCCCATGTCTTTAAAGGCAGCATAGTAGATGTCGGTGTCCGCGTTGCGAATCATGAGGTGGCTGCGGTTGTAGGTTGGTGTAGTGGTTTCGGAGCGAAAGATCACATTGCGGCTCAAGTTAGCGATGTGCAAGTTCATGTCACTCTTCACACGTACATGATCGTATTGCAGATTTTGATCAATATCAATGGTATTCCCGCTGATCTGATCGATGGTCAGTTTTTCATCCTGAAAATCGGTGAAGCGTCGGAAGTGGGTTCCGGTGAGTACGATAGAGTCGCCACTGACCCAATCGGTGGGTACAGTATTGTTGACCGCCAGGCTGTTTTGGCCGGCGAGCACATCATTGGCCATAGCCACCATATTAGTCTTAGGATGGCCGTAGATGCGCAGTTTCCCGGCGGAAAGCATCCCTCGGCTGGCTTCGTTGGCATCCCAGGTCAGGTCGATAGGACTGCCATCACTGATGAAAACGACCTCTGCGGTCTTATCGGACTGCACCGGCGCGCCAACCTCGGCGACGCGAAAGGTACCCGTAGGGGCCACAAAAATGGTTTCTACATAAAGTCGGGTATTGACCGTACCCGCCATTTTTAACTCGCCCTCAATTTGCAGATAGCGTACCCGCGCACTTTCTTGTCTCACAATACCTACCGTAATCCCCGCAGGAATGTGTACAATAGCATCATCGTTGGGGACTTGCCCTCCTTGCCAAACGCTGGGCGTTCCCCAACGACCAGTGTTAACGGCGACGTGGGTATAAGCCGCCGGCGGCGACAGTTGAGCGAAGGAAATGCTGGCCTGGGCCAAAAAACAAAGTAGGAAAACAATGATTTTAGATGTCTGTTTGTTCCTCATATCTAATTAGGTTTGGTTGAAAAATCAGCTTGATAATGGACAAAAGACTGGAAGGGGAATCCCATGAGCTGATGAGATTACCATAAAGAAAGGATGGCACTCGTAGGGTTAGACTACGACTGAAAACTGTTCATTGATTTCTAGACTGGAAAAGTGGACTGAAATGTTTTAGGTAATTGATGGCGTTGAATTATAAATATAAGGATTTTTCTTAAAATACCCTCTTTGGGGTATAAATATCCTCAATATATCGTATATATTTGCAATATGATAATATTTTAGACGGTTGACTACTCCGTTTTATTATCAAAGACTGTCCCAACGACTTACCGTTTTTCTTCCCATTAGCCGATAAGATTTTAAGAACTTAGTCTAATTCAATTCCATACTGCGCTCATCTTGCGCTTATCTGTGGAGGCTTACAGACTTTACATCCCATTTTGAGGCTGCTGTTCAGTGGCCAATAGATTGTGAGAAAACTACACATTTTTTTTACACTGAGTCGATCAATTTTACTATTGATCGGGAACTATCATTCAGTGTTTTTGGATGGATATTGGCTACACAAATTATCCGGTCCTCTAGAACATTTATCCTTTGGAAATGATTGATCGCTTTAAAATATGACGTCATTCCACGCAATTGTCTTACAGCAATTGTAATCTCATGATTTTCCCTTTTATCTATGGATAAGACGGAAATCTTTAGCGGCCGACGAGTATCGACCAATATTCGGAAGCTGCGAACATCAGAGAAGGCTTGTAAGCAGATGCTTATCTCCCAAAGAGATGAGTTGTTCGCAAGTTATTCTCAAATCTGTTTTTGGGATGTAGCCCCTCTCTTGACCAGAGAGGGGATTTTTTATGCCTGCTGTTGATGTGGACTACGGGTAAATTTCAGGATTTCTTCTACGTATTTCCGGTTATTGGATAGGCGGGGGACCTTGCTTTGATTGCCGTAGCGGCCTTTGCTGCGTAGCCAGTTGAAGAAAGTACCTTCGGGCAAAATACGGAGGCGGAGGCGCTGCAGGGCCATATCTTTATACCGCTTGGCATCGTAATCAGAGTTGATTTCGCGCAGGTAGCGATCCAGTTTATCGGCAAAAGCTTCGACGTCTTGGGGCGGCCGTTCGAATTCAACCAGCCATTCGTGGCCTCCTTTTCCGTGGCCACTTAGGTAAACCGGTGCGACGCTATATTCGCGCATGATGGCGCCTTCGGCCTCGCAGGCGCGAGCGATCGCCTTATCGGTATTGGCCACCATCACCTCCTCGCCAAACACATTGATGTGCTGTTGCACACGACCCGTGATTTTAAAGCGGTAGGGATCAGTGGAAGTAAACATAATCGTATCGCCAATCTGATAGCGCCACAGGCCAGCATTGGTACTGATGAGTAAGGCGTAGTTTTTCCCCACCTCTACATCAGCTAGATCAACTGTTTTCGGATGGGGCTTTCCCCATTCCTCTGGCGGCAAGAATTCATAGTACACCCCATTGTCCAGCAGCAGCAGCATATCATCCCCATGTAAATCCAACTGCGATCCAAAGTAGCCTTCGGAAGCATTGTAGACATCCATATAAATAATGTCATCCGAGGGCAGGAGCTGCCGCAGTTGCTCGCGATAAGGGCTGATGTTCACCCCTCCGTGGATATAAGCCTCAAAGTTGGGCCAGACTTCAAGGATGTTAGACTTTCCGCTCCGTTCGAGGATGTGGCGGAAAAATACGATGACCCAGGTCGGCACACCACCCACCATGCGAATCATTGGGGCGACCTCCTCGCTAATGGCCACATCGACCATCAGGTGGATTTTACTTTCCCAATCATCGCGGAGCACAATGTCGAAGTCCGGCTCGAAGAAGGGGCGGGCCACCTTCGGCATGTTGCGTACCATCAGGGCCGACACATCGCCATATATAGTCTTGGAATTGGGCTTATAGTAGCTGTGATTGCCTGCCATCAGGAAATTCTTCCCCGAAAAAATCTTGCAATCTGGGTTATTGTGGTACATGATAGTCATGGTATCCCAGGTCCCTCGGATATGGCAATCTCGGAAGCTCTCGTTAGAAACGGGGATAAACTTACTCTTATCATTGGTCGTCCCAGAGGATTTAGAGAACATCCGCACTGCACCGGGCCAAAGAATATCCTTCTCGCCCTCCATCATACGTTGGATATAGGGTTTGATGCTTTCGTAATCTTGCACCGGAATGCGATCGGCAAAGGTTTGACGATTTTGAATGGTATTATAATCAAACCGCTGGCCCCACTCCGTGAAGGCCGCACTCTCGATCAGCTCATTAAAGATCAGTTGCTGCGTCTCGTGGGGGTGCCGCATAAATTGCTCGATGCGCTTATATCGGTGATTATAGTACCACCGAAAAAGATTGTTAGCAATTGCTCTCATTAGTTTTCGCGCCTTGAATGCAGGAAGAAAACCGGCCCTTTTTCGAGAAGGTTTCCGAACTGCGGAGGTTTATGATTAAATTAAAAATAAGCAATTCGGAGAGAATAACAAACTTTGGGGATCAATTCATCAATGCGTCGTCAATGCGATGGTGGCCATGCTGATTCGGGTACCGGGTACTTTGAGCAGGGTTTCGGCGCAGGCTTCCAGGGTGGCTCCGGTGGTGAGGACATCATCGACGAGGAGGAGGTGTTGGTGCTGTAGGGAAGTGGGATCGGCGGAGACGAAGGCCCGGCGGACGTTCTCGAAGCGATCTAGGCGGGATTTGGCGGTTTGGGTAGCGGTGTTTTCTTGGCGGCGCAGGGCCTTAGCCGACCAGGGAAGCTGCATGCTCTGGCTCAGCCCGGCGGCAAACAGGGCCGCTTGGTTGTATCCGCGCTGCCGCTCGCGGCGGGGGTGCAGCGGAACGGGGACGATCAGATCAATTTGATCAAAATGTGGAGAGTCCCGAAGTAAATGGCCATAAAGTTGCCCTAGTTTTAGCCCTACCCGCTTCGCACCCTGGTACTTGAGTTGATGAATCAGTCGCTGGGTGCGCCCCCCCTTGCTAAAGTGGTAGAGCGCGGCCCCCGCTTCGATATTTACCCTTCCCCAGAAACGTTCAGTGAAAGGATTTTCCCGTTCGAGGTGGTAGTTCGTACGCGGTAAATGGTATTCACAAGAGAGGCAAACAACTTCTTGCTCGGGGATGAGATGCTGCTGGCAAGAGAGGCAAAGACGGGGATAAAAGAGGGATAAGAAATCGTCGAGAATTCGGCTCCATGCACTCATGGATTAAATATAGCAAAAAAAAACGTCTGCCCGGCTTTAGCGGGACAGACGCATCAAAACAAAACGAAAAACCAACTTTAAACAAGTCTTTTATCTATCTTTTCAAACCATTTTTTCTAGCGATTTGTTGCAGAAAAAATGTTAAGAATTTCCTAAATCTTTTAAGGTTTACCCGGCCTTGAGCCTTACCGGAATTTTCCTCAGTTTGCCTTTGCGAACCAGTGATAGGGTGATGGTTTCGCCGACTTTTGCGCGGCTTACAACTTCCTGTAACTCAGGAACATTTCTCACATCGCGATCATCTACCGCCGTAATGACATCGAGTGGCAAAATGCCCGCGAACTGTGCTGCTCCTCCATCTACTAGTTCTTCAACGACAACGCCCTGCGTAAAGTTCAATCCGAACTCTTCCGCTCGCTCACTATCCATATCCGAAATATTAATGCCCAGGAAGGCCCGCTGGAAGGAGCCGTATTCGATGATGTCATTAACAATCTTTTTCATCATATTCACGGGGATGGCGAAAGAATACCCCGCGTAAGAACCCGTCTGGGTGGCGATTGCAGTATTAATTCCCAGCAAATTGCCTGCGGCATCAACGAGGGCACCGCCGCTATTTCCCGGATTCACCGCCGCATCGGTCTGAATAAAAGCTTCGATACGATTGCGACCACTCAGAATATTAATATTACGCCCCTTGGCACTGATGATCCCTGCTGTGACCGTAGAAGTCAGGTCAAAAGGATTCCCCACGGCCATGACCCACTCACCAACACGGGCTCTGTCAGAGTCCGCATAATCTAGCGTAGGAAGCCCTGTAGACTCCACTTTCAGTACCGCGAGATCAGTTGTAGGGTCGGTGCCGACGATTTCGGCCTTAAATTTTCGATTATCGTATAAAGTAACCTCCACCTCATCGGCAAATTCCACCACGTGGTTATTGGTTACGATGTATCCATCATCAGAAATAATCACTCCAGAGCCGGTACCCTTTTTAGGACCATCGAAGGGAGAGTCAAAGCCAAAGAAATCGCGTAGTGGATCATCTCCACCTCCTTGGCGACGCTGCTGCGCAACGCTCTCTCCCTGAAAAGAAGAGATGTGAACGACCACAGGCGTAGCCTTTTCAGCGGCCTCCGTGAAGTCAAACGGCACAGCGTTTGTTTTAGCACTTACATTAAGTCGCTTGCTAATAGGTTGTGCATAAGGTTGAGTGGTATAAACTGCCGGAGTAGCGGTGTTTTGCTGAAATAAATAGACACCTCCGAGGGACATCATACCCCCGATCATACCGGCAAAGACGAGTGCAAGGATCTTTTTCATCTGTGGATTCTTTTTGTTTTGCTTGGAATAGGTGAAACTAATCTGAGGAATTTTCGGATAAAATTCTTTGTTAAGTACAGAAAAAACGACTGCAATTAGGCTTTGGTTTTTCCAATATTTACTTTAACACCTCGTTAACAGTAAAGTTTGATCATAAAATTTGCTGTATATTTACGCAGCAATAATAATTATTCTTGCATATGAAAAATGCCCTTCAGGAAGAATTGGATGTTGAAAAAATTATGGCTCCCGAAAGCAGTATCGAAAGACGCTTGCTCGACGAGCCATCGTTTCGAAGAGGTTTGTTGTGGGGAAAACCCCGTTTTGGGCATCCAGAAGGTAAAATTGTTCTGCATATTCGCGAAGTGCTGGATAATATTGATCAACTGAACATTACCGATAATGAGCGCCATCAACTGCGGCTCATTGCCTACGCTCACGATACCTTTAAATACCAGGAGATAAAAGGCCATCCACGCGATTGGTCACAGCACCACGGCAAAATCGCCCGTAGATTTATGACCCAATACTCCGATGATTCAACCATCCTAGACATCATCGACCTCCACGATGAGGCCTACTACTCCTGGCGCCATACTCATGTCTACCGCGACTCCCTCCGCGGGCAGAACCGGCTGGAGTCTCTACTGAATCAGATCGGGGCTAATATTCAACTGTACTACCTGTTTTTCAAGTGTGATACCCGTACCGGCGATAAAAATCAGTCGCCTTTGAAATGGTTTGAAAATAATGTGCCGGGTATAGACATCGTTGATTTTTAGCACTTTAGATCCTGTAAAGGCGCTGATCCCAAAGTTTTATTCTCCCAGAATAGGCAATATCCTCGGTCCGAGGAAACTTTTTTGTGAGGAATCAAGTTTCAAACAATGTGTGATTTAATTGATCCACCCTGGTAACCACAAATAGCATTTCTTGAAATAATTGCTATCTTTATGTTTGTAATGGCAGATAATAATTTAGAGGAACAGTACATGAAAGTCTTCGATGAGGAATTCTATCCTCACGCCGACGCACTTTTCAATTTTGCCTTCAATCTGACTTACAACGAGAGTGATGCCAGTGACTTAGTCCAAGAAACTTACCTTAAAGCGTTCCGCTTTATCGATAAATACATTCAGGGTACCAACGCCAAAGCATGGTTGTTTAAAATCCTGAAGAATGCTTTTATCAATCAATACCGTAAAGAGAGCAAAAGACCAACCAAAGTCGATTTTGAAGAGATCGTCAGTTATCACGATGAGGAAGAACCGAATCGCTATTCGGGTCACATCGACCTCAGAGAGGAAATCTATCAGAACATGATGGGCGACGAAGTAACTGTTGCCATCAATGCCTTACCGGTCGATTTTCGCACTGTTATTCTGTTGTGCGACATCGAAGGTTTCACGTACGAAGAAATTTCTAAGATAATTGACATTCCAATCGGAACTGTACGTTCCAGATTGCATCGGGCCCGTAACATGCTAAAAGAATCGCTGAAAGAGTACGCTCAAGCCCGCGGTTTTAAAGACAAACGGTCCTAAAAAACTATTGTTAACTTGCAGTTGAACGCACGTTGCCCTGTCGCACTTGCGTCTCTGCCAAAAATTTCAAGCAATGGGGAATCATCAAAACCACCAAGAGCTCGTCAGAAAAGTCAATATGTATCTAGACAACGAGCTGTCCAAAGAAGCAGAGAGAGATTTATTAAGAGAGATTAAAACCAACCCGGCCTACCTGGAAGTCCTCAGTAAAGAAAAGTCCTTCCGCGAATTTATCAAAAGCAGAGTCCACCGCCGCAAAGTTTCACCCGCACTGATCCAGTCTATTAAAGAAAAAATCCGCATTCATCCTTCCTGAGTTAGTAAGATACCGAAAGACCACATATTGTCGCTGGTTAATGTCTAAGCTTTCCTTATCTTTGGAGTCGCATCCGAGATGACCGTGTTATTGCATGGTGCTTAATTAAATGACACTGACCAATGCTAGATAAACTTCAGGCAATACAAGAACGCCACATCTACCTCGAAGAGCAGCTTTCTGACCCTTCAGTAGCTTCTGATATGTCGCGATTCAAGAAGGTAAATAAGGAGTACAAAGATCTGAGAAAGATCGTTGATGCTTACCACAAGTATAAAGACCTGCTAGGCAACATCGAAACGGCCCGCGAAATGCTCAAAGAGGAGGATGCGGATATGAAGGAGATGGCCCAGATGGAGCTGGAAACACTGGAACCACAACGGATAGAACTGGAAGAGGAAATCAAGCAGCTGCTGATCCCTAAAGACCCAGAAGACTCCAAGGATGTTATCTTCGAAATCCGCTCGGGTACCGGAGGGGATGAGGCCAGTATATTCGCCGGTGACCTCTACCGAATGTACTCCAAGTACTTCGAAACGCAAAAGTGGAAGGTCGAGGTGCTTTCTATCAATGAAGGGACCGTCGGGGGCTATAACAAACTGGTTTTGGAGATTACGGGGGAGGAGGTCTTCGGCAAGCTCAAATTTGAATCGGGGGCCCATCGGGTGCAGCGGGTACCTAAGACGGAGTCTCAGGGCCGGGTGCATACCTCGGCAGCGACGGTGGCCGTGATGCCCAAATTCGAGATGGACGATGTAGACATCAACCGCGCCGACCTGAAGATCGATACCTATAGAGCCAGCGGGGCGGGCGGCCAGCACGTCAACAAGACCGAATCGGCCGTACGCATCACCCACCTGCCTACTGGCATCGTCGCCGAGAGCCAGGAGAGTCGCAACCAGCTCAAGAATCGCGAAATCGCCCATCAGCGGCTCTACGCTAAAATCTACGAGGCTCAGCGGGAGCAGCACGAGTCCGAAGTTGCCGCTCAACGTCGCTCTCTCGTCGGTACCGGAGACCGTTCCGGCAAAATCCGCACTTACAATTATCCGCAGAACCGCGTCACTGATCATCGCATCAACCTCACCCTCTACAGCCTCGATAAAATCGTAGAAGGCAATATCGCTGAAATCATCGAAGCCCTTCAGGTGGCCGAAAATGCCGAAAAATTGAAGGCTGGACAAGAATAAAAGGCACTAAATAATTAAGAGGCGACTTCTAAGTAGAAGTCGCCTCTTAAATTTAATCTGCTGTAATTGTAGCGACTAATTGTAGTTAGTCGTATTGCTCGCCACTTCCTTGTCATCCTGCATGACAACCACCTTTACAGCATTTTCATCAGCATTTCGGACAAACAGGCCGGTGTTGGTTGACATGGTACCACCAGGGGCCTGCTCAAGTGGTAAGATTGTAACAGTAATATCTCGAGTGCCACCATCAGAGGAAAGCACATTATTAGTTACTGCAGGGAAATACCCTTTAGCCAAATCCGTTACTGTGATGTCATCATCATAGTTATTTTCATTAATGTGATTGAGGGCTTGGGAAACGTCCATTTTTGAATGTTTTGAGGTTAATAAATAATTAGAGTAACATAAATATAGCAATTATTTGCCATGCAATAACAAATGCAATCCTCTAACAATCAATCTGCTCAATCAAAAATCCATCCCCAAAGAAAAATATAATATCGGATCTTGCACCACCCGCGTCTCAATTCCCCAGGCATAATCCAATCGAACAAAGTAGCCAAAGAGCATACTGCGAATTCCTGCACCGTAGCCCGCCACAATGGGATCGCGGAAGTAATTGACTTTAACGAAAACCTTATTGACAGGATCTTCGATAAAGACGGTATTCAAGGGATTCTCGTCGCTAAATGGATTGGTGCCCTGCCAGGCCGTTCCAGCATCAAAGAAGCCAATGAGTTGGAAGTTGCGGAAAAAGGAGGAGCGAATCCGACGAGAGAAATAGCGGAAGATCGGTACCCTTAGCTCCGTGTTGATCAAAGCAAAGGAACTTCCATTGCGAATATTGAGACGGAAGCCCCGCAGGTTGGTGGTAATACTCTGGAAGGCGAAGTTGCCGTCGGTGGGGAAAGGAATTTCATTGTTCCGACTAGAAAACAGCCAGTTATCCACACCGCCCATTAGGAAGAGCATCCGCTCAGAGCCGAAGGTCGTGGCCCCAGCTGCCCTGATGGCAAAGATAGAATGCTTATCCAGGCGCTGGTAATGGCGAGCATCCAGTCCTAAAAGCGTCATAAAACCATCGTTCAGACTAAATTCCCGATTTTCATCCAATAAGTCAATCTGAAAACCCTTGAAGGCCTCGACATAAAACTTATACCGGGTGCCATTCTTGATGTTTACCGAGACATCCAAAGTATTATCAAATACATATTCCAGTCGGAGGCTGAGGCGCTGTTGATTGAACGAAGGCTGATTGAGGGTCTGCGCATCCGTCGCGAGCTGCTTTAGGCGGTCGAAGCGCAAAGAGGTGGTAGCCCGAATGCTGGTAAAAATATCCAGTGGATAGCGCAGCTCGTACTGCGCCATGATGATGGCTTCTTCGTATTTACCAGGCACAAAAGACCCGGGAAGTTCCGTCGGAAAGCGAAGCGCACGCCGGTAAAAGCTGTAGCGTTTATCCATCCGCTTCTTCTTGTCATCAAAGGTGAGAAAGTATTCTGCACCATTAAACGTAGTCGGAATCCGAATGCCCCCTTCTACTTCATAATCCTCAAAAAGGTCTTTAAAATTGGCTTTCAGTAGGATGCCTGGTGGTGGGTAGAAGATGTCATTTTCTGGTCGATACCGATCAAGGCCGCCAAAAAGTTGACTGTTATCGAGCTGGGTGGTGACGAAATCGGTTCTGAATTTGAGTCGATAAGGAGTGATGCGGCCAGGGCGAAAGCGCATAACTCTAGGCTCCAGTGTTTGCAGCGAGGGCGCCAATTGAATCTCTTCCTCTTCTGGTTGCTGTAAGGTGATGGCTCCATCATCTTCTTCTACCACTACTTTAGCTGGCGTCTCATCATCGTCAAACTCACTTTGGAACATATAATTGTCAATATCAATCTTGCTAGTATCTAATTTTTCAAAGGGGGCCTCTGTCAAATCAATTGGCGGAGCATCTTCTACTTCTTCCAGCACATTGCTCTGCACAATATTGTCCTGCATGGGTATTAGACCACCGCCGAGGGTAGTTTGATAAGCTTTCAAACGCTGCCGATTAAATCGAGTAGACTTCGCAGGGACCATTCTCTCAGGATCCATATCCCGATAATAAAACTGGTGGTAACCGTCTTTGAAAAAAGACTCTACCAGCCGATTGCGCTTTGGCGCACTATGCTGAGTAATGATATTGCGATTGTAATTGGTATTGTTGTGCGTAAATGCTACTTTCTGGTATACCGGCCGCGGAGTAGTCGAAACAATAAGCTTGGGATCCAACATCGAAAGGGTGGAATCTTGATGCAGGACAATCACCGAACTGTCTTCAAATAAAATAACTTGTTCATAATAGGCAATTATCTCTTCGAAGTATCCCATCCTGCGGTTGTAAATACCGCTTTCATCACTAAGGTAAGAGAACCAAACGTCATCGACTGCCATAGGGCGTCGTTCATTGGCCAGAGGAGTTGCGGAAATACGTACCAGTTTATCGCTACGATCCTCCAGATCGTAGAAAAATAGATCGAAGGTGTTGAGGGGTAAAATGGTATCCAGTTTTTGTTGCCTCAGCAAGGTATCCCGCCGATTAGAAGCAAAGATAATCCCTTTCTTATCCTCCAAATTAACAACCGTCGCATCCAAATCATCGTAAAAGTCGTTGGTTAGGCGCTCGGTTTGTCGATTCTTGGTATTGAAAATAAATAGGTCGGAGAAGCCGCGAACGGTAGCAGAAAATACCATTCGGCTGGTGTTAATGTATTCTGCACTGTAGATACGGTGGTATTGATTGGGGATGACGTCCGTGACACTCTCCTTGGTATTCAGATCGTAAGAGAGGTATTTAATGATGTCGCGTCTTTCGTAAATGACCCCCAGCTCTGCATTGTTGGGATTCCAGGCGATGATCGGATAATTGTAATCGGTAGCCTGAAAGGCATTGCGAAAACCTCCTTTGAGTACCAGCTTGCGATCGCCGGTACGGATGTCCTGGATATAGACTTTATACTTACCAATGTCGTTGGACACGTAGGCAATCTTCTTTCCATCTGGGCTGATCTTGAGTTGGGTCAGCGGCAGCTTGCGCTTGTTCTTAATTTTAATCTTCCGGGGTTCTGGTTTTTCTAAGCCCTGACTTTCGGCCTTGTAACGCTGCTTGAAATAACGCATCCAGCCTTCGATCGTCTTGCGGTAGGAGCTGCCTAAGACATAGAGAAAGCCACTGTCGATGCTGCGATTAATGCGGGTCAGGTAGAGAAGGTTAGAAACGGTAGAACGGCCGTAGTTCTGGCTGATGTAATACCACATAGAGTGGCCAGCCAGTGCAGGATAGTCGTCGGCGAACTTATCAAAATCTTCGTACTCATCTCGGAGAATAATATCGCGCAATTCATTATCCAACTCCGTACTCCACTCTCGCCCAACGTAACTCACCAAGCCCATTTTGAACCAGCCCGGCAAGTTCATCATCACTGCATTCTGAACGATTTCCTGCAAGTTGGAACCAAAGAGCATGGCATTCATATAGACCGAGGCGACTCCCTCACGCACTTGTTCTCGCAGATGCGTATGATCACCATTAAAATAAACAAAGATTTTGTTCCCTACGATTTTGGTCTGTCCTCCTGTATTTACAAAAGTCTCTTCTCCTCCGATATTACTTTGCTTGAGATCTGTCAGGTCTTTATAGACAATGATTTCGATCTTATCATTCATCCGATGCTCCAGAATATTCTGGATCGCCTCGTAGTCCAGCTCCGCCATTTGCACTACCGACTGGCCGATGTTGCGCCCTTCACCGTACCAATAGGTAATAAAATTGCGACTTTCATACTGCACCCATTCCTTAAAATCCTGGTGGTACTGTACGCGGTTTTTCCCAAATTCAACCTGGGAGATTTGTCCAAAAGCAGTTCCGCAAAGAAGGCAGAAAGCGAGGACAAGGAGGTGAGTATAATTGCGCATATAGATAAAGGTTTATCCTACTAAGTTGTATTTTTTCTTCAAAAATGTCAACGTATAAATAACGGAGAAGTGTACTTTTACCAACAAAAGTGCGGCTACTGTCAGGAATGCAGCAGTGAAGTAACTGAATTCCTGTTTAAGATACGCCCAATTGATCATTTCCTAAAACTCTTAACGGTAAATATATGGCCCTTGTTGCTAATTTCAGCTTCAATCCTTTTCAGGAGAACACTTACATCATCCATGACGAAAGCAAAGAATGCATCATTATCGATCCTGGTTGTTACACGGAAAATGAGCGAATACAATTGAAGCAGTTCATTTCATATAACAATCTAAAGCCGGTTCGCCTCATCAACACCCACTGCCACCTGGACCATGTTTTCGGCAATCGCTTTTGTGCCGATACCTACAATCTGAGTTTAGAAATCCACGAAAAGGAATTGCAGGTCCTCAACTCGGTTCCCCAGGTTTGCCAGCTGTATGGCATCCCGCTGCCCGACGAATCGCCGCAACCTAGTCGCTTCATCAAAGTTGGCGAAACCATTCGCTTTGGCCAGACCACGCTGGAAACGCTCTTCACACCGGGCCACTCGCCGGGCAGTCTTTCCTTCTACTGCCGCGACAGCCAATTTGTCATTGCCGGCGATGTCCTCTTCCACGAAGGCATCGGCCGTACAGATCTTCCCGGCGGCGATTATGCCACCCTTATTAACAGCATACGCAGCCAGTTGTTTGTTTTGCCAGACGAAACTCGGGTTTATGCCGGGCATATGCAGTCGACAACAGTGGGGCATGAGAAGGAACATAATCCTTTTCTTCAGTAGGCTGAGCGTACCTGGCGCTTTGGGTGGACAGCCTACGGCAATAACTTGAAAGACCGCCGATGGTGCTCCGTAACCCCATGCTCCTGAATCGCCTGTCGATGGGCCACTGTAGGATAGCCTTTGTTGCGCTCCCAACCATAGCCCGGAAACTGCTTCGCCAGTTGTTTCATATAATCATCGCGATAGGTTTTGGCGAGGATGGAGGCAGCAGCGATGGACATAAAGCGGCCGTCCCCTTTGATCATACAGTGGTGGGGAATGCGCTGGTAGTCCTGAAAGCGGTTGCCATCGACGAGGATGGATTGGGGGCGGGTAGACAGTTGGTCGAGGGCGCGGTGCATGGCCAGAAAGGAGGCATTGAGGATATTGATGTCATCGATTTCTTCGGGGCCGACGATGCCGACGGCCCAGGCGGAGGCCTCCGCTTCGATCTGCTCGCGGAGTTGCTCGCGCTGTTTTTCGCGGAGCTGCTTAGAGTCGTTGAGCAGCGGTGCCTCAAAATCGGGGGGGAGAATGACGGCCGCGGCGTAGACGGGACCGGCCAGGCAGCCTCGGCCCGCCTCATCGCAGCCGGCCTCAATTACAGAAGGCTCATAATAATTTTCCAACATATGGAGTTAATTCAAGTTAAGGCTTTGTCAAGATAAACATACACTATTGCTTAAGACTATACAAATTTATATTTTTAGGGAAATGGTCAGATTATTGTAAGTTATCTTTAGCAACTATAGCCAGATTATTTGGTCTTTACAGCTTTAGACATTTCATTTGTTCCGCAACCGTATGATTCGATTCTTTACAACATCCTTCCTGCTGGCATTCTGTATTGCTATCAATGCTCAAACAGTGACCATCACCGGACAGGTGATCGATAATGATACGGAGGAGGGCGTTCCTTTCTGTAATGTTTATTTCGAAGGGACAACCATTGGTACTTCATCTGATGTCGATGGTTACTACACCCTTACTACCGCTACCCCGGGAGATAGCCTGAGCGTATCCGCCGTAGGTTACCGGACGATGAGTAAGGTGATGGCGAATGGTGCAGAGATAAAGATCAATTTTCGACTCAGTTCTTCCGATCTCACTCTGACCGAGGTCGTGGTCTACGCCGGGGAAAATCCTGCTGATGAGGTGGTTCGCAATATTATAAAGAATAAAAAACGCAATCGCATTGATAAGCTCGACGCTTATCAGTGTGAAGCTTATACCAAGCTGGAACTCGACTTGGACAACATCAACGAGAAACTGCGCAACAGCAAGTTGATGAAGCCCTTTGCCTTTATTTTTGAAAATATTGACAGTACTTCTGACGAAAAACCTTTTCTGCCCGCTTACATCACCGAGACGATAGAGGATATTTACTACACACGCAAGGATAAGCGGCCCCGCAAGGTGCCTAAAGCACAGCGGGTATCTGGGGTGACCAACCAAACGGTGGTGGAGTTCTTGGCGACCATGCACGAGTATTTCAGCGTCTATGACAATTGGATACCTATCCTAGAAAAGAATTTTGCTAGCCCTTTCTCCAACCAAGGGCTGTCCTATTACGAGTATTACATCATCGACAGTGCTTTTATTGAGGACCAATGGAGCTACAAACTCAAGTTCAAACCTAAACGTAAACAGGAGAATACCTTCTACGGTGATTTTTGGGTAGCGGACTCTATTTTTGCCGTACAGCGGCTCAATATGAGGATGAGTGAGGGAGCTAATATCAACCTGGTGCAACGTACGGTAATCTATCAGGAGTTTGGCTTACACGATAATACTTACTGGCTGCCCACCAAGCAGAAGATGATGATCGACTTTGTGACAACTAAGAAGGCCCCGGGCCTAATTGGTAGGAAAACGGTGAGCTATAAAGATTATAAGGTCAACAAAGAAGAAATTGCCAATTCTTTCAAACAAGTAGACCCAGATGCGATCTACTTGATGAATGAGCTGGAGCGCGATGAAAGCTTCTGGGAAGAAGCCCGACACGATAAATTGAGTAAGAACGAGGCCGCTATCTATGCAATGGTGGATAGCATTAAAAATGTCCCGGCTTATAAGACCTATGTGGACATTATCTATACGCTGGTCGTCGGATTCAAAGAATTTGGGCCCATAGAGGTCGGCCCTTATTTTACGGCGCTGAGTGCGAATCCAGTGGAAGGTACTCGTATACAAATGGGGGTATGGACCAGTAATCAATTCAGTAAACGCATCCGCTTTGGAGGCTACGCCGCCTATGGATTCCGAGATAAACGGGTCAAATACGGCGGGGATGTCCAACTCAACCTGAGCAAAAATCCCCGCATTGTACTGGGGGCCGCCTACAAAAACGATGTGGCCTTCAACACGGGGAATAGCGAAGAAATCGGCGAGGGCAACCTCTTCTCCGGCTTCTACCGCCGTCCAATCATCCAAAAACTTATTGATACCCGCGAGGCTAAGTTCTTCTACGAACGCTACTGGAAGAGAGGCTGGTCCAATCGACTAACTTTCCTCCACCAGCGCCTCGACCCCTTCGGCAATATTCAAGAAGGTGGCGGCGGCTTCAACTATGCCTACCTCCCCGACCCGGAATCGCTGTCCAACATCGACACCACCATCACCACTACAGAACTCATTTTCAAAACTCGCTTCGCCTACGACGAGAAATTCATCGACGGAGAGTTCTCTCGCACCAGCCTGGGCACCCAGCATCCTATCATAGAATTTCAGTACAATGCCGGGCTGAAGGGCGTCATGGGAGGTGAGTACAGCTACCATAAAATCACCCTGGGCTACCGGCACTTCGTTTATACCAACCCCATGGGCTGGCTGAGCTATAAAATAAAGGCTGGCAAAGTATTTGGCACTGTTCCCTTCCTACTCGCCGAAGTACACAATGGCAACGAAACTTATTTCTACGGCAACAATGTCTTCAACGGCATGAATCGCTTCGAATTTGCCAGTGACACCTACGCCATGTTGATCCTCACTCACCACATGGATGGATTCATTTTCAATAAAATTCCACTCTTGCGTAAGCTCAAATGGCGGGCTGTCAGTACTTTTAAAGCGGTAGCAGGATATATGAGTAAGAAAAATCAGGAACGAAATCGACTGAATGACTTTCCACTTCCTGGCGAAGACACTTACACCGGCTATCGTACACCTTCCGGCGTCCCCTACATGGAAGCGGGCGCAGGTATTGAGAACATCTTCAAAATCTTACGCTTCGATGCTGTATGGCGGCTGACCTACCTCGATAATCCCGAGGCCGTTCCTTTCTCCGTTCGCGGAAGCATCGATTTCAATTTCTAAATCATTTGTGGATAACTAGAAACTCTACTCGTCGGTTGAGGCTTCGGCCCTCTTCCCGATCGTTAGAAGCAATAGGGCGAGTACTGCCGTAGCCCTTGTAGCGGGCTCTTTGGGCGCGGATGCCATTGTCGAGCAGAAAATCGACGACGGCCTTGGCCCGGCGGTGAGAGAGATTGATGTTGTAATCAAAATCGCCGATGCTGCTGGTATGGCCATTGATTTCTATGACCAGCGTAGGGTTTTGCTGCATAACTTGCAGGAGCTTGCGCAGCTCGACATAGGAGCGCGGCAGCAGTTCGGCCTTATCGTGATCGAAAAAAATATTTTTGAGTGGTATCAGCTTCCCTTGCTCCAGGGGAATCCGTGTCAGATCATCATCGCTTACTGGCACATCAACAATGGGCTCCTCCTTTCGCACGATGACATCGTCAATGTAGTAATAGGCATAATTGAGGTGGTTGGCCACACCGAAGTAAGCCTGGGTCATACTATCGGGGCAAAAATTGCCGATGATGAGGTATTCATCCGGGCGTTCGGCCGTGAAGCGACCAGAGACCTTAGCCCAGCTATTACCGGGGGTACTGATGATTTCTTCGGCGATGATCTGCGGGGTGAAGTCCAGTGGAACATCAATTTTGGTATCGACTTTTTCTTGGGTAAAACAGAGGCCCAGGCTATTAATTTGCAGGGAGCGGGGCAGGTGATTGACCCAAAATTCGGCGTAGTATTCTTGGCCGACGACCAGGGGTTCGCTGAGTTGTATTTGCAGGTATTCTCGGCAGTGGGGTTTGCCGTGCTCGCAGCCGTAGGCGGTAATGCCGGCCATGGACTTTCCGCCGTGCGCCCTTTGCTGCCCAAAGCCTTTGGCCGCCCAGTGGCTGGGCACACGCACTTTGGGGCCAAAAACATCGGGGGAGGCCCCGGTGGCAGAACTCCAGTATTTCATTACATCCGTAAAGTGACTGCCTTTGTAGAACCAACCAATGGGAGTAGCAGAATAGCGTTCGAAGCCCGGATTGGGCACGATATTGTCGCTAGCCTTCGGCGCTTCCTGCGCCGATAGACTGAGCGCCAAACAGCAGTAACAGATCAGGGAGTATAATTTTCTCATATTTTCCAATAGATGGCTCATCTCCAAATGGATTACAGGACGGGGAGCAATCTATTAGTATTTTACCGTAAAAGAAGCCGATAAGTTTCAAATTTTGCACTCTTTCGTAGGGGGCGCTCCTCTTTGTTGCGAAGGTATTGATCTTATTGATGATCGCTGTACCAGCCCTTTTGGTCCAAGCCGTGTCTATTGCCAAGGAACACGATGACTTTTTCTTACTGAAATCCCACTTTTGTAGTACTGTCAGTAGCCTCTGCGAGAGACACTGCCTTGACAGCTATGTGTAAAGAGTAGCGCCCAACTAAGAGACAAGGCTCCAACTTGAGTTTAATTCTCATCAGTTTTATCGGCCTTGTTGGTCGGTTTGGCCTTATCAGCCGGTTTAGATTTATCAGCAGTGGTGGTTGGTTTAGACTTACCAGCCGTACTTGTCGATTTAGATTTATCAGCTGTGGGGACCGGATTGGTCCCATCAGCTGTATTAGCTGGCTTAGGCTGATTAGCTGTAGTGGCTGTGGTGGCCTGATTATCCACCTCCTCATTCGGAGTATTCACCCCGGATAAGAAGCCATAAAGTGCTTGAATCCCTCTATCATTAATGACTTCTTGATAGACATTTTGGAGCAATTCCTTGCTTACTCCAGCGGCTTGGGCCAGGGCTTGCAGCTGTTGGGCAGTTTTTGGGGCCAGAAAGAAGTCGAAGACCGAGCGGATGCCTACTCCTCTGATTTTCTCAATATCATCCTTAAAATAGCAGAGCAATTTGGCTTGGCCAATCCAATCAAGCAACATACGGGCCTCGAAGGGAGTTTCTACGCAGAGCTGCGTGAGGCTAGAGGTAGCTAGGTTTTGTGCATTATCGATGCCGATTTCTTCCAGGCGTTCTTTATGCTGCATGCTGATGCCTTCGAGGCGCTCTAGCGATAGCTGTTTGGTGTTCATCTCGTCGGGGTTGACGAATTTCTGGTACACAGTGATCAGATAGGAGAGCACGCGCTCGGGGAACATCCCGGTTAAGAAGGCGATCGCGGCCAATGAAGATTTGAATTTGATGATATTACTACTGCCCTCCTCACCGATAACAAAAGAGAGAACCAGTGCTACAGCTGAGGCTAATAGGATACGAATTCCGGCACTGTAGTAGACGCTCGGGGGTAAATCATTGTTAATTAAACGCCTAATAATCGTTTGTGCTGACCAGATAAATCCACCGAGGAATGCATAGGTCAGCACCGACATACTTTGTTCCATTAACGCTTTATTCTCTGTCCCTCCAAAAAAAGCACCTGTCAGTAGGAGGCTATCTTTCATATCTGCTACAAAAGTATTGGCGAAGGTAAAGTAGGTACTATAAAGCAGACAAATTAAGGTGACAAAGGAAACGGGAAGGAAATAGCGTCTATAATTGTAGGTATCCGCTACTGTCCGATTGGTTTTGATGCCCATTTCCTTAATGGCTTTGTTGTATTCTTTTTCCTTTTTGGGCATCATATGTCGAAAAAAGGAAATAGAAGACAATGGCATAAAGCCAGCGATAATCAGAATCAGTACGAATTTACTGACGACAATCATATCTAAAAGGAGAATCATATTGGGGCAAAGCATAGGGCATTTGGTTTTTCGATAAAAGTACTGATAACGAATTTACAAAACATTAGGGAATTGTAAAATGTAATTTGAAGGAAGTGCCTTCGATGTAAAAAATAGTGGTTCCTGCACATTAGCCCTCAATTCTACAACTAAATGTCTGCCTAGAGGTTATACTATTACTTTTGATTAATCGCCCTTACATCCCGATCAAAGGGATGGAGATACTAGACTAAACAGACATCGGATAATGAGTCCTCAGCTTCGGAGAATTTCTATCATAACGTTCAGTATTTTAGCCGTCCTCAGCGTCTTTTTTGCGCTACAACTCAAATTTACTTTCCGGCTCGAACAGTTTTTCCCGCAAGGCGATAAAGACCTGGAATTCTACCAGAATTTTATTGAAGAGTTTGAAACTGACATCAATTTTTTGCTGGTTTCCGTGGAACGTCAAGAGGGGGTATTTGAACAATCTTTTCTCGAAAAATTTCAGGACTTCACCATCAAATCCGGGCGCTTACCCCACATCAAAAGTAGCCAGTCCCTTACCGAAGTGTCCTACCCCCTAAAGACGCCCTTCGGGCTGACCACCATACCCGCCATCCACGTCAAAGAACCCAGCAAATACCCCAAAGACAAAGCCCGCATCCTCCAAGATTCCCGCTTTGTCAATACCCTGATCGACGAGAAGGCCACCGCGCTGGTCGTCGCCCTCAAGACGGCGGATACGGTCGCCTTGGAAGAGTCCACTGAGCTAATTCTGGCGCTGGATGCTCTGGTTCAAAGCTACGCCTTCGAAGATTATCACTACCTCGGGCCAGCCTACTTCCAAAAAGAAATGGTGGCCATGCAAAAGCGCGAAATCACCGTCTCGGCCCTCGTCTCCGGGCTGCTGGTCAGCCTGATCATGTTCTGGATTTTCCGACGGCCCTGGGGGATCACTATTTCGCTGGTTTCCATCGCGCTGGGGCTACTCCTCTTTCTAGGGCTGCTGGGCGTCTGGGGCCGCCCCCTCAACGCAATGGCCGCCCTCTACCCAGTGCTGATGATTATCGTCGGCACCTCCGATGTCATCCACATTATGTCCAAATACATCGATGAATTGCGCAAGGGGCACGACCGTATGACGGCCATCCGTACGACTATCCGAGAGATCGGGCTGGCTACACTGCTGACTTCTATCACCACCGCTATTGGCTTCGCCACTTTGGTCACTAGCCGGGTATTGCCCATTCGCGACTTTGGCCTCAACGCGGCCATCGGCGTGCTGGTGGCCTATATCACCGTCATCTTTTTCACCACGGCTTTGCTCTCCATGCTCCGCGTCGAGCAGATTATCAAGATCGGCCGAGGGCAGCAATTCTGGGAAAAAGCCATGCAATGGGCCTACGACCTCACGCTGCAAAGACCCAAGGCGATTACCATTAGCGCAGTTGTCATTCTGGGCATCTCTCTGCTAGGCATTTCACAGATCAGCACCAACTATCGCATCGAAAGCAACCTGCCGCGGGGCGAAAAAATCTCTAGCGATTTTCTCTACTTCGAGCAGACCTTCGCGGGGTTCCGCCCCCTAGAGTTCGCCATCTTCGCCCAAGGGGACTACGCCGCCGATGATTACGATGTCCTCCGTCAAATCGATAAGCTGGAACAGCATCTTCAAACCATTCCTGCCATTCAATCCGTCAACTCTGTCACTACTATTTATAAGAGTATCAATCAGATTTTCAACAGTAATCGACGGGAAGCCTATGAGATGCCAGACAGTAAGAAAGACTTCAAAAAGTACGGTCGGCTGGTCAGCAAGATGCCCAAATCAGAGCTTAACGTATTACTAAGTAAAGACAATAAAAAAGCGCGCATCAGCTCCCGCATCCTCGACCTAGGAGCAGATAGCATCAAAGTCTTGAGCCAGGATCTGGACCGCTGGATCGGCGCGAATATAGACAGTACTGTCGTTAAGGTTAAACAAACGGGTACGGGGCTGATCCTCGATAAAAACTCGGGGTATGTACGGAAAAATTTACTGCAAGGGCTGGGGCTGGCAGTCGTAATCATCAGTTTCTTGATGGCTTTACTGTTTCGCAATATCAGTATGGTAATTATTTCATTGGTCCCCAACGTCTTCCCCCTACTGGTGGCCGGCGCGCTTTTGGGCTATCTGGGCATTGAACTTGAAGCTGGCATCGCCATCATTTTTGCCGTCGTTTTCGGCATCGCCGTAGACGATACCATTCATTTTCTCAGCAAATTCAAGCTGGCGCGCAATAAAGGGATGAGCATTGAGGAATCGCTACACATCACTTTTCTCGAAACGGGTAAAGCCATCTGTCTAACCTCTTTAGTCTTGTTCTTTGGCTTTCTAGTGATGCTCTTCTCCATTCACCCTCCCAGCGTCACCGTCGGCCTGCTCATCAGCCTGACCCTAATCAGCGCTATCATTTCAGATTTGATGCTGATCCCTTTACTAATTCGGGCGTTTATGCGCGACGAAAAAAATCCTGCCCAGTAGTCCGGGCAGGAGCTTATTCCTATTCACATAAAACAAATCGGTTTCTTTGGTTTGGAATGGCCTCTCAAAAATGTCTTTGGGTTTGCTGGTACGGAGGTGGTACGGATTTAATGGTTGCGGGAGCTTTGACTCGCTGCGCTTTTGTCGAAAGTGGCCAGTCTAATAGTTGGCTGATCCATTGCTGTATTTTTTTCATAGTAGTTGTTTTGTAAATGGTAGGGCAAAAGCTGGGCCTGGAAGTCTTAGGGGGGTGTTAAGGGGTGTTAAAGCTTGTTAAAGGAGGCCGCGCTGGCGCGTACTGCTTTGGTGGACGGGTTGCGCCTTTGGCGCTTGGGTTGACGGTGGACGGTAGTACGTTCTGCCGGCCACCGTCCACCAAAAAGCGCCAAAGGCGCAACCAAACCCCGACATCGCAGTAAAATAGCGCAGGGTGAGCCGTGCATTATGTTTTCAAAATTGCTAGCTTTGCGCCACCATTTAAAATCAATAAAATAAGCGTATCAATGAATAAGCGTTTTTTAAAAAAACTGGGTTTGAAAAAACTCAATGATGGGACGAGTACGGGACTGAAATCCTCGGCGAGTTCTAAGGAATATATTGAATCCCATTCGCCTGTGGATGGCAGCTATATTGGTAGTGTCAGTGTAACTTCTGAGGCGGAGTACAATCAGGTTGTAAAGGCGGCTCAGCAAGCTTTTGCTGGCTGGCGAAATATGCCGGCTCCAAAGCGGGGCGAGATTGTTCGTCAGTACGGGGAGGAGCTGCGTAAGCATAAGGATGCTCTTGGACGTCTTGTTTCCTATGAGATGGGAAAGAGCCTGCAGGAAGGCTGGGGCGAAGTGCAAGAAATGATTGACATCTGCGATTTTGCCGTCGGGCTGTCGCGCCAGCTGTACGGTTTGTCGATGCACTCTGAGCGGCCGCAGCACCGGATGTACGAGCAGTGGCACCCACTGGGCGTTGTCGGTATCATTTCGGCTTTTAACTTTCCGGTGGCCGTGTGGAGCTGGAATGCGATGATTGCGATGGTTTGTGGGGATGTTTGCATCTGGAAGCCGAGCGAGAAGACACCACTTTGCGGGATTGCCTGTCAGAATATTATGCAGAAGGTGTTGAAGGAGAATGAGGTCCCAGAGGGGGTTTGCTGCTTGATTAATGGCGATTATGTGGTGGGAGAATACATGACTAAGGATGGTCGTCTGCCATTGATCTCTGCTACAGGGAGCACGCGCATGGGTAAAATTGTTGGGGCGACGGTGGCCGCTCGCCTTGGTCGTAGCTTGTTGGAGTTGGGAGGAAACAATGCCATGATTGTCACGCCAAATGCCAATATGAATTTGGTGTTGACGGGCGCGCTGTTTGGCGCAGTTGGGACAGCAGGACAGCGTTGCACCACTACTCGTCGCTTGATTATCCACGATAGCATTTATAATGATGTGAAGAAAAAGCTGGTCAAAGCCTACCGTCAGATCAAGATCGGTAATCCACTTGATCCAGAAAATCACGTTGGTCCACTGATCGATACGGATGCGGTAAATATGTATCAGGATACCTTGAAGCAAATCAAGGCCGAGGGTGGTGGCTTTGCCGTCAGAGGTGGTATCCTCAAAGGGGAGCAGTACGAAAGCGGCTGTTATGTAAAGCCTTGTGTAGCGGAAGTCGAGCCTGGCTTTGAAATTGTGAAGCACGAAACATTTGCCCCCATTCTCTACCTGATGAAATACAGCAACCTGGACGAAGCCATCGCTATTCAAAATGGTGTGCCGCAGGGATTGTCTTCTGCGATTATGACGGACAGCATTGGGGAAGCCGAGCAGTTTCTTTCGGTCGCTGGTTCAGATTGCGGAATCGCCAATGTGAATATCGGAACTAGTGGGGCGGAAATCGGTGGTGCATTTGGTGGAGAGAAGGAAACTGGCGGTGGCCGCGAGAGTGGCTCGGATTCCTGGAAAGCGTATATGCGTCGTCAGACTAACACGATCAACTACAGCAAAGATTTGCCTTTGGCACAGGGGATTAAGTTTGATTTCTAATCCCGGGCGCTCCTTGCCTTTAGAACACCGCTGAAGGTAAGGAGCCCTTTTCTATTCTTCGATTTGAATTAAGCCCTTCTCTGTCCATTTCAGGACCGAAAACTGCTCTGAAATAATTTGCTTATCCCGATCTGGCATTTTTTCCACCCGTAAGATGTGTCCCTTTCGCCCTCCCTCATCTTTAGGAAAGACATAGTTAATACTGGCATTTCCCATCCAAATATCCTCGTGGGTGGTGTTTTGATCAACATTAGAGAGGCCAATGTAGTGAAGGTCAGAGCTATCCCAGGCTAGTAGGACATTTCCAGAAAAAATATTGCACCCGACTTTTGAATAAGGAATGGTGAGAATATTGGCCCAGCCCTCTACACCACGATCATCCTGAATAGACGGTCGATGCACTTGCCCTCCGGGCATATCGTAAGCCAGTTCATCCAACAGTCGTCCGTCTCTCGTTACTCTAATTTTTGCTCTTTGATCACTGTTTTCCCGGTAGAGAAAATAGACCCCCTCCGGCCCTTCAAGGCCAAACTTTGCCAGATGAGCATACCACACATAGCCATTCCGCATTCGTCCTCGATAGTAAAAACTCACCTCAAACCAAAAGTCCTCTTCGCCTCTAAACTCCGTCATATCCACCACCGTCTCGATGGTCATTTGCAGTCCAATAGGAATACGGCCGGTCACCTCTCCGTAGGGTGCATCGCGCACCACTGCCTCATTACTGTAGACGTATACTTGATGGGCTTGATTGACTTCCGGGAGATAGGCTTCTTGAGCGAATCCAGCAGTTAGAAATGCAAAAAGCAGCGATGTGCTCCAAAACAGTTTTCTCATAATAAGTCTATTACATCCGACTGTTAGCCAAAACCATTCCGAATACCCCAAAAACAGGTTTAGTCGCTAGTCAATGTAAGCTGGTAGACAAAGTTATCCGGAGGTGGCCAAAGGTTTGATGGGCACTTTGAGCCATTTTTTGAGCTTATCGTAAATCTTTTGTTGTTCCTCTTTAGAGAAATCTTTGATACGTGTAGAGTGAGATCCGCCCTCTTTGACCATGCGCAGGGCATCTGTTTTGGGTGAAGGGACGACGCCGCAGGCAGTCCAGGTATCCAGTTCGCCGTAGATGTAGAGGATGCGATGGCCCTTTTTCATCAGCCAATCGTTAACGGGAACGAGATAGGGTTTAAAGGTGAGGTCCGCATCCCTAGGGCCGAAGGTCAAATTGGTGGGATTTTTCACTGCCACCAGTAGGTCTTCAACATGGTCTTTGGGAAAACCGTAATAGCCCAATTCGGTAAGGAATTGATAAAAGGAGGGCAGGAAATAATCATAGATGGCATCACTGTAAAAGTTCCACCCGACAACGTTGTTGAGGTAATCAAAAATCTCTTGCTGGCTAGCCGTTTCGTCCGGTATTTCTTCGCAATTGGCCCCCCATTGCCAGAAGGAGAAAGGATATTCCAGCACCGCATACTCAAAGGCCGCATCTGTACCGATAGTGAACGAATAGCCGTGGTTGGCCGCAAAGGTATCGATCATGGGGATGATCTTTGCACGGTGGCTCAGGGCCAGTCGCTGAAAGTCTTTGATGTCTTGACGGCAGGCCTCCGGGCCGATCTGCGCCTGATGAATATCGGTGCGCTCATCCTCCTGGGCAAAAGCCAGCGGAGCAACATAAGGGATGGCCACACAGACATCCTTCGGATACTTGGCCTTGTACACCAAGGTCGTCGTCCCCCCCTTACTGATTCCTGTGCTGATCCAATCCTTGCGATAAATCTTGCGGAATAAGCGGCGGATGCGATGCAAATCCTCTGTTGCCTGATCACTCGTCAGGTACTGCCAATCCATCTTCGCCGGCTTGGAGACGCCCGCATAGCGGTACTCCACCACCAGCTGGTTAGCATCCAGCATCTTCGCCACCTCCGTCGTTCGATTGTTCGCCGAATAGCCTTCGGTAACAATGACCATCGGCTTTTTATAATCATAGTGTGAGAGGTACAGCAGTTGTTCAAAGTACCCGGCCGCCTCATTCTTATGGTCCAGGGGTTGCCGTAGGCGAATTTCGAAGATGCCCTGATAGGGCGCTCTATTGGCCAGGCGTTTGATTTTAGCATCGGGCAGGCGCTTTTTGAGGAGTTCTTCGATGGGTTGGCTGCGCGCATCGACAGTAGTACTGGAAAAGAGGAAACTAAGCAACAGGAGTAAGATAACAGGATGAGACCTCATAAACAGTATTTTTTATTTTTTGCAAAATAATAATTTGCCCGATAAACCCACTGGGAATAGGATTTTTAAGAAAAAACGATGATCCGCACATATATAAAAAGACTGGCATTTGATTTGTAGTTAAAAATCCGTTATATTTGTCGTCGCACCAAAATGGTCGGGTGGCCGAGTGGCTAGGCAGAGGTCTGCAAAACCTTGTACGGCGGTTCGAATCCGCTCCCGACCTCCAGGAAAAAGCCCTGAGCGAAAGCTCGGGGCTTTTTTGTTTGGCAGAGTACATAAGCTGAAGGGCTCCTTCTTATTTCTGGAGATTTCTTAATTCCCCAACTTTCTCTAAATCCATTCGTGCCTTTTCTTTTTCTCCCAGCTTTTCATATGATTTTCCTCTCAGGTAATAGGTATTCACATCCTCATGGCCTAAGTCAATAGCGGTTGAGAGATCAGCAAGGGCTTCTTCGTATCTATCTTGATCCTCATATAACCCTCCTCGATTATTATAAAAACTAGCACCTCCAGGATTCAAGGCTATGGCTTTATTGTAATCAGCAAGGGCTTCTACATATCTCTTTTGAGCATAGAAGAAATGTCCTCGATTATTATAAATAACGGCATGTTTAGGCCCCAATTCTATAGCTTTATTGTAATCAGTAAGGGCTTCTGCATACCTCTCTTGATCCTTATATAACTCTCCTCGATTATTATAAAAGTTAGCATCTCCAGGATTCAAGGCTATGGCTTTATTGTAATCAACAAGGGCTTCTGCATATCTCTTTTGAGCATGGAAGAAATATCCTCGATTATTGTAGAAATCAGCATTTTCAGGATTCAGTTCAATGGCCTTTGAGTAATACTGAGCGGCTTTTGCTTGCTGATCTAATTCGTGGTAGCACCTACCTATCGCATTGAATATTACCGCATACTCTATTTTCTCTTGAGCTTTAATCTTAAGCAAATAAGCTAATGACTTCCCAAAATTCGCTGAACTAAAATCTTTACGGGCCAATGCCCAATAAACAATTTCTTCAACATTACCTGTGACCTCTCCTTCTTCAATTTGTGAAAGGTCTTGAATTCCTTGGTACTCAATGTCTTCTTGGGGATCTAAAAAAGGGATGTCAGTTTCTACAGAAGCCCACTTTACTCTGATCTTAGTACTATCCCACTCACATTTACTTTGATAATCGCCCCATACGACCAGATCAGCGCCTAACGAATCCCCAATTGATCGGGCTCTATCAAAAGCTAATGATCGAGTTGTAGTATTCACCCCTTGATATACTTGTACCTCAATGTTAAGGCTGTCATTTTGCTCCTTCAAAAGATTAAATCGTTCTTCTACTTCCCGCTCACAAATGATAGTTTCTAATTCGCACTTTTGAGATGATCCAAAAGGGAGCAGTAAAATGTTGTAGGAGTCAGGGTTTTGAAAGAGAGAGGCTTGATTGTGCAATTGATAAGAGCTGGGGATTATCTTTGATCTATTAATATATAGAGTTACTAAAAGAGCAACCAGCCCAGTTAAAACGCCAATGCTAGTAATGATTCTTTGCCGTTTCTGGTTTATTAAACCTTTTTTAGCAATCTCCAAAGATTCATTCTCTAAATCGGAAATGCCCAACTTTTCTAAAATGCTAGCAATGCTGCTTTCACTTACTATTTTTTCAATGACCTGATCTTTTTTGTCCCCCTTAGCTATATTGATATTCAACTGCTTTGCAAGCGACTTTAGCTCATTGACCGTCAACTTAGAAAGAAATCCAAATTGTTCATCCTTATTCATATAGCGTTTCTGTTGAAATTCACGATTGCAAAGAATGCAAGTAAATATAATACTATTCGAAATGTAATTCATTAACCTCTCGTCAATATGCAGTTAATCTGATCGTCTCGTAATGTTTTTATGGCTTTCGTGACAATACTTGTGGTCTCGTTGCTATAAATGGCGTATTTAGCCTGATAACATAACCTTTTAGCAAAAGCATTACATGTATACAAAACCCCACTTATCTATACATATACACTATGAAATGCATAAAAAATCAGGTTTTCTATACATAACAGGTCCAAGAACTCTAATAATCATACAGAAACAAACAATGTTATAAAAAGTCCTCAAATCTCATTAAAAGCTTTCATCGTATGTATAACCGCAGTTAAAAGAACTTTTTTGTGAGAGCCCTCTTCCCCTAACACACTGATTTACAGCCCATATCACGGCAAATCTCCTCTAAAAATGTGTCGATAATTATGGTAAGCCCCCCAAATTGTCCTTGGCCAAAACAAAGGATAATGCCATATTTATTTGAAATATTTTTTAAAGGTATGCAAAAGATTTTTGAACAGTATATGGTCATTTTATGGCTATATACTGTGATTTTTCACTGCACTGAGAGATACCGAAAACTTTTCCTATATTCACCTTAGTACACCAGAAGCATCCAAACAAAGACATGAATACCTCTCTACAATCTGATTATCTACAGGGCATCGCTGTCAACGATTTTGCCACTTTGCAGAAAATTTATAAGGAGTCGCTGCCGGAGGTGGCCAAGTACGTAAAGAAAAACTCGGGCAGCTTCGAAGATGCCAAGGACGTCTTTCAAGAAGGCATTATGGTGATTTACCGGAAGATTAAAGCCGATGCACTGACTTTGACGACCAGTTTCCACGTTTATTTGTTTAGTGTGTGTAAGAAAATCTGGCTGAAAAAGCTGAGTCGGAAATCGGGCAAATCGGTTCCATTAGATTTTGTGGGCGATTTTGCTAGTGAGGAGAATCTGGATGCAGATATTACCAAAGCCAGAAAATGGGCGCTTTTCAATAAGCATCTCCAGCAATTGGCGGAAGAATGTCGGAAGGTGTTGAAGTTGTTTTTCAATGGCCGGTCCAGCAAAGAGATCGCCGAGGAGATGGATTATACGGAGGAATATGCCAAGCGCAAGAAGTACAAATGTAAAATTGGTTTAACTAAATTAATTAAAGAAGACCCAGAATATAAAAGCCTGATAGTATAGAACCGATGGCATTTAGTGAGGAAACATACATCAAGATTTTCCGCTATCTGGAAAATGACCTGAGTTCGCAGGAGCGCGCGGATTTCGAGCAAGAGATCAATGCCAGCGAGGAGCTGGCCCGCGAAGTGGCTCTGCAATCGGAGATGAATGAATTACTCGCTGACAGCCCGGAAAATGAGCTACGCAAGAACCTGGATACCCTCAGCCGACAGGCTCAAGACAAAGAACCCCCCGGGGGCTTCCCCCCCTACTTCCTCTGGGGCATCCCGCTATTATTAGCCGCCGCCGTTGCCTGGTGGCTCCTAAGCCCCAGTGCTGATGATGCCAACAGCCGCTCTGGACTTACCGACTCCAGCACTCCTTCCTCGACCATCACCCCACCATCCTCCCCGTCCAGCTCCGGCTCCACCGACGATGGCCGGAGCCCGGAAGACAGCACCGCAGTGCTTCCGGTCGACTCCAATGACCTATCAACCAATGGATTAACCGATGCTGATAGCCCTCCGATAGAGACTGGTGAAAAGGAAGAGGAAGCCGCCGATGTTGGCCTGAGCCGTCGCTCGGCGACCGATGGTGGGCAGGGAGGCGGCTCGACTACCGCGGCGGAGCCTCCCAAAACGCCAAAGGCACCCGAGGAGTCAAAAGAGATGCCCCCCGATAGTACCATCTCCGTCGCTCCTCCAGATAGCGCCATTTTTAATTCCGAAGAATTGTTCCCAGAGCTAAAGCTGGATACTACAGAATACGCCCAGATCGGCCTACCACCGTCCCTTGAACCCATCCCAGAACTGAATTCCCTGATTGGACAAACCCTCAATTTCTACGGGTTTATACTACAAGCGGAACAAAAACAGCAAGATGTTCAGCTGAATGCTCCGAGAGGCCCCGTTGCCTTTCGCTTTGCAGGGAAAGTACTTCCAGACCCCGATTCCTTCAACCCTGCCGATACCAGTGTAGCAGAGCAATTTTACGGCTTTTTGCAAGAAAATACCTTTGAGCTACAACTCTATTCCAATGATGAAGCAGCCTACGAGGCCGGTGAACCACTTTACAATAGCCAGCCCATTAATCTAAATCTTACTTCCAATCAAAAAAGCGCGGATTTTGAGGTCCGAATTACCCTCAATCTCAATCCTGGCCGCCACTATTACCTCATTAAAAGTACTACTGACGGAAAAATTTTCTTTGTGGATGAATTTATCGTCATACCGTAGTCACTGCGCTTTCCGTTCCTCCACTCCACATCACAAAAACCTCATAATCAACTATTTATACTTATTCTCCAGTAGTTTTTAGCGTAGAGAAAAGCCCTCTTTTCTACCCTATTTTAGAGGGCTCCGACATTTTTTTTGAAAAAAAATGAATTTTAGGGGTCACTTTTCGGGACTTGGGGGAATTTGCCTATGTAAACACGCTTCAAACCCATTTTTATAGAACACCCGTTCCTCTTGATATTTTTCAAAATAAAAACGAAAAAAATCAGAAGTAGAAGCTGAGCGATCCTCCGTCAACTTGGAGAGTAAAGCATAACTCAGCAGTAAATTATCCAATAAAAATAAAGAACTAACTCCGCTGGTCGTGTCGCAAGTCGCCCTTGCTTCACCTGACTGGGCTTTGTGCAAACTCAATCGCATCAGGTGCACATGATGAATTGGGGACGGAAATACCCTGACCTGCCTCACGGCAGGACGGACCTGTATTTCAATCTATAACCGTTGCGGCCTTCGGGCTGCGACATAACCCTAAATGCATTATGAACCGTTTTATGTTTTTCTCAATGGCAGCACTTCTTTTCTTAGTAACTTCTTGTTCTAAAGAGGCATTAATCACTCCTGAAGTTACTCCTCATGCTGCATCAACCGTTCACGAGACACCAAATGACAATCCCCATTATTCTTCCTTTAACGGCCCTTCGACGGTAGCCAAATCTAGCTCTGATGTTGAAGCAGATGCCGTAAATGATGCCATTTCGCTGCAAAACAGCGAATATACCGTCCAATATACTAGCGACTTTGACTTTGATGAGGTACAACTGGATTCTACGCAATACCTGGAATACACGGATACAGAAGGAGATATTCACGAACTGTCTTTCAAGGTCGACCATTCCTCCTACAGCACGGATACACTCGAAGTGGTTTATATGCTAGAAGGGCAGAACCTGTCCGGTCTACAGCTAGAAACAGTGCAGAATATCATCATCGAGGATATTCTGATTAACTAAGGTAGGGCAGGCGGTCGTTCAGAATTTGGACGACCGCTTTGCTTTTAATTGCAATACGGTCTCTTTTTTCTGCTGTAACCAATTGGATGCCTGGACATTTTCATTCAAGTCTAACAATTTGCTCCCCCTAGTGGTATCTGAGCCAATGTCTAGATAAAACTTAGCCAGCGTTCGGCATTTTTGGACAAAGCGCAAGAAAGAGACCTTATTCATTTTCGACCACAGCTTATCCCGATTCAGCCTTTTCTCGAAGGTATCTAAGTAGTTGAAAAGGTAAAATTGATAAGATGGGTCCTTTAGAAATAAGTCAAAATAGATCTGGGTGTGGAGTACTCTACCGATGAGCTGTAAGTAAGGGGTTTTGAAATGATAGCCTTGCAATATTCCCAGACTGGTGTCCAGGTCTTTTTGCCAATAAGAAGTATGAGCCCAGGCCCATTGGGCGCAATCAGTTTGTATAGACTCGTCTAGGTGCTGGGTATATTGTTCGATGAAGCGATGAGTAAATTCGAAGCTGGCCTTGGTATTGCTGGCACTCACGATGAGGGTGTAGGTATTGCGGCTCAGTTTTCCCTTATTCATCAGCATACCATTTTCCAGGCCCATTTGGTACAAATCCAGACAGTCTACCACATCAAGTTGTCCCTGCTTGACCAACAGCATGGTGTCATTGATGAGAGAGAGTAGGTGAACTTTCTGTTCTTTAGGATTGAGGTGTATAAATCGATCTTTGAAAGCAGCCCGTAGGACCTGGTATTGTTCCAAGCGTTTTTCGTCGGTGTAGGCAAAGCGCAGTCGGTACAAGTCAATCGCCGGGTGCTGCACCCCATCGCTGACAGCATACCACTTTTTCAATTCAGCCTCAATATCGTGACGCTCATCTTTGAGGATGCGACTCCGAAAGACTTTCTCGTTGATGATGCTGGCCTTCCCCAGCAGGTAGACCAGATCGATCTGTTCGCCCATATTGACGATGGTGGAGGAGCCAGGTTGCAAGCGCAGATTTTGGTTGGGATGATGATAGACTTGGTGATGCATCTGATAGAGTTCCAGATGATCTTCCCAATCTTTAGGGGCTTTAGCCTCCAGGCGATCGATCGTTTTTTGGGTAGCTTTAAAAAACCAGTCTTCGAGATAGCGGTTCTGCAATTCGCGAGTCAGCAGATGGTCTTGTAGGTTCTGATTGTTCAGCAGGTTTTGGAAAATAAGGAATCGTTGGGCGGCCAGGAAGCCTTCGGAAAACAGGTTATTGATCCTTCGATCACTGAATTTACCATCGGGCAAAATTTTGTGAAATAGCTTTTCCTTTGTCAATCGCTTATCGTCAAATTCGGGGTAGTACTTTCGCAAGCATTCGAAGAGGCGAACCAGGTTTTTGTTGCTATTGCACCAAGGAGAGCGCAGCCAACTCTCGAAGGCTTTCAGCTCCTCTGGTTGCCAGGTTTTTATGATTTTTACAAATTTTGCCGTAAAGACGTTAGTCATCTTTGTGGTTAATTACTCTACACAAGAAATTGATAAATAGCTAGTTAAAACTATATCTAGGCTCAAATTACAAAAAATATTTGTGGTAATGCCCTTAAAATGTCTTTGGTAAATTAAAGGGACTATTGCAACTTGAGGATCAGAGAGTTATCAAAGGGAAAAGAACGCTGAAATAATCAATTATAAAAATATATTGGAGCAATACGTTTAGAATCTTAGTCCTCATCGTATTTGATTGAGGACCAAAGAATGAAGACACCTTATTTACCAGCAGCTGCGGCATTAAATGTTGCAGCTGTTTTTTATTGTGGCCTATACCAGGTATTTTTATCCTATTTGTTTCTAGATTGTAGAATTAATCAAATATTTTCTTTACATTTGTTCTACAATTAAGTACCATATCTAAATCTGAAGCTGATGAAAGAGACCCGATTAGGGGAATTCGAAGAGATTATTCTGCTGTTGGTGGGCATCCTGGGCGAGGAGGCTTACGCCTTCAAGATTGCAGAGGAGTTTGAGTCGCAGACGGGCCGGGCGGTGTCCATTGGTGCCGTGCATTCTACGCTGAGCCGTATGGGGGACAAGGGCTTTTTGAAGTCTAAGATGGGGGAGCCCTCGGCGAATCGGGGCGGGCGGCGCAAGCGCATCTACGAGATTACCGCCTCCGGCGAGGCCGCCCTGCGAAAGGCCAAAGACCTACGCCTCTCCCTTTGGAGTCAATACCCCGGCTTTTCGATCAAATTTGGCTAACCCCCTTACTTCAACTGCTAACTTTCTGGATATGAGTGCTCAAAAAGACATCCATCCACCCCAATTGGCCACCCGCCTGCTACAATGGCTCCTCAAACCGGAGCTGGCCGAGGAAGTGCTGGGCGACTTGGAAGAAAAATACTGGCTACAAATCGACAAGACCTCCAAACGCAAAGCCGATCTCAACTACTGGTACCAAAGCCTCAACTACCTGCGCCCCTTCGCCATTAAACGCCTTTTGTTCACCGACCTAAATCCCTTTTTCATGTTCAATAGTTATTTCAAAATCGCCTGGCGCAACCTGTTCAAGCAAAAGCTTTTTTCCTTTATCAATGTAACGGGGATGAGTCTTGGCCTCTGTTGTTTTATCCTTATTGCTTTGTATATCCAGTATGAGATGAGCTATGAGTCGCAGCACGAAAAGGCCGACCGCATCTATCGGCTGGCGCAACACCAACCGGGCAATGAATTTCGAGGAACCGATCGCTTCGCCATCGCGCCCGTGCCCATTGCGCCCTCCCTCGTGGAGCGATTCCCAGAAGTAGAAGCCGCAACGACTAATACCCAATTAACCGATCGTTTTTGGTTAGATGGTAAGATCTTTTACGAGCAAGGGCTCTATGCAGATACGGCACTATTTGACATTTTCACCTATCCCATCATCGAAGGCGATGTACAGGCCGCACTACGGGATAAGTCCTCCATCATTCTCACCCAATCGATGGCCCAGAAATATTTTGGCAAAGCGTCGCCCATTGGAAAAGTTATAGAAATGAATCCCGAGCGGCAATTGACGGTAAAAGCAGTAATTGAGGATATTCCAGATAATCAGCATTATGACTTTAGCTATATTGTTTCTATAGAAAATTATGAGGAGTATGTGTCAGATAAAAAGGGCTGGAAGTGGGCCAATAATAGTTATTCTGCCTATGTACTACTGCCAGAAGGCTATGATTATCACGAATTGGAAAAAAAAATGAGCGTCTTTGATGAGGACCTAAAATACGCTTATCGCGAGCTGCCCTTCACAGCGCGCTTTTTTCTACAACCACTGAAAGATATTCGACTGTACTCCCAGCTCAATTTTGAACGAAAGCCCAATGGCGACATTCGGTATATTTATCTGGCCATCTCTATTGCTATCATCATCCTTTTACTGGCCCTGATTAACTACATGAACTTGGCGACGGCGCGCTTCCGCCAACGGGCCAGAGAGGTCGGGGTTCGTAAGGTGCTGGGCGCGCGAAGAGGGCAGCTAGTCAGCCAGTTTTTATTGGAATCCTTGCTGATCACCATCATCAGCTTTGGCATCGCCACCGGGCTAGCCAATTTGTTATTACCATTGCTCAATGATCTCTTAGGGCTCACCATTCCTTTCGAGCTTATCGGCAATCAGATGATCCTTATTGGCTTTCTTATCGCCGCCCTTACTTTCGGTGCGCTCTCTGGGCTATACCCCGCGCTGATGTCTTCTGCCGTCAGTCCAGTTCGAGCCCTCAAGAACAAGTGGTTCAAGCATCAAAAAGAAAGTCGTTTCTTTCGGAATACATTAATCGTCGGGCAGTTCACCGCGGCCATCGTCCTCGCCATCAGCAGCGTCTTGATTTATCAACAACTCCAGTACATCAATACTAAAAAGCTGGGCTACAACCGCGATCAGGTCGTGTATGTCCCTTATCGCAATCAGAATATTATGGCTAAGGCCAGTACTATTCGCAACGAGCTACTAAAGCATCCCAATATTGAAAAAGTGGCTATTACTAGTGCATTACCATTGAATACCTATAATCAAGGGATCGTCCAGGAATGGGAAGGCAATGAAGATCAACGAGAAGTTTATGTTTACCGTACCCGTACGGATTACCATTACCTGGATCTCTTCGAAATACCATTGGTAGAAGGAAGGAATTTTTCGCTCGACCATCCTTCGGATTCTATGAACACCTACATCCTCAACGAAGCAGCCGTCAAGGCCCTGGGCTGGGAAACGGCCGTTGGTAAATCCTTCCGAGGAGGCAAAGTCATTGGGGTGGTCAAAAATTTTCATTTCCAACCCCTGGACTTCTCCATCGAACCAATGTTTATCACCTTTTACAATGAAACCACCTCCTATTACTATGGTCAAATTGCGATGAAGATTAATATGGATGATTGGGCCAGTACCACTGCTCACATCCAGTCAACACTCGGAGAGATCATGCCCGAGATACCCTTCAAGTTGCGCTACATGGACGAGTCCTACGCTAAGCTCTACGCCTCCGAACAGCGCTTCGGCCATTTCTTCAATATCTTTTCTCTACTGGCTCTATTCATTGCTTGTATCGGCCTGTTCGGCTTGGTGACCCATCATATCATGCAGCGCACCAAAGAGATTGGCATCCGTAAAGTACTGGGGGCCACCGTATTTAATATCGTCAATCTGGTTACCAAAGATTTCCTAAAATTGGTCGCCCTCTCTGCACTGCTGGCCGTACCGCTGAGCTGGTGGGGTATGAATAGCTGGCTGGAAGACTTTGCCTACCGAATTGAGATCAGCTGGTGGGTCTTTGCCTTGGTCGGTGGCTTAGCCATTGCCATCGCCCTGGCGACCATCGGCCTACAATCCATAAAGGCGGCGACAGCCAATCCAGTGGATTCAATTCAATCAGAATAAGCTGGTGATTATTTTTTGAAAAAATATTTTTGCTTACTGTCACATCTGAGGAATTCTCTGTGTACTAATAGTCGAGTATCAATTCGAACTGACTCGTTCTATTCACATTAACCCGAGTCGCGATCAACACCATAGATCGCAACTTTCAATAAAGTACACGAGATGAATTTCAATATTAAATACCTTCTTTTATTTTTCTTAGGCACGGCCTTACTATCGTCCTGCACTAAAGAAAATCTTGATGAGACCAACATTGAAGAAAATGATGTTACAGAGTCCGTCGTCTGTGATTTGAGTGTGACGATAGAGACGACTGCCTTCGGGGCCACCCTCATGGCCGTAGCCAACGATGGCACCGCGCCTTACACCTACCTATGGTCAACGGGAGAGACAACACAAGAAATCAGAGTCACCACTAGCGGTGATTATGAAGTAACCGTAACGGATGCCGAAGGCTGTACAGCGACGGCGACGATCAGCGCCAACAACTCCAATCCTTGCGATCTTTTTGGGGTATCCGTAGAGATGACTGCCGCAGGTAGTCTGGGTGCTATCGTCACTGGTGGGACGGCTCCCTATAGCTATCTATGGTCGACGGGGGAAACTACTGAGCAAATTACTCCAACGGCTAGTGGCACGTACAGCGTGACGGTGACGGATGCTGAGGGTTGTACTTCGGCGGCCTCCGCCATTGCCACGGTCAGTACTCCTTGCGATAGATTGGTGGTAGTGGTTGACAGTGCTATGACGGGTGCAGGAGTAGTACTGACGGCGACCGTAACGGGCGGGACAGCCCCCTATGCCTTTGCTTGGTCAACGGGGGAGACCACTTCGGACATTATCGTAACTACGGATGGGACTTATGAGGTGACGGTGACGGATGCCGAAGGCTGTGTGGTGACCGCCTCGATGATGATTAGCTTTTCTACTGACCCTTGTAATGGCTTGCGCATCTTCTTTGACACGGATGCTGCAGGTACTATGCTGAGAGCAGTAGCGCAGGGTGGAACGGCTCCTTTTGCCTTTCTCTGGTCGACGGGAGAGACCACGGAGTTCATCAGTGTGATGAGTGGGATGACTTATACTGTTGCGATTACCGATGCCGAAGGCTGTATGGTTGAAGATTCTTATACGATACCTTAGATTTGATTTAAGGAACGCCAGAATAATTCCAAAGTAAAGCATCCGCTCTTTTTTGAAGATGCTTTACTTTTATTAGCTTAGTTTAAGCATATGAACGCGAAATCTAACTTTATCAATAAGCAGCGATAGGATGCACATAAGTGATGAATTGATCCAATCCTGTAAATTACAAAACAGGAGGGCACAAAAGCAATTGTACGAGTTGCTGTTGCCTTACTTGAGAGCCATCGCCAGCCGGTACCTCAGGGATACTTCTTACGTGAAGGATGCCTTGCAGGAGAGTTTCGTTAAAGTGTTCAAACACCTCGATCAATACGATCCGCAAAAAGCAGCATTGCACAAATGGGCAGCTAAGATTGTGGTCAATGCCTGCCTCAACTACAACAAAAGAATTATTGGCACCGCTAACGAAGAACTGGATCCAACAAAGCACGAAATCATCTGCTTCCCACAAGTCATGAAAGACTTATCCGATGAGCATGTTCTATTTATTCTTAAGCAAATGCCGCTCGGATATTTCGAAGTATTTAACCTATTTGTCATTGATGGCTACCACCACGACGAAATTGCGGAGCTGCTACAAATCACCGAAGGTCTTTCTCGGCAGCGCCTGTCAAGAGCGAGGGCCTGGTTAAAAAAAACCTTTCGGGATAAGGCAGATTTTAAAACTAGCAGCCTCCCTTTTTCGGGCAAAATTAAATAATCGCAACTTGCATTAAATCATTAAGATGAGCAATATAGAAAATGAATTGAATAAAAGGTTTAAGCATCAACAGCTGTCGGACGACAACTTTGATGGCGAAGGGCTGTGGGAGGCGATTGCAGAAGATTTGGATCAAGGCCAGCCAGCCCCTTCTTTCCACAGAGGATGGATAGGGGTGCTCATCTTGCTGATTGTTCTTGGAGGAGGATTGGCCCTAGTGTACTGGTCATCGGAGGATACTGATGTTTCGCAAGCACATAGCCCGCAGGCCACTGATGATCGTACAGAGGTAAAGGCAAAGGAAGAGGTGGCATTTTCTTTAGGTGGGGAGACCTCTGATTCTCCCATTTCTTTAAATAGTAACTCCAAAACAGTAAACACAGCAACGATAAATGATACTACAGCAAAAACCGTCAAGACACTACCGCTTTCAGCAAAAAAATTACGGAAAAAGAACCTCAAAAAATCAATTCAAGCACCTCGCGCAGAGCTTTCAAACATTTCAGCTAAACAGGCAACGACCAATCGGACCACCCTTATGACTGATGCTGCTAAGACTATAAAATCCTCCACTACCAATACTTCAAATCACAAGGACAACAATACTTTAATAGCAAAAGACATTACCACTGGTACTTTAACCATTCCCCAAACACCAATATTCACCAAGCTTCTGCCCAGATTTACTTTCTTGGAAGCTCAGCTACCGACTTTGGGTCCCTTAGCATTAGTGGAAAGCAAGCGGAGCTATGCTAGCAAGAGGCCATCTATTCGCTGGTCCGTAGGCGTAAGCGGAGGTGTTAACACCTTACACTTCAATTACCAATCGGATGATTTCAGTGATGTTGCTAATTTGAAAAAAGACGCAGAGAATAAGTTCTTGGGAATCAGCTACGGTATTCATGCGGGCCTGTTGCTCAATAATCGCTGGTCGCTGCACAGCGGTGTAGAGCGCCATCAGCTGTGGTCGAAATTTGAATACGAGCAGCAAAAAGATATTCAAGTTGAAAAGAAGGAGCACTTATTAAAAGTCTGGGTGGATGCCACCTCTGGCGATACTTTGAATCGACTCTATGGAGATACTTCAGCCAGTGCGCTGGCGACCCGAAATGTGATTCACTACAATGAATACCAACGCCTCAGTCTTCCCCTCGAAGTTGGCTTACAACACCAGGCCGGCAAATTCGGCTACGGTATCCGAGCCGGCCTCGTCCTTAACCTTACCACCCAACAATCCGGCAGAACACTGGACCCAATGGGCGAGATCATCTCTTTCGAGGATAACAGTTCCATCTCTACTTTCCAATCCTTCGACATCGGCCTACGGCTCAGCCCCCTACTGGCCTACCAGCTCACCGAACAATGGACCCTCCACCTCCAGCCCCAGTGGATGTGGCAGCGCAGAACCAAATTCGCAGATACCGATATGAAAATCGGCATTCATCAGCTCAATCTGAATCTTGGCTTCTCTCATTTTTTCAATTAAAATCAGCAACCATTAATCACCAACCTCTCCAAAAACAAAAAAGCTGAGGGTTGGGACAATCAACGCTCAGCTCTCTGTCAGTTTATTATGAAATATTCTCATCTATCGATACTGTCGCATTTACACACCTTGTGGACATCAAAAGATTGATAGTAGTAGTCAAAGTGGGTCTGAAATTCTTCCATTGTTTTAATCTGTTGCTCTTGCGCGAGGAGCTTCAGCCCTTCAATGAATTCCGAAGTCGCCTCGTTGGTGCGCTCCTGTATGATTTCGAGAATACTATTATTTTTGAAAATAAAAGCTTTAATCAATTCGGCGATGGTATGAATCTCTTCCTTAGAAGAATGATTAATGCTGGGATAAAATCCACAGATAATGTTATCGATGGAGGGCAGCCCAGTGATGACCGTCGTTTGGGTTTCGATAATAGTCGTAGTTGTAGGGGTTTCCGGTTGGTCTTCGATGATGGTATCATCTGTACAGTCTGACATAGAATTTAAAAATGGCTTACTCATTTTAATGTTGATTTTGTGTGTCTCGAGTAAAGAGACAGCAGGTTAAAAAATAGGAGATAGCAATTAACAGACCTCTTTCAAGGTCTTACGAATCCGACAGACGGCTACGTTGATTGCGTTGGTATTTTCGTTGAGTTCAATGGCAATTTCCTTATTGGTCCATTCTTCTGCCATCAAATCAAATATTTTAACATACTTTTCATTATGTCGTTCCAGGATGATTCTGCGGAAACGCCTGCGCATCTTTTCCGACTCATCATAGTGTTCTTCTTTGCTCATGGTCCCTCCAACAATCTGAAGATGACTGGCATGCTTTTTATCTCGCGCCTTTTGCCGACGCATGAGATCGTAGATATGATTTCTAAAAGATTTGTACATCAACCACGGAAATTGCTCCTCAAACCGTGCCAATACCTCCTTGGGCTTGGTACAAATCTTATCGGCAAAAAAGGATTGAATGGCCTCCTTCCGCCTCTCATTATCATTTACATAAATTCTCTTTTTAGACATGAAGGCTAAAAGTAAGGGTAAAGACATCCGATAAAGTCGATCGATAGGACAATTACATTTCTTAACTTCTTTCCCTGATTCTCTTTGAGTATCCATAAATACCGGATTTTTAGGTGAAAAAATAAGGTGTCTAGCTATACCAGAGCATGGTATAACAGAGATTAAAGTGACAAATTATGGATAGTGGATGCTTTGCATATATCACGCAGCCGCATGACTATGCATTACACGAAGAGAAGTTTTTTTTTAGAAATAGAAGCCTATTCTATGAAAAAACGAATAAAGATTTCATTTTGTTTTCAAGACATAAAGAAATCGGCAACACCACAATAAAGGGTATTGCCGAAAAGCAAAAACAATGCTTATTGATCTTACGATGATTCTTGGTTCATGATGTCGATGTCTGCAAAATCGTCTGTGTAGTCGTCAAAATAATCTTGTAAACCATTAACATTAATAATGCCTTGTTCTTTTACCAATGTTCGGACACCTTCGATAAAATCCGCAGCTACATTATTGGTCATATCCTTGATTGCACGAAAATCTATTTGGTGTTCTTCACCAAAGATGTAGGCTTGGGTAATGAGCGAGAAGTTTTTGAATGAGGTCAACTTGTTGTAGATGTCAGGACAGAGCTGATGAATAATCCCGTCTATGGATGGCAGGCCTATAATCGCATAAATGACTGCAGGTAGGGAATGGGAGGGGTGGAGAGTCGTCGCCGCATGAGGAAGCTCTACCGTGCTATTTCCCAGAGATGTAGGTGTCATTTTGTAATTTTCCATAATTTTAAGATTTTCATTCAGTTGAACTAGCGTTCGGAATCTGATTACTGACATGATGAAGAATTTTTATTTTTTACCTTATCTTGTTTTCGCCGAGTACCGCCTGATGCAATCTGCCATTAAATTATGTCGCGTCGTCGTTTAATAAAATCCCGAAACTTTTGCTGGATCAATCTCACATTGTTGGTCTTGATGATTTCAGCGATTTCTTCTGATCGCTTGCAGCAAAAAGTCGACCTTATAAAATCTACAATAATCGCTTCGTTTGCTGCCATTCCTCCTCCCATAGACTGGCGATTAAGTTCTACCAGCAGAACAGAAAGGTAGGATCGGTAAAGCGTTCTAATACGCTGCTTAGGAATCTGAATTTCAGAATCATCGCTGGGCATTTTTTTTTGATTCATAATATTCGAATTTAGAATTTTAAGAATAGAATAGCAATAGAAAGGGTAGTGTCCGAGTACATAAAATTGGGGATTTAATTTTTTCTTTTCTTTATAATTAACACGCATACTGCTGCATAAACATTACAAGAAAAGCCATATTTTCAATATTTTTCCAGTATAATAAATACGGCAGCTGAAAATCAGCTGCCGCTCTAAGTGTACATTATCTTGGCTTGGTTAGGGGAGCACCTTTTCGAGTTCTCTCAATTGATGCTGCGTGATTAAATAATTTCATCACCGCAGATATTAATATCTTCAAACGCTTTGATATAGATGGCAAAATGTTCTTCGAGTCCATGGACGTTGATAATTTTTTCTTCCTTGATTAACATTCGGATACCTTCGATAAACTCGATGGTCTCGATGTTGAGGATGGCAGTGATTTCACTGAGGTCGGCTATTTTGCCGAAAAAATAAGAATTAATAATACTGGAAATGCTTTCAATTTCCTCAGCCTTCAGATTCACAATTTGAGGACATAGTCCGATGATGATCTTATCGATTGCCTCCAGGCTAGTAATTGTGATGTTCACAATGTTATCTCCACCGGGACTTACGGCTACCGCTCTATTCTCTTTACCGCCATTACTCATCGTTGTGGCGCTAGGATTAAAAGATGCAGAATTTTCCATAATAATTATTTTAAAGAATTTAAATTAATGTTAAGTAATTAATGCTAAATGCTATTTAGTGAATATTCGATTGAATATCGTTAATGATATAGATTTGAAAGTTTCGGTGAATCGACGCAAAAGCGTTGCCCTTGATGATGGCTTCAATTTCATCGATGCGGAGGATGCAAATATGCTCCTTGATGAATTTTTGAATAATGGTAATTCTGGCTGCTTTGATGGCCGCTTCGTCTCCTATAATATTGGCATATTTTAGCCT
>JBCDGZ010000007.1:0-87969 GCA_038750655.1 Bacteroidota bacterium | reverse complement strand
GGCAGGTAAGGAAGATTTTGTGAACCACGTAGTGGTGATTCAAATATCTGACGCATTGACTCTTGTAAAAGTGAATTGCAACTTGAATTACCTATTAACATTTTTCGAAAGCCAACTATTGTCTTCAAGTCAAATTTTTGAAATATTTTTGCAGTTGTTAATTTGGACTAAAAATTTATCGTTTTAAGTGGACAATCCTTAACTTAATTAATTGACTATTTTTACACCATTATAACTCAACACTTATGTTTAAGAAAATAAGTTTTTTTGCACTCCTGATTGCGCTGTTTTCAGCTTGTGGCGGTGAAACAGCCCAGCAAACCACCAAACAGGAAGATGGAGATACGGCAACTTCGATGACGGTAGAACACCAAAAGTTTGGAGAAGCCATTACCGCCGACGGTGCTATTGGTATGGACGGTCTGCTGACGAAGCTGGAGACCTCTGACTCGGTGGCCACTAAGTTTACGGGAACGGTAGAATCCGTTTGCCAGAAAAAGGGATGCTGGATGAATATCGTCGCCGATAATCCTGAGCAAGGGGAAGTCTTTGTCAAATTTAAAGATTACGGCTTCTTTATGCCATTGGATATTGCTGGCCGCAAGGTGGTCATGGATGGCTATGCATTCAAAGAAACGACCAGCATCGACGAGCTGCGCCACTACGCCGAGGATGAAGGCAAGTCTGCGGAAGAAATTGCTGCCATCACCGAGCCTGTCGAAGAATACAAGTTTATTGCCTCAGGCGTACTGCTCTTAGAAGAATAAGCAGACCGCCTATGCTGAGCTACTGGAATACCAAAGAGTGGGGCCTGCCCCTACTGCTAATGGCCTTTTGCTGGGCCAGCTGGCAGCCCTCTCTCTTTGGCCAGGAGCAGCCCTTGATCGACAGCCTGGAGCAAGCTCTACGGAAGGCCCCGCAAGATACCTTTAGGGTCCAGCTCTACAATGATCTGGCCTGGGAGTACAAATTCAGCGAGCCGGGCCGGGCCCGCCAGCTGCTCGACCAGTCGATCCTCCTCTCCCAGCAACTGGGCTACACCAAAGGCGAGGCCCAGGCCCACAACAACCGAGGCGTGGTCGAAGCCATCGCCGAGCAGTTCGAAACCGCCAAAGTACACTACGAAAAAGCCCTGCAACTCCGCCAACAACTGGGCGACAAAAAAGGCGTCGCTTCTCTTTACAACAACATCGGCAATCTGGAAGAATCGCTGGGGAACTTCAAAGCGGCAATCTCCAACCTACGCCAATCGCTCAAACTACGCAAAGAACTCAAAGACAGCCTGCGCATCGCTCGGGTTTCTTACAATATTGCGCTGGCACTAGAGGCCCAAGGGAATTATCCCGTCGCCCTCAATTATATCCTTACCCACCTCTCCTACTTTAAAAGGCTCAATGATGAATATGAAATGGGCAATGCCCACAACCTGATCGGTAATATCAAAACAGAGCTGGAACGCTTCGAGGAAGCCGCAGAACATTACGAGGAAGCACTGGCCATTCGCCAAGAGCAGGGGGATCAATGGGAGCTGGCCATCGTCTACCAAAATATCGGTAACAGCAAAGACGATCAAGGAGAGACCTTTACTAAAAAAAATCAATGGGAAAAGGGCCGGCAGCAATATGAGCTGGCGATCAATTATTACCGCCAGGCCCTGGAATTGTATACGGCGCTGGAAGATCGCGAAGGCGAGGGAGGGATTTACAACAATATTGGGCTGGTCCACAAAAACCTGGGCAGCTATTACCTTGAAATTAAAAAGCCCAATGAAGCTAGCGCACAGTTCCGAAAAGCGATGAGCTTTCTGAATCGCTCGCTAAGTATTCGCGAATCGATAAAGGATGCGAAGGGAATCATGGAAGTCTACAATGGCATCGGTGATGTCCGTCGGCGGCAAGAACGGTATCAGGAAGCATTAGACTATACCGAACGTTATTTGGCGATGGCGAAGGAACTGGTTGATAAAAAGTATGAGCAGAAGGGCTATAAAGACCTTTCCAGGGTTTATGCCAAGCTCGGGAATTACCCCAATGCCTATGAATTTCGCAAGCTGTACGATGAGACGCGCTATGATCGCCTCAATGAGGAATTGGTTATGGAAATGGATGAGCGAGAAGCGCAGTATGGCGATTTGAAAAAGGAATTGGAGCTAGAACAGCAAAAAAGCGCCAACGAGCAACAGCAAGCCCAGCTCAGGGAGACGGAGCTGCAACGCAAAAGCCTGTTTTTGGGGCTACTGGGGCTGCTGGTGTTGGCCGTTTTGCTTTACAACCGCTATCGACTGAAGAACAAGGCCAACCAAGAATTGGCCAGTAAGAATCAAATCATTGAGCAGGAGCGACAGCGCTCAGAGGAGCTGCTGCTGAACATTTTGCCTGCCACAACGGCGCAGGAGCTAAAGCAGCGGGGTAAGGCCGCCGCACAGCGTTACGACTCTGTCACCGTGCTGTTTACCGATTTTAAATCCTTCACCCAAACGACCGAGCAGCTGGCGCCCGAGGCGCTGGTCGAAGCGCTGGATCAATGCTTCCGGGCATTCGACGAAATCACCTCCCGCCATGGTATCGAAAAGATCAAAACCATCGGCGATGCCTACATGTGCGCAGGCGGCCTCCCGGTGGCCAATACCACTCATGCCGCAGATGCGACACAGGCGGCTTTGGAAATGTTGGCTTTTATGAGCAACTTTAATGAACAAAGGCGCACTCAGCAGTTGCCGTCGCTGGAAACCCGTATCGGCCTACACAGTGGCCCGGTTATCGCGGGGATTGTAGGCAGCAAGAAATTTGCCTACGACATCTGGGGGGATACGGTTAATACGGCCGCCCGTATGGAGTCGAGTGGAGTGCCGGGCCGAATCAACATCTCGCAGACCACCTACGAGCTGATTAAAGACCAGTTCTGTTGCTCGCACCGTGGGAAAATTGAAGCGAAAAATAAAGGCAAGATCGATATGTATTTTGTCGAACATCAATACAATGAACTACCAAGCCGCAAAGGAGTATATTCTTAAACGGCTGAAGGAAGAGCTTTCTGATCAGCTGTACTACCACGGCATCCACCACACGCTCGATGTGCTGGCGGTAACGGAGGAACTGTGTACTGCAGAGAGCGTGAAGGAACGGGAGCGGGTTTTGCTAAGAACCGCTGCGTTGTACCACGACTGTGGCTTTTTGGTCAGCAATCAGGAGCACGAGCGGCGGGGCTGTGAGATTGCCCAGGAGGTTTTGCCCACCTTGGGCTACGACGAGCAAGCCATTAATCAGATCTGCGGGATGATTATGGCCACTAAGATTCCCCAGAGCCCTCAGACGCTACTGGAGGAAATCATTTGTGATGCAGATCTGGATTATTTGGGGCGAGAAGATTTTTACCCTATCGGCAATACGCTCTTTGAGGAGCTGAAAGCCTTTAAGGTCTTATCAGATGAAGAATCCTGGAATCGGATACAGGTCAATTTCTTAGAAAACCACCACTTTTTTACTGCGACTAACATTACGAGGCGCAGTCCGCAGAAGGCAGTATATTTAGAAGAGTTGAAAAAAATTGTGGAGGGATACAAAAAAAATTAGGAGAAGAGGCAGCGTTTGATAGGAGCAGATCGTATTAGTAGTGATTTTAATGACTCAACTCAATTAATAAAGAAAAAAACGCAGCCCCATTTCTACTCTCACTAGTTTTTATGCAAAAATCAACCTTAAGATTATCGTTCATGTAAAAATTTAAAGGAAGGGGCTGCGACTTCTTTATTCTTCAATTAATGCCTTTCAATTTAAGATTTTTGGGTAACAAATTCAATGGCTCTTGCAGATTAGTGCGAGATTTACTCATTTTCTTTGTCCTTTTCTAAGATAACCGACATTTCTGAGATTTATTTTGTGATGGGCGAACTAAATGCAAAAGCCCCCGACCGCTCTTTTGCTGCCGAAGGCTTTAATCTTGGTTGGCTGTGAGAGAAGGATTCGAACCTTCACGGGGCGGTTAGCTTGTTCCAACGATGATCAGAAAAATTTATCCCGACTTCCCCACCCTCGAGACAGGAGGGCATGGCTGCCTGTTTCATCACCTCACAGTGTTGTTTTTTAATGCTTCAATGTGTTTTAGGCTGTGAGAGAAGGAGTCGAACCTTCACGGGGCGGTTAGTTTGTTCCAACGATGATCAGAAAAATTTATCCCGGCTTCCCCACCCTCGAGACAGGAGGGCATGGCTGCCTGTTTCATCACCTCACAGTATTTTTTTTCAATTTGTTTTCAAAACCGTTGTTTTGATAGAACAAATATAAAACAACAAGCACTTCAATGCAAATAATTCAATAAAATTGATCAATATTTTGATAATCATTAAAATCAACGCCCATCTAATACCAATTGCTAATCAAAGCGTAATCAAAGCAGGCTCTAATTATCATTTTTTCAATTTCAGGGGCAAATCATATCATTTTCATCATCTATATGGCCCTAAAATCAAAAATATTGCTCAAAAAGAGGGATAAAAATATCATTTCTCTATCGCAAAATACCCTAAACAGGGTAGATCATCACTCCAACTTTGGCCATACCGCAAAATGAACCTACCTTTAACGATCAGATTGTATTCGTTTGCTTAAAATCAACCAATGAACCGTTTCATTCTTTTTTTCTCCACCCTGCTGTTGTTCCTCCTCACCGCTTGCACCGAAAATGCATCAACAAGTACAGAGGACAGCGAGAGCCAACCCGCCAGCTCTACCACTACTATCGATTACAAGAAGCTGTCTAGCAGCTTTTGTGATTGTGCGCAATCTTTGATTACCTTAAATAAGGAGATGGAAGCACTGCACAGCGAGGGTAAAAACGAGGAGTTTTTAGCAATGACGCCGAAGATCGGACAGGAATTTAAAGCCACTTTGGAATGCTGTCGGAAGGCCAAGGAGGCCCAAAGCAGTGCAGCCGTCGAAGAGCAGCGCGTATTTACCGCGATTTCAAATAATTGTCCAGATATTCCACAGCGGCTTGCCGATCAGATAGCGAAGCAACTTTGATGATCACTCCTCGTAGAATTTCCAGAAGGCTTCGTTGAGCTTAATGACAAGGTCTGTGGCTTGCTTGCGGTGCGACTTTTTGGAATCAAATATTTTGTTAATCAAACTCCCAATTCCACGGAGGCGAACGAAGTAGGGAAAGGGTTTTTCCAAATTATCGAAATTATTATCTGCTACGATAAGGGCCTCAAAACCGGAGGTCGTTGAAGCGTCTAATGATCCAACCCGCACAACATAAATGGAAAGCTCTTCCAGGCTAATCGAAGGGTCAGGCTTAAGGTTATTGTCCAGCAAATAGCCTGCTGTGACTCCACTCTTGAGCTGCGCAGCCGCAGTATCGTACATCACAAAACACTTAGAGAAGTCGTAGTTGTTTTGAAAGGCTTGTAAGAATTCGCGGTTATCCGCATCCCTTTCGGCAATGGTCTCGCGCAGTTGCTGTTGAAGGCGGGCCTTGTCCGTACCAGATACGCTAGAGCTCTTCAGCAGGCGATTCATCTCCTTGATCTTGCGATTGTAGCTTCTAAGCACGACGACCAAAGCGCCCTCCTTGAGTTCGCCGATAGATTCATAGGCTAGCTCAAGTTGCTTATAGTAGCTAAGAGAAGCTTCCTCGGTAGACTGTGCCTGTAGGCTATTCATTGAACCAATTAGAATGAGGAGTGTATAAAGTAATGTACTCGCAATTTTAATATTCATGCTGTTAAGATTTAGTTAAACTGGTAAGTCTCCCACTACCAGTCGCCCTCTAAATGGTATTTTATTTAAATTTTTCAGAAATTTGCAAACTTAACTGAGAGACGGAAGAAAAATAGTTGATCAATTATTCCGTCCAACTAATTAAGTACAAAAGTAGATAACTAATGATACAACAATCGGTGGACATCGAAGCACTCAATCAACAAATTTACATTGAAAGTGCCTTTATCGAAAAATTAAATGAAGCAACTTCTAAAGTTATTGTCGGCCAACAGTATATGATCGAGCGGTTAATGCTGGGTTTGCTAGCTAGAGGACATGTTTTATTGGAAGGTTTGCCAGGATTGGCCAAAACCCTCGCCATCAAAACCCTCTCGAAGGCCGTCAATGCGAAGTTCAGCCGAATTCAATTCACCCCCGACCTCCTGCCCGCCGACATCATTGGTACGATGATTTACAACCCCAGCAAGAATGAGTTTACGGTGCGCCAGGGCCCTATTTTTGCCAACTTCATTCTAGCGGATGAGATCAACCGTGCCCCAGCCAAGGTGCAGAGTGCCCTGCTCGAAGCCATGCAAGAACGACAGGTGACCATTGGAACGGATACCTTTAAACTAGAGGAGCCCTTTTTGGTCCTCGCCACTCAAAACCCCATCGAGCAAGAAGGGACCTATCCCCTCCCCGAAGCGCAGGTGGACCGCTTTATGCTCAAGGTTAAAATTACTTATCCAGCAAAGGAGCACGAGCGGGAGATCATCCGCCGCAATCTCTCCGGTGAAGTTTTCCAAACCATCAATGCGGTCGTCAACCCCGAGGACATCCTCAAGGCCCGCGAAGTGGTCCGCAAGGTTTACATGGATGAGAAAATCGAGCAATATATCCTCGACATCGTCTTCGCCAGCCGGAATCCAGAGGAGTACGGACTGTCCCAACTCAAGCCCTTGATCAACTACGGTGGCTCTCCCCGTGCCAGCATTAACCTGGCCTTAGCAGCGAAAGCCTACGCCTTCCTCAAGCGCCGAGGCTACGTCATTCCCGAAGACATTCGCAACATCTGCCACGACGTTATGCGCCACCGCATCGGACTGACCTACGAGGCCGAAGCCGAAAACATCACCCAAGAAGATATTATTAACAATATTTTGAACGCAGTAGAAGTGCCCTGATAAGTGTCCCCAATATGCGATTAATCATTCTGTTAAGCCTATTCTTCTTCCTGCCCCAACTTGCTTTTTCGCAATCTACAGATCGCGAAAAAGCAGTCTATGCCCTTTTCGATAAGCCTGGAAAGATCAAATGGCTGCGCCACTACAAAGGCCGAATCGATGATCTCAATGACATCACCATGACCCTGGCCTACACCGGTAAACACTGCCGAGGGGTGATGGTTTATTTGCGAAGCAAACAGGAATTTCGGCTGGAAGGCAATATTAAGGATGGCCTGCTGTCGCTCAAAGAAATTGACCCACAGGGTGAGGTCTCCGGACACATCAAAGCGGAAATAACGGAGCTGCATATTGTAGGAGAATGGAGTAACTTCGACTACTCCATCGGTGGCATTTTGGATATGCACCAGGTAGAATCGGAGGTGATTGTTCCCACCTATTGCGGTAATAATAAATGGATTTATCACTACAATGGCTCTTTGCTGGGTGGTGACTCGGAGCTAATTTTACAAAAGGAGTCGGAGGAACGCCTGAGAGGTATTCTTTACTATAAAACCAGTCAGAAGACCTACTATTTGCAAGGAGATTTGGATGAGAATAACCTTTTTGTGTTGACGATTAAAGATGAGCACGCTCAGATGAAGGGGACACTGACGGGGTCGCTTGTGGAGGCCCATACGTTGAATGCCACCTTTGAAGCGCCCAACGGGCAGCAGGGACTGGCTACTTACAAGCTGAGCGAAGAAATATTAGTGGGCTGCGTAGAATTTGCCGACTATATGAGCAGCTACGATATTACCTACCCCAAGACCCAACACCGCCGGTTCAATGATTGGATGGACCGGGTGACGGGCGAGTGGGTCTATGCTTGCCGGGCTTATGTGGAAGAGGTCCAGCAGCTGAATCCTGAGCCGGCACCGGCCCTACGGGCTAAGGTTCGGGCCTATGCCTGGTCAGACATTGAGCTACTGTCGGAGGAAATCATCAGCGGCTTCATGACCTTCAGCAATACCTGGTCGGTGGGGCTGCGGGGGCAAGCCTTCAATTTTGACCTACGCAGCGGCAGAGAAATTACCCTACGAGATTTATTTGTGGAAGGTTTTGACCATTCCCGATTTCTGAAAGATTATCTCAACGAAAATATTGATAAACACCGATTATACCGAGATGCGAAATATCGCCAGTGGCTAGCTACAGCGATGTTTCCTCATTTTACCATTCATCGGGAAGGCATCAGTTTTTGCACCAACTTCGATGCCACCTACGGTCAGCAGCGGATCACCATTCCCTTCAGCGAATTGAGTCCCTACCTGCACCGCAGCAATCCCGTTCGCCATTTGTACCAATAAAAGCCCAACTATGGAGACTAGTGAATTGCTCAAAAAAGTTCGGAAAATAGAGATCAAGACCAAGGGCTTGAGCCGTCATATCTTTTCGGGAGAATACCATAGTGCCTTCAAAGGTCGGGGGATGTCCTTTAGCGAGGTGCGCGACTACCAATACGGCGATGATGTGCGCAATATCGACTGGAATGTAACGGCTCGTACGGGTGATCCCCACGTCAAGATTTTTGAGGAGGAAAGAGAATTGACCGTCATCCTTCTTATCGATATGAGCCAGTCTTCTTTCTTCGGTACCGCCAATCAGATGAAGAATGAGCTGCTTACAGAGCTGAGTGCCGTACTGGCCTTTTCGGCCATCAACAATAATGATAAAGTCGGCGTCATCCTATTCTCTGATCGCATCGAACAGTTTATTCCTCCCAAAAAAGGGAAGCAGCATATCCTCAGAATCATCCGCGAGCTGATCAATTTCGAGCCACAGGGCAAGGGTACTCACATTGGCAAGGCCCTGGAATACCTCAATAATTTGATCAAAAAGCGCAGTATTTGCTTTCTGCTCTCCGATTTTTTGAGCGGGGAGTACGAAAATCCGCTGCGCATTGCCGCCCGTCGCCATGATATTATCGGCCTGCATCTGTTCGATCCTCGGGAGGAAGAATTGCCAGATATTGGACTCGTTCGTACATTTGACGCCGAAAGCGGCCAGACGATGGTCATCGATACTTCCGTCGAAGCCGTTCGCACTCAATACAATAATTGGTTCCAGGACAACCACCGCTATTTCCGCTCTACCTTCCTGAAGTGTGGAGCCGATACGGTGAGTGTTCGCACCGATCAGCCCTATGTTAATACGCTTTTGAAGTTTTTCAAAAAACGAGCTACTTAAAAACGGACAAACAGCACCATGCGCCAGATCATACTCATCATCGGACTTCTATGCTGTGCCCTCTACGGCCAGGCTCAACCCAATGTGCAGGCCAGCCTGGATAGTGCTCAAATACTGGTAGGTGATCAGGTAAAGCTGCGTTTTAAAGCCAATTTTCCAGCGGGGACCAGCATCACGCCCCCCGATTTGGCCCCGCTCGATACTTTTAGTAAGATAGAAATTCTGGATGCGGGCACCTGGGATACGTTGCAAAAGGGCTCCGAGATCATTTGCGAGCAGGCGCTGACCATCACCTCCTTCGACTCCGGTGCCTATTATATTCCCTCCGTTGCCTTCAACTACATTCGGCAAGGCAACCAAGGGCGCATCCGTACCAATCGATTGCTGCTCGAGGTCAGCCCGCCACCGCAGGATTCCTCCTTTTTGGCTCCTATCAAACCCATCATTGAAGAGTCGCTAAAACTAGAAGATTTTTATCCTTATCTCATTGGTTTACTCCTGGTCGTCTTGCTGGTCAGTATTGCTTCCTACCTATATCGTCGTAGAAAGCAAGTGGAGGCTCCTCCCCCACCAGAGGTCGTTATTCCAGCCCACGAAATTGCCTTAAAAAAGCTCTCCGAATTGAAAGCCGCGAAGCTGTGGCAGCAAGGAGAAGTCAAAGAATACCAAAGTCAGCTGACTTACATCGTTCGGGAATACATCGAAAATCGCTACAGCCTACAGGCCCTGGAGTCTACCACCGATGAAATTATCGAGCAGCTCAAGACATTGAGTATTAGTGAGGAGATTAAAACGCAGCTGCGGGAGATGTTACAGATGGCAGATTTGGTTAAATTTGCCAAGGCTACACCGCCCGTAGACGCCCATCAGCGATTGATGGAAGCAGCCGAAAATTTTGTCATCAAAACCCAGCAACGCGTTGTGCTGAATACGGAAGAAGAGCATGCTTGATTTTTTCAAAAATATCACCTTTGTCAATCCGGAGTTTTTCCTCCTGCTGCTGCTCTTACCAGCCGTTGGCATCTGGTTTTACCTCAAACGCCGCCAGCAGCACTACGCCGCCCTAAAGCTCTCCAGCCTCAAGGCATTCGACGGCCAGCTGTCCCTCCGCAGCCGCCTACGCGCCCTGCTGCCCCTGTTTCGCGCTCTGGCCTTCGTCGCCCTGGTTTTCGCCATCGCCCGCCCGCAAGAAATCCTGAAGGAAGAAGAAATCAAAGCCGAAGGCGTCGACATCGTGCTGGTCATGGACCTATCGAGCAGTATGCTGGCCCAGGATTTTAAGCCCGACCGCCTGGAAGTCAGTAAGCGCGTAGCCTCCAAATTTGTCGATAAGCGGCAGTACGATCGCATCGGCTTGGCCGTCTTTGCTGGGGAAGCCTTTACGCAGTGCCCGCTGACGACGGACCATCGGGTGCTTAAGGAATTTCTGGCTAGCCTCGAATGCGGCATCCTTGAAGATGGGACGGCTATCGGAATGGGCTTAGCTACGGCAGTGAATCGCCTCAAGGATAGTGAAGCTAAAAGCAAGGTGGTCATCCTGCTGACCGACGGCGATAATAATGTAGGTTATGTTAAGCCGTTGACGGCCTCCGAGATCGCCAGCGAATTTGACGTTAGGGTGTATACCATCGGGGTGGGCAGCCGCGGTAAGGCCCTGGCGCCGGTCAGCCGCCGCAGCGATGGCAAATACATCTTCGGTCTGGCCAGCGTACAGATCGACGAGGAGTTGTTGATCAACATCGCGGAGAAAACGGGGGGCCGCTACTTCCGAGCCACTACGGCCGAAAACCTGGAAGAGATTTATGCAGAGATCGATAAATTAGAAAAAACAGAAATTGAAGTGACCAGCATCCGCCGCTACAGCGAAGAGTTTCATCGCTTTGCTATGTGGGGTGTGCTGTTCCTGATTCTGGAGGTTTTCCTCAGGTATTCCTTCCTGCGGACCCTCCCCTAGTTCAGACGTTTATGCTGTTTAGATTTGAACATAGTGAATATTTGTATGTCTTGCTGGCGATTCCGGTGCTGGCGGTGTTCTTCACCTTGACTTGGTACGCCCGTAAGAAGGCGCTTGCCCGGTTTGGGGAAAATAGCCTGGTGGCGCGGCTGATGCCGCAGGTATCGCGCTACAAGCACCTCATTAAGTTTGGGCTGCTCCTCTTGGCGCTCAGCGTACTGGTGATCGGATGGGCCAATCCGCAGTGGGGCACCAAGCGGGAGAAGGCCAAGCGCAAGAGCATCGATGTTTTTATTGCGCTGGACATTTCGCAAAGTATGATGTCGGAGGATATTCGTCCCAACCGCCTGGAACGGGCCAAGCAGTTTGCTCAAAAGTTGATCATGGAGCTGAAGGGCGAGCGGATTGGAACGATCATTTTCGCGGGGAATGCTTACTTGCAGATGCCGCTGACCACCGATTATGCGGCAGCGATGCTGTTTATGAAAAGTGCCAATACCCGCATGGCTCCTAGCCAGGGGACGGCCATCAGCGAAGCCATTTCGCTCAGCGAGCGATCTTTTGAAGAAGACAATAAAAACCACAAGGCCCTAGTTATCATCACAGACGGCGAGAACCACGATGAGGAGGCCCTGGAGCAAGCCAAAACGGCTAATGACAACGGGCTGTTGATCTATACGATTGGGGTGGGAACGGCCCGAGGGGGCTTAATTCCAACGGTTGTAGCGGGGCGGCAGGATTACAAGCGGGATAAAACGGGCAACCCGATTACGTCGCAGCTCAACGAGTCGATGCTCCGCGAGCTGGCCGATGCCGGCGAGGGGGCCTATTTCAATCTGGTAGAAGGCGATAAAATTCTGGGCAGTTTGCGAGAAAGTATCAACCGGATCGAAAAAAAGGAGTTTGAACAACGCTCGTTTACGGAGTTTGAGAGTTATTTTCAGTATTTTATTGCCCTGGGAATGCTCCTGATTATCATTGAGTTTTTGCTGCCCTACAGCAAGAGTAAGTGGTGGGAAGGCAAAGATATTTTTAAAGCATAAGGGACAGAAACAAATTATTGATAAGCTACTTTGATTATGAAAAAGATCATCTTTAGATGCTTGCTGCTCGCCCTGTTGAGTAGCTGGGGCTGGGAGGCCGAAGGCCAGTCTGCCCATTCTTTTCTGCGGCAGGGCGACAGCCAGTACAAGAAAAATAAGTACAGCGAGGCCGAAGAAAAATACCGCAAGTCGTTGGAAAAAAAGCAGTCTGTAAACGGTACCTACAACCTGGGCAATACCACCTACCAGCAAAGTCGCTTCGATGAAGCCATCAAACACTACACCGAAGCCGCCGAAACGGCGACCAACCAAGGTACCAAAGCCAAGGCTTACTACAATCTAGGGAATGCTCATTATTCGAAAGGAGAAATGGACAAAAGCGTTCAAGCCTACAAGGATGCGCTGCGACTGCAACCCCAGGATTTAGACACCAAGAAAAACCTGGTCATGGCCCAGCGGATGCTGCGTCAACAGCAGCAACAACAGCAGCAGCAACAACAACAGAATCAGGATCAAAACGATGATCAACAAGAGCAGCAAGAACAGGAACAACAGCAGCAACAAGAGCAACAAGACCAGCAGCAACAACAAGACCAGCAAGATCAACAGCAGCAACAAGAGCAAGAGGAAAATGAGGAACAGGAACAAGAGCAACAACAACCACAAGAGCAAGAACAGGACATGAGTAAGGAAGAGGCCCGCAAGCTGCTGGAAATTACGGAGGAAGAAGAAAGAAAAGTACAGGAAAAGATGAGAAAAAGAAGTGGTAAAAAATCTAAATCAAAAAAAGACTGGTAAGATGAAAAAGTTGTTAATATTCGCCGCCGCCTTTCTGCTGAGCAATACCGCCTTACGCTCACAGGAAGCCACTTTTACGATCAATGTTAGCACGGACTCGGTGCTGATTGGCAATTACTTCAAAGTGACTTTTACGCTTGAAGGGGCAGCCGGAAGGCAGTTTGATCCCCCGAGCTTTACAGACTTCAATATCGTTGGAGGGCCCAACCAATCCTCTAGCATGAGCTTTGTCAATGGTGAGATGAGCCAAAGTCAGAGCTACTCTTTTTATCTGGAACCCAAAGAAGAAGGCAGCTTCTTTATCGAGCCTTCCAGCATTCAAGCAGGAGAGCAAATTATGGAAACGCTCCCCATGGAAATCCGTGTCTATCCCAATCCAGATGGCATCCAACAAATGCCCGATCAGCCACAGCGCGATCGCTCCTTTTTCTCCTTCCCCTCCCCTTGGCAAAATGCCCCCATACAGCCAATGATACCCAGAGAGGAGTTGGAGCCCAAGGCACAGCCCGATAAAAAGAAGAAAAAGAAAAAGCGTAAGATTTACAAAATCTAATCTGTTTTGGCATGAGTTCTCGTCGTCTAATGATCCGTATTATATTGCTCTTTGTGCTGTCTCCGCTGCTGACTTTCGCACAGGGAACGGTCAGTTTTGAGGCCAGTGCGGATGCTCGGCAAGTGGTGTTGAGTAGCTATTTTGAAGTGACATTTACGTTGAAAAATGCCAAGACCTACAACTTCTCCCCGCCCTCCTTCAAAGATTTTAAGATTCTGGGAGGACCGAATCAATCGACTAGCGTAACCTCTATCAATGGCAGTTGGAGCCAGTCTATAAGCTATTCCTACACCTTGCAACCTAAGAAAATCGGGAAATTTACCATTGGACCAGCGACGGTCACGGCAGCCGGTAAAACCCTGAAAAGTAACCCGGTTAGCATCGAAATTGTAAAAGGTAGAAATTCTAACGCTACTACTCGCGACGATATTGACAAGGAAATGAAGGCCGAAATTTACATTCAGGCCGAAGCCAATGTAACGGAGGCTCAAATTGGCGAGCAAGTTATTTTGGACTATAAACTCTACACTACTCGCGATATTGAAACCTACAAGATTCTTTTTGAATCGGACTACTCGGGGTTCTTTGCCCAGGATATTCGCAAGTTCAATGCTCGGGTAGTTAAAGAGGTGATTAATGGCGTGCAATTCAGTACTAAGGTCTTAAAGCGAGTAGCACTGTTCCCGCAGCAAGCAGGGGCTTTGACCATTGATCCAATGGTGATGCAGCTGGCCGTCATTGCTGATAGCAAACAGAATCGCCGGGGCCGGGGCATCTTTTTCACCCCCAACATCAATCGCCTACAAGTCGAAACCCCAGCACTGACCATCAACATCAACCCCCTCCCCAGCGGGGCTCCCCCCTCCTTCAACGGAGCGGTCGGCCGCTACCAAATGCAAACCCAGGTCAACAACCAAAAGAACTACACTACCGACGATGCCATCACCCTCACCATGACCATCACCGGCAGCGGCGATATCAAGCGCGTCCTCCCCCCCAAGCTGCAACTCTCCGACCAACTAGAACTCTACGAACCGCGCATCGTCGAAGAAAAAACAGTAGAAAATCGCGGCGAAATCACCGGCCGTAAGATCATCGAATACCTCATCCTCCCCCGCGAACCCGGCCGCTACACCATTCGCCCAGAGTTCAGCTACTACAGTAGCGACAGCCTTAGCTACATTACGCTGGGCGGGCAGAACTATGCCTTTACAGTCAAGCAGGGCAGCCAAAAGCGCACGGCCGCCGCGGCGGCCCCCAACCGACCCCAGGCCGAAAGCGATATTCGGCACATCAAGGCCGACACCCGGCTGCGGCAGGGCAAGGGCGGCTTTTTCGGCTCTCCGCTCTACTACACGCTGCTGGGCCTGCCCCTGCTGCTCTTCGGAGGCTTCATCGGCTACCGACAGCTGCAGGCGGGCAAAGAAATCGTCGACCCGGTGCTGCTCAAACGCCACCGCGCCCGTCAGCTGGCCCAGCAAAGGCTCGCACAGGCCGATCAGTACCTACAGCAGCAAAAGCCCCGCGAATTTTACAACGAAGTCTCTCAGGCCCTCTTCGGCTACACCTGCGATAAACTCAACATCCCGCTGGCTGAGCTGAGCAAGCAAAATGTCCAACAAAAACTCCAATCCCTACAAGTTGATCCTCCGCTGATCGAGCAGTTTATGGGCATCTTAAAAACTTGTGAAATGGCGCTCTTTGCGGGCAAAGACAACGCAGCGGCGATGAATGAAACCTACCATACAGCAATGGATTTGGTGGCTAAGATTGAAGAGCAGATTGGTGCCTAATGCTACAGTTTTAATCCAGCAATCGTAGAATGTACTCCCACAACCTATCGTAGGGGATGATTTCAATCTCACTGGATTGATTGGCCTGACTCAAAGGCATACTTTTCAATTGCTTACTGTAATTTTCGGTATGGCGCTCCACGGCCATCCGATTAAAATGGCCCTTCGGAATGAGGATTAACATCTTGATGAAGCAATTGCTCCTAAAGGTATCGTTTCTCCTTAGATAGCGGGTCGAATAGCGTTCCAGCGCATTGATTCGGTCAAAGATGGCATTGTATTTCTTATCACATAGAAAGACCAGCACTTGAATGATCAGAATGGAAATATTAAATCCGCGTTTGTCTTTGGTAAAAGCGGGTACCTCGTTCAGAAACTTTCCTAGGCGGAACATCCGCTTATTCTTTTTAGAGAATTTATCGTCGGCAATCAAGCCCAGAGAGCTGAGAAAATACATATAGGCGCTAAAGATTTTCCAGTTTTCTCGAGTATCCTGACTCTGAAATTTAAGCCGAGGATGAAGGGTTATTTTCTCCAAAACGATCAGCGCCTCCTCGTATTCTTCGATGTGCAGCAAATATTGAAAATAGACTTGATGGAATTTAAACCAGTTGATGGTTCCTTCATCTATGACCTGCGTACATTTCTGAGCAATGGAAGGAATCTCCTCGTAACGCCCCATTTTGAGATAGGCAGAGAGGATTTTGAAAAGAAAAGGAAAGAACTGTCCCTTTAAGGTAAAGGGCTTAAGTTGTAAAGCCGAAATGGCTTCCAGGCACTTTTCCACCACATTGTTATGGTCATTGATAATTTCATAGCGCAGGACCATGATCGTGTGGGAGAAGAAGATAAAATTAAAGGTGTTAACCTTCCCTAGATAGGGACTCAGCTCATCAATATATTGCTGGGCCTTTTCCGAAAATCCGCCTTTAGTAGCTCGTGAATTGACAAACTCAATCAACAAATCTTCGTACAGTTCCTCGACTTTAGTTTCTGCCTCAAGAATAAAAAGCTGCGATTTGAGCAGTTCATCGTAGACCTTGAATTTCCGTTTGGACCCAATGACAGTAGCGTAGTGTAATCGAAGTACTCGTGAGAGGTTAAGGATGATTTCGGTAAACTCAAACTTTAGGGCCTGTCGAAGCAATTTTTCGGCGAGGATAACCGCGCTCCTTTTGGCGCTCTTGCCAAAGAGAATCCTAATCGCCGCCCAATTTTTATAACAATTGTAGTAGGCGCTTTGAATATCTGTAAAATTGGGGGCGTTGGTATCGATAAAAAAGAGGGTATCGATGAGCCGTTGACGGAAGCGAAACTTGAATTTTTTATAGTTGAGATTATTCACATCACCGTCATACAACAAGGTGGCGGCGTCTTTATCACTACTAATTTTACCTTCCTTAATGCCTTGATACAACTGGGAATACTTGCTCTTCTCGCCATAGTGTTCTCCAAGAATTTCAACACGCTGAACGCGGTGAGTATTAATAATACGAACCACTTCTAAAATAAAATCCACCACACTCGTTTTTTAGTTAAACAATATGAGTACAAACATCACTATCCCCTGATAATCAACGGCTAATGTAATATTGTAAAATATTTCGAGTGGATATTAATGTCCTGTATCACTGTATTTCGCTTACCAATTCAGGCGTAAAAAATTGAATATTAGTAGTACAGTATTAACAATTCAGTATATGGGAAATCTAATCACAATAATCTTAATTTTGGGTAGTCTTTTTATGCCCGCGGATGATCAAAATCCGCTTCCACAAAACACAGAACAAGAAATCATCATTACAGATGACATTGTAATGTAATAAGCTTCTGTGGGTAGTACTTTATCCTCCTTGGATTCACAAGATGAATAGAATGCCAGCGCATTAACTTAATGCTTCGGCAGACTAGAGGGCAGTTTATAGTCTTGATGTACAGTGAAGGTCGTTAAATATTAGGACTTTGTCAAGTATTACGGTGTCCTGCGCTGTACGTTTAGGTGATCTTTAATCCTTATTCGAAATCCGTTGAAAAACAGAGGTGCTGCTTTTGTAGACAATCATAGCGTCTCCATGCATCCCTACTTTGAGAGGGATATTAGGACTCTCCTCTTCTTCGAAAGTAATGCTAACGGAAGCGCGAAGCTGCTGCCCTGCATTCAGCGAATCCGCAACCTCTAAAATTTCGCCGACCAGATAGCCATACTCGCTTTTTGGAAATCCATCAACCAAAATACGGACTTCTTGCTTAGGGGCTATTTTTCTAATATCCTCTTGATTAATGTAAATATTGCCCAGAACAAAGGGGCTTGAATTTCCGTCGACAGCAGCTTGCTGAGCGGTGGTATACTGGGTAATTTCAAAATCGGCGTAAACCAATTCGGGAAATTTGAGGATAAAAGAAAGCAGAACGAAAAGGGCTAGTATGACAAGTACTAAAGAAATGCCTGCGCGAATGATCCAGGCGGGAGGACGGCCGAGGACGTCTTGTACTTCTCTGCTTCGTATTTCGAAATTATTTGGCATAGCACGTCTATTTACAGAGCCCTGGGGGGCTAGCCCCCCAGCTCTAATTGATTTTTGATCAATTCATAATAGTAGCCTTTTTGGGCCACGAGTTCTTCGTGTTTTCCGGTCTCTACAATTTGTCCGTATTGCATGACGACAATTTGGTCAGCATCTTTAACGGTGCTAAGTCGGTGAGCAATGACGAGGACCGTTTTGTTGACAAAAAAGTCTTTCAAATTTTCTACAATAACTTTTTCGTTGTTGGCATCCAGGGCACTCGTGGCCTCATCGAAGAGGAGGACGGTAGGATTTTTGTAGACGGCCCGAGCAATGAGGATGCGTTGCTTTTGGCCGGTGCTCAGGCCCAGACCGAGGTTGCCAATTTTGCTGGTGTAGCTGGTGGGGAGGGTTTCGATAAAATCTTGGATATTGGCGGTTTCCACAGATTTTAGCAATCGCTCTTCATCAATCTCTCCTCCATCCACAATGATATTGCGGGTGATCGTATCGGAGAAAATGAATCCTTCTTGCATTACGGCACCACACTGCTTTCGCCAAACACTTGCCGGGATATGGCTCAGATCGGTATCTCCAATCATAATACTGCCTTCGACCGGCTCGTAGAACTTGAGCAGTAATTTTAAAAGGGTAGTTTTACCACTTCCACTCTCTCCAACGATAGCGGTGGTTTTACCGTGCGGAATGGTTAGGCTAATATCGTCCAATACAAAAGGGGACCGCGGCCCTTCGTACTGAAAAGCCAGGTTGCGAATGTGAATATCTTGGTTGAACCGAAAGTCTGGACGGAGGTAGGGGGCTCCCTCTGGGGCTGCCAACTCCTCATCCTCGTTTTCTTTATTGTGTATTTCCTGAAGCCGATCCAGGCTAATGCCCGCATCCTGAGCGGCCTTAAAAAATACAACGAGCTGTTCAATCGGGCTGTTCAGCTGTCCGATGATGTAGGAAATACTGAGCATCATTCCCAGCGTCATCGACCCTTCGACAGTGGCCTTGGCGGCTAGAAAGGAGATGATAATATTTTTGATTTGTGTAATGAAGATAAATCCACTGCGCTGGTACTGCTCCAAGGCGAGGCTTTGTACTTTGACTTTGAACAGCTTAATTTGTAAATGTTCCCAAGACCAACGCTTCGTTTTCTCCCCACCAAAGAGCTTGATTTCCTGCATACCGGTGATGAGTTCAACCAAGCTGTCCTGATTCTCTTTTTGTGCTAAAAAGCGTTTGTAATCAATGTTCTTTCGCTTCCCCATGAAGATTTGTATCCATAGAATGGAAAAGAAACTCAAGCTGAGAAAGACAAATAAGATGAGCCAATCGTAAATGGCCAGTACGATGGAAAAGATGAGTATGTTCACTGCGGAGAACAAGGAGGCTAAAGCCGCGCCGGTCAGAAATATTTCGATCCGACTGTGGTCCTTAATCCGCTGAGTAATATCTCCGACTAATTTGGTATCAAAAAAGCGAATGGGGAGGTTCATCAGTTTGATCAGAAAGTCCGAGATCAGCGAGACACTAACTCGCGTATTCATGTGTAACATCAGCCAATTCCGGATAAAATCAATGGCTGTATTTCCAAAGAATAGTAGGATTTGGGAGAGCAAAATGAGATAAATGACATTGTAATCTTTCAACTCCACCCCATAGTCAACCAGTGCTTGTGTCAAAAAAGGAAAGGCCAATGCAATTAAACTCCCGAGTATCATTCCCAGTAAAATCTGGAAAATGTATTTCTTGTAAGGCTTGATATAGGGCAATAGAAAGCTAAAGCCTAATCGCTTTTTACTGACTGATTTTTGTTTATAAAATTCAGGACTTGGCTCCAAAAAGAGCCCAATTCCTTTTCCTTCAGAGGTGCTTACCCAGTTTTTCAAAAATGCCTTTTTGTCTAGTCGGACCATATCATGACCGGGGTCAGCTACCACAAAAACCAGATCGTCCTTTTTTTTCCAAAAAGCAAAGCGACTACGCGTAATCTTATACAACACCACAAAGTGATCTTGCTGCCAATGTAAGATACAAGGCAGCGGGCAGTCGTTAATCAACGTTTCAAGGGGCAGTTTGGCTTTGAGGGTTCGGAACCCTATTTTCTCGGCAGCATCGCTGATGCTCAACAGGCTCACCCCCTCGTTCCCCAGATACATGATGTCGCGCAGGTGGCTCAAACTGTATTGTTTTCCGTAAAATCCGGCAATCATCCTAAGGCAGGCAGGACCGCAATCTATTTGATCATGCTGATGATAGAATCTAAACTTATGTGGCTCCTCTGTTTTCTTAAATAGTACCATAAGCTTTTTCTAAAAACTGTAAAATAATTTTCCTAGACACAAAATGACTAGCAAAGTGGTGCTCGAAAAGTTTTGATAATTTCTGATGTTAATTTGGTGTCTACGACTTTTCCCACAATCTCCGGCGGCAGAAACATCTTCTCGGTACCGTAGTGAACAATTCCATCAATCAGGGCAGGGGTCTTTTCCTGAGCCTGCTCCTTTGCCGACTTGAAAGCACTCCGAAGCAATGACAATTGAAAGTAATTGTACTCCTGGCCAGAAGTGCGCAAGTAGTTCAACGTTTGCTCCACGCCTTCGCTCAGCCGCCCTTCAAAGAATGACTTTTTGGCCTCTAGCCAATTCCAAAAATGTTTATTCAGAGCGCCATCCCTTTTAGGTCGTTCTTCCAGTTTCAACAAGCCATCAAAGGACTTGTAGAAGGCATCTTCTTCTGTATCCAGAAAATACAGTAGAATACTGTGGACCATTTCAGAAAAAATCTGGTGGACCATATCAAACTTCAGTAAAGCTGGGGTACGATCGAGATGCGCCGTACTCCAAGCGCCCTCGAAATCAGGTTGTTGATACGCCATCATGTAACTGAGCAGGTCAGAAACCGTTTTCATTCCAGCATCGTGGTTACCTCGCTTGAAGTGCATTCTGCTGAAATTGTGGAACTGCTGTATCTTTCCCATGTGCAGGATTGGAATATCCTCCTCGTAACGCTCCAGCGTCTCCAAGAGCTGATCTAGTAGGTTGTTGGCCTGCTGGTATTCCTTGGTTTTGTAAAGGTAATAGGCATGATTAGGCAGGGCATACATGTTGATAAAATCGTAGATTGGGGTTCCCTCCGCTGTCTTATCTTGCAGCATCTGCTTGCCCCGATCAAAATACATCTTAGAAGTAGACATATACCCAAAGCGAGCTGCCCGGAGGCCCTTACCAAAGATATTCCAGATGTAGTACATATCCAGCACATCTTCGCGCTCGAACCGCTCCAAAATCGTCTGATCAAAAATGCGCTCAAAGAGATCAGAGTCCGTGATGGTTGTCGGGTCGCCTATACTATCAGATTGTTGAGGATCATTGCCAGCCAGGAAATCGGTGAGTTCACTAATTTTATTACTAAGCATAATAGTCATTTTTAGGCTTCAACTACTGGGTCCAGTAAGTTGGATTTGGAATAAATATAGGAAAGTGCCAGTCGATCCTCGATGTTGAATTTGTAGCTCGGACAAGGTGGCAATTTGTCATCCCATAGTTTGGGGCAATTGCCTCCACAGACCGGAAAGATTTTGCAATTCGGGCACCAAATGCTTGGGTCTTGATCTTCTACCCGATCCAGCCAGTCGGTAAAAGGTTTTTTCACCGGATCGATAATCGGACTGTCCTCCAGCTTGCCCAAATTGTAATAAGGGTCATCCTTGTAGCTGGCTACCTGTGGAGCCTCTGAACAGTTGAAGATATTGCCGTAGGAATCATACAATTCACTGTGTGGCGTCAATGCATAACAGGCAAAAGAGACCTTTCCGGGAATAGGTTGAATTTTGAATCCAACCTTCATCATTTCTATGTACCATTCAATTTCCAGGTCAGCATATTCCTGCCGAGTGAAGGCAGTCAAGTGGGCATCATTTCCCCAGGAATAAACGGTGGCAAAATAGAGATTGACCTTATCCTGAAGTTTGTAATCAGCGATTTGATGAATCAGCGGAACAACACCATCAACATTTTTCTTATCTACATTACATCGAATATTGATAGAACCTCCAGCAGTCTCGTCGTACTTAGGATTATTGAGGATATTGAGTAGGTTCCTCATGATGATGTCGAAGGTGCCCGTTCCCTCTTTAGTATGTCTTCTTTGATCGTGGTATTCGGCGGTTCCATCAAGGGTAATTTCGAAAGAGGTAATCTTGTGCTTTTCCAACAACTCCCAATAGATTTTTTCCTTGAGGGATAAACCGTTGGTAATAATTCGCGCATTGTAGTCACAGCCGTACTCTGCAGCGATTTCGTGCAACAGCGGCGACAGTGCTCGGATATTTTTAAGCCCAACCAATGGCTCCGCACCAAACCAGGCAATATCCAATACTTCATATCTCCCGGAGGCCAAGACCTCTCTCACCCGATCTGCAATTCGGAAAATCATATCAGAAGTCATATTGTCTTTGGCGTGAGACTGTCCACAGTAGCCACATCCCAATTGACAATGTGCAGAAGGCATGATGGTAAAGTTGACGTACTTTTCATCTTCCACAAAGTTCTTACTGCGGGTGACCACAGCCAATAGCTCATCTTCTTCCTGCGGGACGATGGCCTCGTATTTTATAAGTGTAGAAAACAGTTTCAGCGGGAGTTCCTCAAATCGGCCCTCTTTAATCATATCCATGTATTTCTTCTTGACCGACAATGCCTTCCCCATTCTGGTCGCATAGATAACCTGTGTTCCATCTTCCCCGCTGTCAGGATGGAGATTATCCGTAATGACGGTATAATACGAAAGTTTGTATTTCATGATTGATTGTTTTGAATTTGATAAAAGGCTGTATAGGCCAAGACATATTGGCCTATACAAACCTGTTCATTTGAAGCGAAGTAATTAGAAGATTTCGAGAACTTCCTCTGTATTACAGCTAGAGTTGTTACAGCTGGAGTTGTTACAGCTAGAACGGTTACGAGCTCTTGCGCTCAAACCACCTCTTACTTTAATCGCCATTTCATCATTGAGGTTTTCAATCTCTGAGTTCGTGTCCAGCTCACCTAATTGGAGCAAAAGCGACTTCAACTTTTGATTTTTCATAATTAAGGATTTAAGTTAAAAGATAAATAAATACAATAGTATTGGGCCCTAATAGATACTATTCAAGCTATGAGTTGGCTCAACAAATGCACCAGCGGGCAGGGCCTCACCGTTACCGTTGGTAAGCCAGATAGTGATCAATCCAACCATTGAGATTGATCTATTTTGCAAATAGGTACGAGGCCATGTGCAGAGCACATCACTAGCAACGTATGGCTGCTACTACCTCAAATCAGACAATAATTAAGGAATGTTTACTTACACTTTTATTCGTTTTCTTCCAGCAATAAAACGTATTATTTGCTGGTGCGCCAGTGTGTAATGAGTGGATGGGTGGCTAGTTAATACGATTCTTTTCTTCTTTGGCACTTGCTTTTCTTTTCTTTCTTGAGTTCACCTTGTTACGCCCAAAACGATACCGTAAAGACAGTTGGGCAACTCGGCTATCCCAGATATTATCATACGCTACCCTTTGGTCTGTAAAATTGACCCTCACATTAGGGGCATTGGTTCTTAATATATCGGAAACCTTGAACGAAACGGCTAGTTTCTTATTCAAAAAATACTTTCGCATGGCCATACTAAGATCACCGTAAGCACTGCTTTCGGAGAAGAAAGACTGATCAGGCGAAGCATATTGCCCCGATATTTCTATGAATAAATTTTGGCTGGAGACCCGGAACTGTGATACCAAATCAGCTCCGTAAACTAGCCGGGTATATTTAAGTTGTTCTCCTAAGTAGATGTCATTTTCATGCTTGCCGTAGGCATCTCCGTCAAACTGCAAGGTCCACCAATCGTTAATTTTAACCGGAATCGACAATGTTATCCCGAAATAATTTCGATCGCTGACATTCTCGCGAATGTATTGTATCTCTTTCGTTTCGTTGTTCTGCCGCGAAACCTGTGTAAAAGGATCGATCTCCCGTTCGTAAAAAAATGCGAAGAAATAGTTGCCTTTCAAAGTATAGGACAATTCAACCGAGTGACTAAAGGAAGGCTGCAAAAATGGATTACCCTCTGAATAGTTAAAGGAATTGGTGTATATTCTAAACGGATTCAAGTAAAAGAATTTGGGCCTCGTAATACGAGTGCTGTACGAAAGAGCTAACTCGTGATCATCATCAATGGGCAGCTGTAGAAAAGCAGAGGGAAATACCCGAAAATAATCCCGATCAGTAATAGAGTCCAAGCTAACCGACTCTCCCCTCGTCTGCGTATACTCTGCTCTCAAGCCAATCTGGTAAGGCATGTTCCCCAAGTCGCCAATGAGATTAAAGTACAAAGCCTCGATGTATTCATCGTACTTGAACTGATCACTTCTGTCAGGATCAAGGATGACTTCTTCATTAACGACTAGATGATGGCGAATATCATTGTCTGTTTTAATATGACTAAACTTCAAGCCCATTTCAGATTGTAATTTATCCGAAAAGTCATGCTCAAAGTCCGCCTGAAAATTGGTAAACCGAACTGTTTGCTCAGAAAGCACTTGGAATTGCTCCTTGAAGGCCCCCGGACCACCATCGCGCATCATGCTCTGCGTCTTAATATCTTGATCTCTCAGGGCTTCGAACGCCGCATGGTTAGCACTCAATCGCAAGCTTCCGCTGTTCAGCTCCTGCGCATAGAACACATTGATCAAGCCCTGTTTATCTTCCTCATCAATAGCAGTCGTTGTTGTTAGAGTCGAATCAGGAGTAGTCTGTCCTGCCGCTAAAATTTGGGTTTTAGCTTCATTATTCCGCCTGCGATCCACCATAAATCCTTCGGCAAAAACTCCTAGGGTTGCTTTTTTACTAAGGGTATATTCTAATCCGATATTGGCAAATTGATTTTCCTGCGGCCTTATTCTCACATTTTCATCATCCCAGATTTCTTCTCCGTAATCAATACGGCTGCGGTCAATCTCCTTGTATTTCCCATCCTTATAATTGTAATAACCCGACAGCAAGAGTCGGTCCTGCCGATAGTTAAGACTCAGTCCTCCGTTGTACCGCGAGAAGAAGCCCTGACCCAAGCCTCCAAACAGTAGACCTTTAAAGCCATTGCTAAGGTTTTTTCTCCGGACGATGTTGATGATGCCCCCCGTACCTTCGGCATCATACTTAGCAGAAGGATTGGACATGACCTCTATCTTACTGATCTCAGCCGCAGACATGCTTTCCAATAAATCCTTGATCCCCTCAGCAGAGAGCTGCAAAGGGCGCTCATTGATCATCACAGTTATGCCTCCCTTACCATTTAGACTAATCGCTCCTTGGTTGTCCGTTTGTACACCAGGGGCATACTTAAGGGCTTCCCAAACCGTTCCAGAAGAGGCAAGCGCACTGCTCTGTACATTAAAATTGATCCGATCAATCTTCCTTTCAATCACCGGTACGGTACCCTTGACTACTACCTCGCCAAGCGTATTGGCATCGCTACTCAAATAAACTGTTCCCAAGTCAATACTCGCTCCTTCAATACGCAAAGTAAATAAGCTGTCTTTAAAATTGAGGTGAGAAATTCCGATCATATAATCCCCGGAGGTTAAGCCTTGCAGAATGAAGGCCCCATCGACCGCTGTTACGGTACCTCCTACCAGACTAGAATCGAGAGAAGATTGTAAGGCAATATTGGCAAATTCAACAGCTTGGGACTCCGAACCTACTAAAACACCCCTGACCTGATAGCTGTCTTGCGAAACAGCCATAGTCGATAGCAGGCAGAGAAGTATAGATGTAGCAAATCGGCTAGCCCAATGCATAGTTAAATCATGTTTTGGCAATTCTCTTTAATATTAGAATAAACGCTAACTTTCTAGTACAAAATCTTAGTTGTTGAAAGTACTACCATTTTTGAATAACTAAATATAGAGAATTTAAACGTTACATTTACGGCAACATCTCCTGATCGACGACATTAAAAAAACAGCCTATTAATCAAATTAAAAATACCAAATATCTGATTATCAATAATTTATAAAATTAAAACTGCCAAGTCAAACACTCAAATATTCCTTCACTCTAACCATCTTGGAGAAGTAATCAAAACATTTAATTCAACTCTATACCAAATTCAAGTGTTAAAATGAGTTGGCCAATAAAAAACCTCCCCCGAAGGTCGGAGGAGGCATTCCAAGAACTGGTTTCAAAATTCCCAGAACAGCGTTTCTTAAATCTCGTTCATCTCAACTTGGTATCTAATCCAATAATGTCATTTTTCGGATCGCCGTATGCCCCGGCGTGTCTAGCTGGTAGTACAGCAAGCCGCCATGCGGTAAATCACCACGGTTGATGCTAAGCTCATTGTATCCTGCCTCATACGCTCCTTCGTACACTTGCAGCAGCTTACCCGATAGGTCGTATATACTCAGGGTGGCCGCCCCGGCCTCCGGCAGCTCAAAGCTGATCAGCGTCTCGTTGCGGAAGGGGTTCGGGCGATTCTGGTGCAGCACAAAGCGCGCGCTTGGCGCCTGCTCCACAAAGTCCAAGGCCACATCCATCAGCCCTGCCGACTGGCCATCTTTGCGGTAAGCCTCCGCTTGCAGCAGCGAAGCCTCGCCCAGGGCTAAAGCCTCGCTGAGTCGACCATTCCCCTTAGCGCGGAAGCGCAGCGCAAACAGCGGCTGCCCCTCGCTGATCGTCAATCCCTGCGGGCGATGCCAGCTGGTGGTAATGAGGCCACGCTCCAAGCTATGCAGGCCAAAGTTATCGGCAGACAGCTCCGGCAGCGCCAAGCCTTGGACGCCAACAAATTCCAGCAGATCCGGATCGAAGTTCAGGCTGAACTGATAACCCAGTAGCTCCTCAAAGTCCTCGGCGGTGAAGCGCACTTCGTAGCTTTGGCCCGCTTGCAGGCCTTGTTCTTCTAGCTGGAAGATCAAGTCAGGGTAATCGCCCCGATCATCTGCCCCTAGCAGATTAGTGACGGCACTACAATTGACATCCCCCGTCTTGATGGCCACAAAATTCGAGCGCAGGTCCTGCGCCAGCCCGTTGACGAAGTAGGCTTCGGGGAAGGCGCTGGCGAAAGGATTAACTGGGTCGGGGAAGCGGTAGTCGCGATCTACAAAGCGCCAGGAGGTATTGTCTCTGAACTCATTGTCGATGCGCAGGATCAGCTTGCGCAATTGCAGCATATCGAAGGTCGTCACCGTACCGGATGCATTGACGTCGGCAGCGATGATCTTGTAGGGGGAGCCCAGGGGTTCGACCCCTAGAATGTGCTTGCTCATCAAGACCAAATCGAAGGTGGTGACGCCATTGAGCGGATCGGTATTCTTTTCGGGAGTAATGGTATAGTTGTAGCCTGTCGGTAAGCTGTCGAAGGCGTAGCCGCCGGCCAGATCGGTCATTTCTTCAGTATTCATTCCTCCATCGAGGCGAACCATGACGTCCTCCATTTCGAGGCCTTCCTCCGTCAGAATATCTCCAGTGATGGTTGCCGTTGGCGGCGAATCGCAGCCTGTAACTCGGACACTTACGGTACAAGAATCGGAGCGGTTGCCAAACTGATCGAAGGCAAAGATGTCCAGCTCAATGGTATCGCGGGCCGTCAAGCAATCCAGCGTAAGCAACGTATCGTTGATGTCTGAGGAGAAGGTGAAACGAATGCTGTCGGGCGGCGAGCAGTTGTCAGTAGTGCTCAGGTTGAAGAGGCTGGCATTGACATCTACAGAACCCGTACGCGGTGGTAGCGGTACGCCTACAGCTACCCGGCAGATCAGGTTCGGTGCGGTACAATCGGCTACAGTGACCAATCGCTCGCAGGTGCTGGAATTATTACAACCATCTCTGACGATCCATCTGATCAAATGGGTCCCCAGTTGATAGATGCCGCTGACGGTAGGCCCAGTGCCCGTTGTTTCGAACGATCCATCGTTGTCCAAATCAACTGCCCATTCCCAGCGCAGGAGGCTATCGGGCGTACAATCGTCGCTAGCAGTAGCGGTAAGGCTCAGATCAATTTCACAGCTGGTGTTCGGTACACAAACCATCGTATCGCTACAAGCACTGGTGAATACAGGATCAACCGTATCCAAAATCGTGATCACCTGCGTATCTCTAAATACTCCTGCTCCGGTAGCATTATCGAAAGAACACCAGTCAATCACCACCCAGTAACGGAAGATTTTTGAACAGGCATCATTAAAATTAAAGACTTCCTGAGTAAAGGTATCGGCCAATAGCTTACATGCAGTGTTCATATAACTCGGACGGCCCGTGACGGAAACATCTGCGCCACCACCACTACATCCCATGACCTCAATATCGGCGGGCCAGGTAATGTCACTAACGGTAAATGGATTGAAATCCTGTATCGTTATCGTTTGTGTACAGCTGGAACTGGAGCCTGCCGGGCTAAAAGTACGAGTGATGGTACCAATACCACAAGAGTTGAGATTGCTACTCACCGTCTCGCTCACCAAATCGCCACAGCTACTGCTGACCACGCCATCTAGTCCCCAGTCGTTGGGCTGAGCTACACTGGTATTCCCAGGATCATTGATGCTAATGGTCTGGCGCAAGGCCGGATCATCTACAATCTGACCAAAGTCAGCTGCCAAATCATTTATATCGTAGTTGAATGTACAGCTGATGGTAATATCTGGCGGACAAATCAGCGCCGCTGGGGCATTGTCTTGTACAAAGACCCTGACCATACAGTCATTGAATCGGCCAAACAGGTCGCCGCCCTGCTGGTGACGACTTTCATCGACTGGGCCAGCGCCGGGATCGACATCGTAGACCCGGAAGATCACCATGACCGTATCTATATCGGCGCAGCAGAACCAGGCCGAGTCGTCGAACCATTCGTCATAAGCCGGTGTAGCCGGGTTATCATCGCCGTTCAAGCCATCGCAACCATTGATGTCCATACGCCGCACTTTGGCGAAGATGGCTCCACAATTATCAAACGAACCATCATCAAAAGTCATGGCCATCACTTGCACGGTTCCATCCGACTGGAGCGTCGCCGTGGTATTGAGATCACAAATGGCCGAAGGGGGCATTTGATCTTCTACAGTCATCTGAGCACTACAGCTGGCACTGTTTCCGCAATCGTCTGTCACGGTGTAGGTAATGGTGTAAACACCCGCTGCAACATTGCTGATGGAAATCAGATTACCACTTTGGTTGATGGTAATGCCGGGGGAACTGGCTGTGATGCTGAAGGTTGACGAGCAGAGGTCATTGGCCGTAGGTACGGGGATGAAATCTGAGGCCACACAAAGATCAGGATTCATGGCGATGGTGAAGTCGGCGGGGCAAGTCAGGCTTGGTGCGACATTGTCCATCACCTTAATCACTTGATTGTGGAAACGAACCCCACCGCTGCTGCACCAATCGAGGATAGTCCAGCGACGCAGGATTTTGTAAGTCCCCTCACAAACATCAATGCGGGTATCGGAGAAGGTCGATTGAATATTGAAACAGCCGGTATTGCCGGGACGACCTGTTGTATCTGGGCTTGGGAAGCCCTCGGCAGTCTGCGGCCAGGTGTCGCTACACACAAAGGCCGGATTGCTGATGCCATCAAAGTTTTCTGGCAAATCAATACTGGCTAAAGTAGCCCGAAGAATACAAATCGTATCTATACAAGAATCGGAATTGCCTGAGTTATCGACTACCGTCCAGGTTCGGAAAATTTTAGAGGCAAATTCTCCCTGACAGCTGGAAGTCGTCTCATTGTCCACATAGGTCAAGGTCACCAGGCCACAAGAATCCAGGCCGCTCACACTAAAGCTATTGGCCCCGGTTGCCGTTGCTACTGCCGTGGAGGGAATGGGCAGCCCCAGGGCCTGCGGCGAGCGATCCTCATCACAGTCGATGGTATCCCTTCCGCAGCTCAGGCTCGGCGCAAATTTATCTTCCACAAAAATAACTCCCCAGCAAGAATTGCCCGAGCAAGTATCCACCACCGAAGCGGTCAAGTATTGCCCTACATAGCTGGCATCAATCGGCCCGGTCAAGGTATCGTTATTGGCATCGTAAATAAAGACCTGGAAAATATCCAGCATATAAGTGCCTTCCAAAATAAAGTCGGCACTGACCTCTCCCTGACAGAGATTGTCCAAAGAAAGGTTAATGGTATCATTACAAGCTAAAGCACCCGCCGAAGAAATCAGCTGAAAGCCATCGCTAATATCCACTACACACCCCGGATCATTAGGATCCATCGACCCAGCCGTTCCGGCATCAAAACTAAAGTTAACCGTATAGCTGCCGTCAGGCAGTGGCACCGCATTCAAATCCGCCGACCAGATGCCCGTCACAGGGTCCTCCGTCGTCGGCAGGCTATTGCCATTTACCCGAATCAGCCCCATCCCGGCTGCACCACCAGCACTGGCCTGCAAGACCACCGAATTGGCATCCGAACAATACGCATTGTTCAAGCCCACAAATTCCAACTGCGGATAAAAACAAGTATTGCTAATGGTTAATACTAAGCCCGGCTGATCAGGACTACTGGCACTCAAGGTATAGCCCGCACCATCCAAATGGATACCCGTGATGACATAACTACTCGTATCTACATTGATGGGGACTTCCACCAAAGCCGTTCCAGCCAGGAAGGGTAAACCACTCAATGGATTCAGTAAAGTCGTCGAGTTAATCGTCCAGGTTTCTCCGGGATTAGAGAAAATAGCGACCTCCTCAGAAAAGCGACCATTGGTCAAACAGACACAAGGATCGCTGATCGAAGGCGCCATATTGGTAATAAATGGATCAATGCATTCTGGAACCGTAATCGTAATCGAATCGGTATTGCTACAGCCATTAGCATCGGTGACCGTATAGCGGATCACATGCGTACCCAGGCCAGCCGCACCGGGATCGAAGGTGCTGGCCACAGCGTCAATACCGGGGCCACTGAGCATTCCGCCCGCTGGCAGTACCGAAATGACTACAGGATCGCGATCTACGCAGACTGATGGTGGCGGTCCGAAAGTAATGACGGGTAAATCCTGTACGGTAATCATGATCGTTGTCGTTGCCATACAGCCGTTGATCATCACCTCGTAGGTAATGGTCTGAACGCCTAGGCCAGCCGTAGCGGGATCAAAGGTGCCTACGGCTCCGTCGGTAATGCCGGGGCCACTGAAGGTGCCTCCGGTAGGCATCGCCGTTAGGTTGACCGCAGGTTCATTGACGCAGAAGGGGCCAGCGGGATCAATCGTCGGAGCCAGGCTTGGCCCTACGGTAATCATAATGGTGACTTGCCCGGTACAGCCGCTTCCATCGGTGAAGGTGTAGGTGATGGGCTGAACGCCGACGCCAGCAGCAGCAGGGTCGAACTCGCCCGTGCTCGGATCAACGCCCGGGCCGGAGAAGATTCCGCCAGCGGGCATCGCCGGGAGAATGGTCGGTGCGGCATCTACGCAGAAGGGGCCAGCGGGCGGGAAGGTAATGTCCGGTCCAACCGTAATCGTCGTGCTGGCCGTTGCCGTACAGCCACTACCATCGGTAAAGCTATAGTTAATTGTATGGGTACCCACCCCCGCATCCATCGGATCGAAGGTCCCTAATGACATATCGGTGATGCCCGGGCCGCTGAATAAGCCACCCGCTGGCATAGCGGTCAAGTTAAACGGCGCATCTTGCAGGCAAACCGGGCTTACCGGCGTAATGCTCGCCGTCAAGGCCCCTTTGACCACCACATTGACCCAGCGCGCCGGGCCTTCGCAGTTCGGTGCATTGATCAAGCGGGTCTTGACCTGATAGGCTACTCGTACATCTGTACTCAGCGTATTAATCAAGGTCTCTGTCAGCCCGCCGCTCACGACATCGCCAACAGCCAAGCTGCCGTTGACAGGGCCGTAGCCACTGGCCGATCCCGAAGGTGTCAAAATATCGTTGTCTCCGCTCATTCCATCATCGTGGCGGATATTCATAATCACAAATTCGTAATCTACCCCTTCTGTCCCGGTACTGCTGCTGCTTAGTCCGACATCGAGGGCCGAGCCGCTACAGATTTCGCCAGCATTGCCGCTGGGATTGCTGTTATAAGTCAGGCTGATGTCGGGACTAGCTACGACGTTGAGGCCAAGGTCGATGGTAGCGCCGGGGCAGGCCTGCTCTTCGGGGTCCAGCATTCCGTTGCTGTTGGCATCGGCGTAGGGGGTGAGGGTGATGAGCAGGGTGCCGGCGTCGGTGGCCGTGAAGGTACCCAATGTGTAGGGGGCTGCGGTTGGGGCGATGATTAGGCCATCGGCCTCAGTTTGCAGCCCGGAGGGCAGTACGCCAGCACCGAAGACTTCATCAGGGTTACTGATGTCTAGGTGGAAAATCAGCTGGGCGGCTGAGGGGTTGGCGATGCTCCAGGCGACTTGGGTGCCCGGGCAGCTGCTGCTGCCGCTGATTGGAGCGGGGGCCACGTCCAGGGCGAGAGTGACAGTAGGGGTAGGTGCAGCCGGTTTGACGATAACGGCGATATTGGTTAGAGGGCCTTCGCAATTGGGAGCGTTGAGCAGGACGGCCTGTACGCGGTAACGGATCAGAACATCCTCGCCATTGGTGTTGGTAAGGACATCGCTGAGTAATGCTCCGGTGGGCAGGTTTTGTCCAATTACAAAATTCCCGGTTACGCCGGTTGGATAAGCGCCCGTTCCGTCAACACCATCGTTGCCAAAATCATAAACAATATCCGCGAGTCGGTAAACATAATCGGTGCCTTCCACACCACTAGCATTCGTGCTCAGGGCGACTTGTACCGTATCTCCACTACAGATCATTCCTTGTGCAGCCGTAGGGTTGGTATAGCTGATCATCACAGTAGGATCAGGAATAACGGTTACGGCAATATCGGGATAGCTGCGCGAGCAGTTGCTCGGTGGATTATCAAAAATGACTTCAATATCGGTCAAAGTCACGGAGCCGTTAAAGTCTGTGCCTTCGGTAAAAGTCAGACTGCCCGTATCGGTATTTCCAGCCTGCATCATCGTAGCCGTACCTCCTACCCCATCGTCTGCGATTGCAGTGATGGTAAAAGGCAACCCGGCATCAATCGTTTCACTAAAATCTAAGATGATACTTCCTCCTTCACAGATGGTACTCGGCGAGCTCATCAAGGCTACATCCGGTAAAGATTCGATAATAATATCCAGACTGGCACTGGCCATGCAGCCACTTTGGTTGTCAGTAACATTTACCGTGACTGGATAAGTACCGGGAGTAACGGAGGCCAGGAATACGGCATCTTCGATAGTTGGATCGGCAAAAGCGACCGCGGGCGACCAGGTATAGCTGTAATCGCCGCTGCCTCCGGCTACGTTGATGAATACTGCTCGATCATCATTTTGACAAAAGCGTCGAGGGCCATTGGCCGTAATATTTGGCAACTCATTAATGGTCAAATCAACATCATCACCGATGAACTGCACACAGCCGTTGGCATCAGTGATGCTGATCAGGCGAATGCTCATTTCTCCAATAAAACTCTGCAAGGCTAGTGGTAAATCCCCATTGGCAATACTGATTCCATCAGCAGGATTGGTCACCGTAATGGGAGCCAGATTTTCGTAAACAAAATCGGCATCATCCGGATTGGTCGGATCGACGCCAATCAAAATATCGTAGGGCAAAGTGCCTGTAGTTGTGCTAAAGTCGAGCTGAATATTTTCTCCGATACAAATGCTTTCATTACCCGTCGCAAAGCTAATGTCGCCATCGGGTAATGGATTCACGGTCAAGTCTACCACCAGCGGCGTCCCCATACAGCCTACGGCATTCTGAGGCACAAACTCCAAGCTCACTACCTGCGCAGTCGTTGTCATATTCGTCAAAGTCAGTATCGTTCCTGCCATCGCAGGCGTTACCTGCTCCGTTCCCATCATTGCCGTCGCCGTCACTCCTGTGGGCAGGCTGGTAATCGTCCAGTCTGCCGTCACATTCTGCAAAGCAGGCATCGCCCCGGCTGCCGACATCGGATTCTCGGTAACCAAATCCACTACTGGAATGCCCGTACCCGAGCAAATACTAGTCAGCGTACTCGGCGCTAAAACAGGCTCCGGGTTGACAACGACCACCTCTTCCGGAAAGACGTGTGTACACAGCTCATCACCAGTAGGTGTAATCAAAGTGGCCTCGAATTGATAGGCAATGCGGGCGTGGTTGCCCGTTGCGTTGGCCAGCAGATCGGCAATGTCGAAGCTCAAGACTTCATCATCGCTGGTGCCCGTAATATCGTCGGGACCATCGGGGTCATTGCCGAAGATGATGGTGGTGGCTGCGGGCAGACTGATCATCGAAGGATTGTTGGCGTCGGGTGCAGCCATCGGCGTGATGAGCAGCTGTATCTTATGAGGCCCGCCTTCGACGGGGCCGACAAACTCATTGCCCTCTACGGTCAGGCCGATGCTGATGTCGCTGTTTTCACCCGAGCAAATGCTGGTGTCATTGTTGGCGAAGGACAGTAGGTCAAAGGCATCAGGGAAGATGGTGAAAAATAAATCTATCTGTTCTGGGAAGCCGCAGTTAGGGCCGGGTGGATTTTTTCGATTAACTGCAATTTGGTAATGAATAGTTTGGGCCTCATACTCATCGCCCGGCGTACCATCCGCATCTGCATTGCTCAGAACATCTGGAATGCTGAAGGTCGAATAATTATTGATCGGATCATAAACGGCTACCGATCCATCAATGACTTGGTTCATTCCCCCAACGACTCCATCATCGCCATCTCCGGTGTCGTCATCAATTACTGTGATGGTAAATTCGACATCATTATTGGGAAAGAAATTGGTCGCCAAAGTCACCGAAGGTGAGGTGCCGTTGCAGAGTGTATCGGCAGTAATACCTTCTACGACAAAGACATTCGGCGTCTCTTCCAGCTGGATGGTGAAAGTAATCGGGCCGGCCTGGCAGTTTTCGTTGGTAGTTTGTGGAACAACTTCGTAAGTGATTGCTCCACTCAGAGCACCAGCAGCCAGCACTGGAGTTGGTACTGGTGTTTCGGTCGGATAAGGGCCAGCGACAGCTGCATAAGCAGTGTTTAACTGCCAGGCCGCACTGAGGTCCACACTCATCGGAGGGACCATGGTGATATTGGTGACGAGAAATTCGACATCCAAATCATCGGGGTTATTGCCGGTCAGGCGAAGGGAGTAGCCCGCCGGACTACCGTTGCAAACACTGATGCTGTCTCCCGAATTCACCGTCGCCCCATTGCTCCGCAACAAGACCTGCGGATCAGGATCAACAATAGTGGCCACGGTGGTGGTCAACCCATCCAGAAAGCAGCCTGCGGCATCTTCGATGCGTTGCAACTGGATACTCAAGGTATGCGTTACTCCTAGCTGCACCGCTGCTGCGTCGTAGTCAACACCCGCCGTCAAAACAATCAGGTCTCCATCTGCTACGGTGTAAGGATTACTGGTGGCTGCAAAGCCATTGCCATCATTCTCATCCGTAGCCAGATCAATCATAAAATTACCTGCCAGTGGGGTATTAAAAGTCAAAGTAATCTGTCCATCTTGATCACAGCTTCGGGAAGCAACGCTAATGGTTCCTTGCGGGTCATTAAAGTTTACGGTTATTGGGATGGCCTCTCTGCAAGGACCATTAACGATAGCTGCCCAAAGCGTTCCACCGCCGTTGATGAAGGTGGTTAGATTAAAAGTGGTTTCTTCGTTTGTACCAGTTGTTGCTAAATTATCAATGCGTGTCCCTCCATTATCGGGATCCTCTTCAAACCATTGTACAACTCCGCCCGAGTTGGGATTGACAGTGGCATTATTTAAGGTCAGGTTATAACTCATCCCCTCAGACGTACAAGTATTGATGGCCGTAGCGGTTGGTGTGAGGGGGATAAATAGATTAATCTGTCGACTAAAAGTAGCCGTACACTGGCCTTCGGCATCGGCGATGGTCACGGTCGCGGTGAGCTGCGCATCGCTGGTCAGCCCCGCCGCTGGCGTGAAAGTCGGATTGATCAAGCTGGCATCGTCCAAGCTGCCCAGACCAGGGGCGCTCAAACTCCAGCTGTAGGTGAAGCCCGAGGGTGGGGTCACCAAACCAGCGCCCACGTCTACAGCATCAACCGCGAGTTGTAGATTATCATTTGCAGCACAAACCTCGGCTAGCATCGGACTTACCGTTGCATCAATGATCGTCGGATTGATGGTCAAGGCTACATCCTGACCAACCCCTACTTGCTGGCAAGCCTCACTATCGGTAATGGTTCGCAGGCGAATTTCATAATCTCCCGCAATACCCCCATCTTCCAAGGCCAGGCGCTGAATACTGATCACATCACCACTCATCAAGGGGTTCCCCATATTGTTCTGAGTAACCGTAAGATTATCGGCGGGGTCGAAGCTGTCGTTGCCATCAGCATCTGAGCCGAGTAGGACGGTGAATGGTCCCGTACCGGCGCTGGCCGTAAAGGTCAGGTCGATGGTCATCGCATCAGCGCAGATGGTCGGTTGGCTGAGGGCGATAGTACCGGTAGGTACGGCATTGATGGTAATGGTAAAAGTCTCGACGCTGAGGCTGGCGCAGCCATCGGCACTAAAGGTCTGCGCTTCGAGGATATAGTCGCCAGCGGGCGCCGTAGTCAGCGCCTCCGCCGTCCGCCCGTTGGGGCCAATGATGCTAAAAAAGTCAGTCAGCACGCCCGCCGTAGGCGAGCTGATCAACGACCAGGCTATACTATCAATCAGCGGGCTGCCGTCACTAAGGGTGACGCGGCGGCCGGCCCCTGCGGGCTCGTCGCTGCAAATTTCGAGGCTGGTAGTACCGCCAGCGGCGATGGCCGGTGGGGCGGGGTTAACGACCAGGCTGATGAAGGCCGAATAGGTCTCGCAGCCCGGGCCGGCAGTCTCGTCGGTGATGGTCACGGAGTAGAGGCCGCTGCTGTCGGGCAGGGCTGCGAGCGTGAGGGTGGACACCAGGCTATCGCCGTTGGACCAAGCGTAGATTCCACCGCCCGGATCATTGACGACGCTGAGGACGATGTCGGGGTCGCCTTCACAGAAGACGAGGGGGTCGGCGAAGGGCTGGCCGTTGGCGACGAGGTAGAGGGGGCCGGTTTCGGAGAGCAGGCCGCCGATGCCGTCGAGGACGCCGTCGGAGTCGTTGAGGGCGGCATTGGGATTGGGGGTAGCGCCGGTGAAGCCGGAGGGGGTGCCTCCGGTGACGAGGACGCGGCCCTCGGTGTTATTGAAGGTTCCGGCGCTGGTGGCATCGTTGCCAACGGTTCCGGCGATGTTGAGGAGGCCAAAGTTGGAAAAGAGGGCACCGCCGGTCTGTAGGAGGCCGGTTGGGGTACTGCCTACTCCGATAAAGGCACAGGTTCTATTTACAAAAACACTCCCATCCAGGTTTACAATGCCCGTTGTCCCCACATTGAGCATTCGGATGTCTTGATCATCATTGTTGACATAAACAACTTGGCCAGTCCCTTGGTTAAGGATACCTGCGCCAGCAATAGTTGTAATGGTCAGCGAATTGCTATTGGTAAAGTTAATCTCACTGGTGTTAGCCGCGTTATTATGGATGGCTTCTCCACCGGCATTTTGCAGCAGCATTTCACCGCTGATCTCCATATTCACCAAACCGTCATTGCCCAACTCATTATGAATCCCGTGACGTCCGGTCGTGTCAATGTCTACTGCTCCAACTGTCGGACCAAAGTTGATGGTACACTGATTGATAGAAGTGGCAGAAATGAAGTTGGCAATACCATCGCGGGCGATATTATTCATAATCAATCCTCCCAAGCCCGTCTGTAGCCCGATATTAATGGTAGATTGATTCACGGTCGTCTCGATCGCATTGCGCCAGCCGTCATTATTTCCCACAATATCAATATCTACCAGGCCCTGATCGAAGTTGATGATCCCGTTGAAGGTGGTATTGCCTCCAATCTGGTTATGAACGCCGTTTCCACTGACGGTTGCTACATTGTCCAGCAGCAGGTCTCCACTTCCAGTGAAGTTCAAGACCATATTATCTTGTGTTACCTCATTCAGCAAGCCATCTGAAGTCGTATTTTCGATGGATACGGTCCCCTCATTATTAAAATTACTGCGGTTGGTATTGACAATTCCCCGACCGTCAATATGCTGGATTTGTAACAATCCTCCAATATCCACCTGAAAGATGAAACCACCGCCTTGGATACGCAGTCCAAAGGCATTGGGCCCTCCGGTGCCATCGATGGTCAGCAGGCCTCCATTGATAATGCGTAGATTGCTGATGGAGGTGTTGATGTCAAGCGAGCGAATGGGCGTGATGGTCCCGCTACCCGCCCCAGGAACGAGGATGGCAAAACCGGGGGTGTTGATGGTCACATCATCACCGGGGCCAGGAACGGCATTGTTGTCCCAGTTAGCGGGATCATTCCAGGAGGTGCCATCTCCACCACCGACCCAGGTTTGAGCCTGTAGAGACAATGAACAAAGGAGGGCCAGCCAAAGGCCCAGCGGCCTGATCCAGCGGCCGAAACGATGAGGGAATAAATGGATATTGCTGCTAAGGCAATTCATGGTTTTTGGATTTGAGTGTTTAAAAATGTAGTGCAATAAGGGTGCTTTAAAATCCAGGCATAGCTCACCAGGGCCTACAAGTGTATCTTGTTATAGACCATGTTGAGAGGGACCTGATGAACAATGGCAGCACTGAAATGTCCTGGGCAGGCTTCCGAACATAAGCCGGAAGGCCAGGCGCGGGAACGAAAATTCCAGAGCGTAGCGTTGGGCATTGCTGCCCTTCGTCAGTTGGTCACATAGAGTGACATTAACATAAAGTGATATTCGTTATCCCCTGAAGAAAGAGTTGTAGCCAGTGCGAATGCGAGCACGAGCCATAGCCCTGATAGGGAACATGCAGAAAGAGAAGTCAACAATGGCGAGGTTTAAGAACTAAAACGGGTTTTGGGATAACAAAGGTTTTGGGATGGTTGTAAGTACAATGGCTAATGATTTGGAAGATTCATAAAGCACACTGTCGGGGTACTCCTCGTTCTTTCTGTTGTTGATAAAAGCTTAGTTCATTATTTTTTCAAAAACGGTTTTGGTTGATAAATACCCAGGCATCACCTGGGATACGATTATTTGTTATATCGCAGGTTGTTGGAATATGTTGCGGGGAATATATTTTATTTTTTAAAATGTTTAGGGGGGGGGACGGGTTGCGCCTTTGGCGCTTGGGTAGACGGTGGACGGTGGACGGTATTTGGCGGACGTAGTGAGACGAAAGAAACGTGCGGAGCCGCGTTCCTCTACAAACCACTACGTTCGGCCGTCTATCCTGCCGGCCGGCAGGCGGGCGTCAACCAAAATGCCAACGGCGTTCTACCGTCAACCGAAAAACACCGCATGTGTCCCCCGTCATTTGACTATCCTACCAAATGTCACTATATTTATAGACAAATGCAGAAACATGGTTCAAATTAGTCAGCTCTTAAGTGACGAAAGCAGAAATATTAAAATTCAAAGTCCTTTTGACTATATTGAATTAAGCCGAAAAGGACTGACTGTCAAGCAGTTACACGACATTCTTGATTATACAAAGATATCTATCAAAGAACTCCCAAAAATCATTTCCTTATCTGAGCGACAAATCAATAGATACACTAAGGATAAAGCATTAAGAACTGATATATCTGCTCAATTAATCCAGATTGTAGAGTTGTACAACAAGGGATACGAGTTATTCGAGGATGAAGAAAAGTTTCAATTGTGGATGAGTAGAAAGATTAGAGGCCTCGGAAACATGGTGCCTAAAAAACTGCTTGATACTACCTTTGGCATTCAACTCATTATCGATGAATTAGGTAGATTGGAACACGGTATAATCTCCTAAATATGGTTGTCTATCGAATTGCTAAAGCAACCTATTGTGAAGATATTTCCGGTACGGGCGCAAAGATATACGGAGGAAAATGGACCCCTAAAGGAATGACCGCATTGTATACTTCTGAAACAAGATCACTGTCTACACTAGAGTTGCTTGTCCATACTGATTATGATTTAACTCCTCCGAAATTCAAACTGCTGAGTATCGAATTACCCTTAAATACCGAAGATATAAAAGTCATTGCCCTGGAGGATTTGCCTAAAAATTGGAAAAATGCTCCCCCTCCAGTTGAATTGAAAAACCTCGGAAAGCAATATCTAATTGAAGAAAATAACCTCGCCATAAAAGTCCCCTCGGTAATCATCCCCGAAGAGTATAATGTAGTTATCAACCCAATGCATCAAAGTTTCAAAGATGTCCAAATCAAAAGGATGACTAACTACGAAATCGATATAAGGCTCATAAATTAACCTAGCTCCCGCCCGAAGTCCCTATCTTTGCATCCATGATGCATCGATCACAATCGCCGATTCTACTCCTGCTCTTCCTTTGCCTTTGCGCACCACTGTGGTCGCAGACCGAGAATGCGCCCTCTCCCACTTTGGAGACGCCTTACAACTGCATGCATGTGCACCTGTATTACCTGCAAACCAATACCTATCAACCGGAGATTGCGGGGCAGACCTTTTATCAGATTGCGGATAGTGTGGAGCGGCGGCAGAAAGCCATCAAGCTCAAACAAATTCTGGATGGTAATGGGCTGTATGTCCACCTCAATTTGCTGCCGCAGCAGGCGGATTATATTGATAGCTTGACCAACAAACCTTACTACACGCCATTTCCGGACGAGCTGCCGCAGGTCTACCTGGAACGTATTGATGAGCGCTGGTACTACTCGCGGGAGACGGCACAGTTGATCCCAGAATTGCACAAGAAGATCTATCCTTTTGGCACTGATATTTTATTGAATCTTCTCCCCAAGCTAGGACAACAACACATCATGGGGCTGGCCATCTGGCAATACATTGGTATTTTGATTCTGCTGCTCTTGAGCTGGATCGCCCATAAGCTGCTGAGTAGAATATTGTATCCCATTATTCGACGCTTGGCGCGCTCCCGCTACACGGAGCTGATGGAGGATAAGGCCCCGATTTACAAAATCGCCCGAGTCTTTAGCATGCTATTGATCTCCTTGCTGATACGTCTTTTAATCCCCATTTTGCAATTGCCCATTGGGCTAGCGGAGTTCAGTATCACAGGTATTAGGATTATGATCACCTGCTTTACCGTCTTACTGGTCTTGAGGATTTTGGACTTGGTCATGATTTATGCCAGCAGCTACGCGCAAAGTACAGAGCATAAGATGGATGAGCAGCTGCTGCCCATTGTGCGCCGAATGCTTTACATTATCTTTATTATTGGTGGGATCATCCAGATTTTGCGCCTCTTGGATGTCAATGTTACTGCTCTCGTTGCGGGGATTTCGATTGGTGGACTCGCATTGGCCCTGGCCGCTCAGGATACGGTCAAGAACCTATTAGGCTCGGCCATGATATTTATTGACAAACCCTTCCAAATCGGGGATTTTATTGAGGGTAGCGGTTTTGTGGGAACGGTCAAAGAGGTCGGCTTTAGAACGACCCGAATCACGGCTACAGATACTTCGATTATCTCTGTCCCTAATGGCTCTATTGCCAATATGTCGATCAAAAATCTGGGGATGCGGGTTTATCGGGTTTTTTCCACCGAGCTGGGCATCACCTACAATACCCCGCCGGAACGAATTGAAGCCTTTGTCTCTGGCCTAAAGCGTATGATTCTGAGTCATCCTAAGACGCTGAAACGCGACTATTACGTCTATCTAAACAGTATGCAAGCCTCTTCGCTGAATATCTTCTTCCGGGTGATGCTCGAAGTAGATGGCTACGCCACGGAGCTAAAGGTCAAAGAAGACCTCATCCTGGGGATGCTTCGCTTGGCTAGCGAAATGGATATTAGCTACGCCTTTCCTTCTTCTTCTGTATACATCGAAGAGTTTCCAGGCAAGTTGCCTAATAAGTCCGTTCGCGCCGAAAGCGCAGAGGAGTTGGAGCGAAAAGTATCAAATTTTCTGGATCAATTTACCGAAAGACACCGAGAGGCTTAGCACTTATAATTTTTTTTCTCACCTTCCGAGTCACGGGAAGCCCCGCCATCTCTGGGTTTGTTCCTAAGATCAAACAATTTGCTTTATAATTTAAAACAAAATGTGTAAAATTATTTGCAAATTATAAACATTTTGTTTTAAATTTGCATCGAGCGATTTATACAAAACAACACCTTTGAAGGGAAGGTAACAAAAACCTACGATTACTATGGGACAAACAATTGGACAACTTAAAAATAAGGCGAATATCATGCTCCAAAAGAAGAAGAAACAAGCGGCTGGCTGGCTGGCCCGGCACTGGTTCAAAATGACCTTGGTGGCCCTCCTAGCCTTCGTCGTGACCTACAAAGACATCAACCTGCAACTCAACCTCAGCGCCGCTCCAAACTGGGAGACGAGGATAGACAGTACGGGTGACTATCAGGGCGGGCTGCTGCACCAAGTCAGTCAGATGAACCTCGGTGCGAACTTCTTTGGTCCATTTTCTAAAAAAAGACCCTCCAAAAAACCAAATGACGACAATCTGGCTAATGAGTACGGCAACATGACCTATCACAATTCAGAAGTGACGAATGTAAGCACTTACAACAGTAAGCAAAGCGCCAAAATCAAGCGCCAAAAAGCCTACGTCAAGCGTTTTCTTAATGTCGCCAAAGCGGAGATGGAAAAATTTGGTATCCCCGCTAGTATTACCTTAGCCCAGGGGCTCATTGAAAGCGACGCCGGCCATAGCCGCCTAGCGAGTAAGAACAACAACCACTTTGGGATCAAGTGCTTTTCTCGCCGCTGTGCAAAAGGGCATTGTAGCAATTTTACGGATGATAGCCACAAGGACTTTTTCCGCCTCTATGCCACTGCCTGGGAAAGCTACCGCGCCCATAGCCTGATGCTCAATGGCAAACGCTACAAGCATCTCAAAAAACTAGATGTAAAAGATTACAAAGGCTGGGCTCATGGCCTTAAAAAGGCCGGCTATGCTACAGATAAACGCTATGCGGAGAAATTGATCCACATTATCGAGGAGCTACAGCTTCATCAGTACGATCAATAACCAACTTTAAATCTTCAGGCTCCAACAGCTTACCATAAGTAAACCTGCGTTAATAGCCCCCGCTACTTAATAATACTATACTCAAGAGAAAACAGCGCTCAGATCACAGAAGCTATGAAAACCAAAGTACCATCTCAGCGCCCCCATTTTAGCCCGGCGATGGGCAGATTTCCACACCTATGCTAAACATCCCATTAAAGATACTGCCTTTACCGCAGTGTCCGTACTGATGTGCAACGCAAATGAGCGGCTGATGCACGTCAACCAAATGATGATCACATAAACTGCGGTTCCTTATTGGACGAATCGCAGCGTGCTTAAGATATTTTGATTGGGATACTGTTTTATGTTTTCTCGTAGTATGTTTAGCAATTGTGGAGAAAGACTGCCCGGCCTTGTGTTGGTGCAGTCTTTTTTTGATTGTTTTGATGGGATATCGCAATAACTATAAAAAAACGTTAATTTATAAGAGATGGGCCTTGTTGGCATTGTATATGCGGCCTTTCCGATGAACTTACACAATTCTAAAATGATGAAAAAATATGCCATGCTGATCCTGCCGATCAGTTTTTGTTGTCATTCCGTAGTTTTAGCCTTTCAGTCAACTCAGGACAGCATCCCTCAAAGCCTAGAAGAATACTATCGGTTTCACAATCTCCAACCCAACTCGGGCCCCTTTGGCGTTGCTTATCTAATCGATAAAACGGGTAAAGGGCGCAAGCCGCAGGCGGGCGATTATGTGGTGCTCAGCTATACGGGCAGATTTCTCAACGGAGAGGTCTTCGACCAGTCGGATGCCAACGATCCTTTTGTTTTTCAACTGGGCTACCGACAGGTGATTAAAGGTTGGGAGGCCGGTTTGCCTTTTTTCAATGTGGGAAGTAAGGGACGTTTGTTTATCCCTCCTGCGATGGCCTACGGCAAGCGAGGAGCTGGCACCCGCATTCCACCCAATACCCCGCTGATCTTTGAAATTGAGTTGCTGCGCATTATGAATTTTGAAGAATACGATCGCTACATGGTAGAATTGGAGGAAAAAGAGCGCCAAAGCTACGAGCAGCATCAACAAAAACAGTTTACACAGGACAAAAAGATTATCCAGCAGTATGCGATTTCGAACAAGCTGAGGACTAAGCGCACGCCCTCCGGGCTCAGCTATGTGATTACCAAAAAAGGCAAGGGGCCGAAGGCCAAGGGCGGCGACCTGCTGAGCGTTCACTACGAAGGGCATCTGACCGATGGCAGCACCTTCGACTCCTCCTTCGGCAAGAAGCCCTACGAGTTTCCACTGGCCCGGGGCAAGGTCATCCCCGGCTGGGATGAAGGGCTGACTCACTTTAGCAAGGGCAGCGAGGGCTGGCTGCTCATTCCATCTAAGCTGGCCTACGGCCCCCGCGCAATTGAAGAGGACGACATCTCCATCCCCGCCAATTCCGTGCTGGTGTTTAAAATCAAAGTCGTCGATATTCAACCCAAAACCATCAAATAGACCAGACCTCCTAACATATCCTCAAAACACGAAGGGGATAAAAAGTCGGCAGCACCCACTTTTTATCCCCTTTTCGCGTCTATGGAAACAGGTAAGACTAGCTTTCTTTGTTCTTCTCTTTCAGTTGCTGGCGGTCAGCTTCCCGCATCCCTTCCTTGATTTCACTTTCAATAGAAGCCTTGGCACTGTTAAATTCACGGATGCCCTTGCCCAGTCCACGCATCAGCTCAGGAATTTTTTTACCTCCGAACAACAGCAGAACTACAGCAAACACGAGCATAATCTCGTACATCCCTAGACCGAATAAAAGCATTGAAGTCATAATGATGGATTTTTAATGATTTTTACACCAAACACGCTTGATAGTCAAGCCTATTCTCAACAAAGTTACAAATTTTCTGGGAGTCAGGACAGCTCCTCGAACGATCAATGGGAATTAGACCCGCTCCTGTTTCAAAGGTTTAAGGGCTGATTATTTCTTCAGTCCAATTTCACGCAACCGCTCGTCGAGGTACCCGCCCGCAGTAATCGGCGCGTAGGCCAGAGGACGCTCCTCCGTGATACAGTTGTCCAGGCAAGTCAAATCCATCGTACTGCGAGGGTGCAGGAAGAATGGAATAGACAGCCGAGGCAGGTGCCAAAGCTCGCGGGGAGGGTTGACCACCCGGTGAGTGGTCGACTTGAGGTAATTATTGGTCAATCGTTGCAGCATATCGCCGACGTTGATGACAATTTCATCTTCTTCCGGCATGATAGGCATCCATTCGCCATCCATGTTCAACAATTGCAATCCGCCGGCGGAGGCACCGACCAGCAGGGTAATCAAATTGATGTCTTCATGCTGCTCCGCCCGGATGGCCGAGGCCGGCTCTTGTGTAATCGGCGGATAATGAATCGCCCGCAGAATGCTGTTGCCATTGTGGATTTTATCCTCAAAATAAGATTCTCCTAAATCGAGGTAGATGGCAATGGCCTTCAGCAGCTCGGCACCCGCCGTTTCAAAGGCTTGATACAGTTCTCTGCCCTTGTTGGTAAAAGTAGGCACCTCGCCTACCTTTACATTATCGGGATATTCTGAACGGATAGCATCGCCATCTTCAACCTCCTGACCAATCTGAAAAAACTCTTTCAAATCAGCTACAGTAGACTGCTTGGCGTGTTCCTTACCAAAAGAGGTGTAGCCTCTTTGGCCAGCCAAACCGGGGACCTCATAGGCTCTCTTGGTACCTACTGGCAGTCCAAAAAAGTCTTTAGAGGAATTGAAAAAGCCTTCGATCAGGGACTTGGGGATACCGTGATTGATGACGCCGACAAATCCAATTTCGTGGAAGGCGCGGCCCAATTTGGCGACGAATTCCGCTCGCTGCTCCTCATTTCCATTCACAAATTTGGACAAATCAACTAAAGGTATGGTTCTATTAGACATAGGTTACTCAATTTTAATTAGTTATTGTAAGCAGTGCTTAGCCCAACAAAATAACAATTTTACAGCAATCAAGGTTGGGATCGCCGCAGAATCTCCTACCGCCGAGGCTTGTAGCGAGATTGCTCTAGTAATTGCTGCGCATCCTTCATTTCAATCAGTTCCTGCATACTGGTCTGAGGGAATCGCTTCATATAGCTTTTGACAATCTGCCACCCCATATAATTGGCGGTGCGCCCCGGGGCCTCCGGCGGCATTTTGGGCGAATTCGGACTGTGCTCCACCAGCTTGCGAATATTGCGGTAATCGGTCGAATATAACAATTCTTCCGTCAAAAAATGATTCCACATCTGCAATTCATTATTCTCACACCACTGCGTTTGAGCACTGGTGTAGGCCAGTCGTACACTATCTGGCGTATAAGGCAGCAGCTGATCCATGAGGTAGAGCTTCTTGCCATTGTGCACCATCCTATCCAGCAGTCGTTCGCCCTTGGGGGGCCCGCAGAGGTCATCGACCAGGGCCTCCACTGCTCGCATCACCATATGTTTACGATCCATATGCCGCTTGATGTAGTTGGGAAAATAGGCGGGATTATAATACGGGTAGTCCGCACCGAAGAAAAAGTCTAGGCCGATTCCCAGAATATCGCCATCGCCGACGAAAGCGCCGTAGGCGTACTCAGAGATGTAGGTGTAGACGCGAGGAGTAGGGTTTTCGGGAAAGTAGTATTTGTAATAACGGAAGGTGGAGGAAAGGTCTTTTTCCAGCCATTGCAGATCAGGATAGATCGTCAGAGTCGTATCGTACAATTTCCGTACAGCGGGAAAAATCAAAAAGCCATTAACGGTTTGCACATACTTCTCCTCCCCTAATCTGCGTTTACTGATGCCGAGGACATTGGGGAAGTAAACTCCGCTAAACTCGGGATGCGCCTGCTCAAGGGCCGCTAGTTCATTGGCTAATTGAGTCGTATCCAGTGCAAAAAGCTTCTTTTCGAAGCGAGTGATTTTCGCCTCAGCGGAAATATGAGAAACATCAGGAATATTTTTACCTTTGTCTACAGAACAGGAGGCTATTCCTGTTAGCACGAAAATTGCGAATACAAAACGAGTAACTGCTTCCATTATCAATTTTTACCATTTAATCTGCCTTACGCAGAAACATTTCAAAAACTTCAAAAGCATGAAAAAAATTGCAGCAATTGGCGCATTTTTGTTCTTATTACTCAACGCCAATTACGCACAAGAGTTTCGCTTCGGCTTTCAGGTAAGCCCCAACTTCACCTGGATGAGCAGCGATGATAATAGAATCAATGGTAATGGTACCAATCTCGGCCTGAAATTAGGAATGCTGGGCGAAAAGTACCTCGATGATGACGGTCGCTACGCCATCGTTTCGGGTATTGGCTTTGCCTTCAACCAAGGTGGAACGCTGCAACACGATATTGGGGGAAATTTCTGGCCCAATTCGGAGCTAAGCCGACCAGAGTTAAACAATAATGATAATGCCCTCCCCGATGGGGTTAACCTAAAATACGGACTTCAATTTGTTGAAATTCCCTTTGCTCTCAAAATGCGTACGCAGGAGTTTGGTTACATTCGTTACTTCGTAGAAATCCCTCGCTTTGTACTCGGCATCAACACCCAAGCGCAAGGCGATATTAGTGGCGAAGGCAACGTCGATACGGAGGATGAAAACATCAATGATGATGTCAATTTCTTCAATTTCTCCTGGGGTATTGGCGGTGGTTTGGAATATACAATTAATGACAATACGGCTCTTGTCGGCGGCATTTTCTTCCAACAGGGTTTTCTCGACCTGACAGATGACGCAGGGCGCAAAGCATTGGGCGCTGGCGAGACCGTAGCAGAAGACTCTAGAGGAACCATCAGCAACATCACTATCCGTATTGGCGTCATGTTCTAAGCTGGCGACCAACGGCAGGTTTTGCCCGTGAATATTTCCGGGCAAAACTTGCTTTTCTGTGTTTATTTATGGAATATGGGGCTGTAAAATAAAAATTGTTACTGCAAATGCTCACAACAGCTCCTATCCAAACAGAAGAACTCACCCAATTTATTCACCGCGCATTAGCCGAAGACGTTGGAGACGGGGATCACACCTCCCTGGCTTGCATCCCTGCCGATTCCCGCAGCAGGGCTCGATTGATCATTAAGGATGCCGGTGTACTGGCGGGCGTCGACCTGGCGCGCCATATTTTCAAAACGGTTGACCCAAGCAGTGAGATCAGTATCTTCATTGAAGATGGGACGAGTGTAAACTACGGCGATGTAGGCTTTGAGGTCGTCTGTAACAGTCGGGCGCTGCTGAAAGCCGAGCGCCTGGTGCTCAATGCTATGCAGCGAATGAGTGGTATTGCTACCCTTAGCAATCGCTTTGCCTTCGAAGTCGAAGACCTTCCGGTGACTATTCTCGATACTCGCAAGACGACTCCCCTGATTCGCTTTTTGGAGAAATGGGCGGTACGCATCGGCGGCTGCACCAACTATCGCTACGGGCTGTACGATCGTATTATGATCAAGGATAACCACATCGATGCTTGCGGAGGTATTCGCCAGGCTATCGAAACGGTAACCGCTTACAAAAAGGAGCAAAATAAAGATTTGAAGGTAACGATTGAAGTGCGTAATCTCGTAGAGTTGGATCAAGTCTTGGAAGTAGGACAGGTCGATCGCATTATGTTGGATAACTTTGAACGTCCTTTATTGAGAGAAGCCGTGCGGGCCATTGGTGATCGTTACGAAACGGAAGCATCCGGAGGAGTCAATATCCACAGTGTGCGTGAGATTGCAAAATGTGGTGTCAATTTCATTTCAGTAGGTGCTTTGACGCACTCTGCGCAGAGCCTTGATATTAGCCTGAAAGTCGTCAAAGACTAATCTCTTTTTACTAGACTGGGTAACTTTGTGCGGTTAAAAAAGTGAGCACAAATAGTGAGACAATCACTAACCAGAATCGTAGGTCTTTATACACTGCGGTAGATCTTTCCGTAATCACGTCAATAAGGTTAATTCCAAACAATAGGTACAAAATCGTCAAGATCAACATAAGCCTTCAGTTTACCAGTTCATAAAATTATCCAGGGCTACTCCGTGTTCGGAGGATAGCCGGTCCAATCTTAATAATGGAAAACCAATGATGTACGGGAGATAAGTGAGGGAAGGTTAATTGGCTTTGTATCTTCAGTATCCAATTTTCCAAAAAGGATGCCAATACGATTATCCCTAATGTTTACTACTAACCGCCGTGTCCTTTAGCAAGAGACACGGCTAGAACTTTAAATCTCACAATAGCTTTCGAATAGGGCAACTGCGAAATAAGTCCGAGCAGTGTCTCCCGACCAGGGGACACTGCGATGCTCAAGGCATCGAATCGTTTAGCGTTGGATTTCCAGAATGTCGTTTAAACGGGTGTTTTTAGCAGGGCCTTATTGATGTTTTTAATCAAACTGGGGCCTTCGTAGACCATACCAGAATAAATTTGGACCAAAGAGGCCCCCGCTTCTAGTTTCTCAATCGCGTCTTCGGGGGTGGTGATGCCACCTACACCGATAATCAAAAGTTCTCCATTGGATTGGGTATTAAGATAACGAATGACTTCGGTAGATCGCTGTCTGACGGGTTGACCGCTCAGGCCTCCGGCCCCAATGGTTTCGATCTGCTGCGCCGAAGTCCGCAGCCCCTCTCGGCCAATGGTGGTATTGGTAGCGATGACTCCAGCAATCCCTGTATCCTTGACAATTTCAATAATATCATCCAATTGAGCATCGCTGAGGTCAGGGGCAATTTTGAGCAGGATAGGCTTGGGTTGAGGCTTTTTATGATTGAGTTCTTGCAGTAGACTGAGGAGTTGGGTCAGCGGCTCTCGATCCTGGAGGGCCCGTAGATTCGGCGTATTGGGAGAGCTGACATTAACGACGAAATAGTCGACGTAGGGGAATAATTTTTCGAAGCAGATCACATAGTCATCGCTGGCTTGCTCGTTGGGCGTCACCTTGTTTTTGCCGATGTTACCACCGATGATCAGGCCTTCGGGGCGCTGGGTTTGGAGGCGATGCACCAGCGCCTCTACCCCTTCGTTGTTGAAGCCCATGCGGTTGATCAGGCCATTGTCCTCCGGTAGGCGGAAGAGCCGGGGCTGCGGGTTGCCGACCTGCCCTTTGGGCGTTACCGTCCCTAACTCGATGAAGCCAAAGCCCAGGCTGGACATGGCCCGAAAGTACTTACCATCCTTATCGAAGCCAGCGGCCAGCCCGACGGGGTTGGGAAAGTCCAGGCCCAGCAGTTGCCGATGCAGCCTGGGGTCTTCGACCCGATAGAAGCTGCGAAACAATTGGCCGACGATAGGGATCGCCAGGGTGAGTTTGAGAAAGAATAAGGTCAGGTGGTGCGCCCGCTCGGGAGGCAGCAAAAAGAACAGGGGTTTGAGTAAGAACTTGTACATAGCAGCGACTGGGATTTTACTGCCACAAATGTAATTAATGCCCCTGCAATATCCCAATGAATCAGGCAGAGGCTGAGCCCGCGAGCTTTTCCATATCCCGAATGAGCAAGCGGCGACGGTTGAAAGTCAGAATATTCTTGGTACGCAGCTCATTCAGTACCGTGGTGACCGTCTGACGGGAAGTCGCCGTGAGGTTGGCAATCTCCTGATGGGTCATAAATTTACGCACCAGCATCTCATAGCCTACGCGCTGGCCCTTCTTGGTTGCCAAGTCGCGCAGAAATTCAATGATTCGAGTTCGGGAGTCCTTGAAGACTAGCGATTCGAGGCGCTGTTCCATTTCGAGTACACGCGAACCCATTATTTTCATCAGAAACAAGCTCAAGCCACTGTGGTCGCGCATCAATCCTTTCATCTCATCTACCGAGAGAACACAAGTTGTCGTTTCTTCCATAGCCTGAGCAAAATCACGGCGTTTTTCCTCACCAATCAAAGACAGCTCACCGAAGACCTCGCCCTTGGTAAGAATAGCCTTTGTAATTTCTTTACCGCTCTCAGAGTAATTGCCAATTTTAACTCGGCCATCATTCAGAAAGAAAATCTTGTCAGACTGATCATCCTGTAGGTAAATGTATTCCCCCTTCTTAAAGGTTTTGTGCATCATCGTATCATGCGCATTGCCTAATTTTTGGGGACAGAAAATGCCTGTCACATCAATATTTTCGAGGTACCAGAAGGATTGATTTTCCATACTTGGCTATTTTTTAATCTAAAAATTAAGAAATAAAGGCCAAAAAATAACTAGGATCAGTGGTCAATTCCCAAATCAAAGCGCTTACGCATCTCTTCGATCATACTGTTGGATTGCCGCATCTCATCATAGATTTCTTTGGGCGTCAAGACTTTAGGTTTCGTTGGTGCTTCTATTTGTTTACTTGGGTCGATGATACATTTCATGGTCAAGTGCGGGCTACTCAGTTGCTGCCGCATAAAGCTCATCAGCTCTTTCTCCTGCTGGATCAATTCTTTGCCCATTTTTCGGGCGACGACAACTGTGATTTCTTGCTCTTGTAGCTGTAGCTCTGCTTTTACCATCGTATCCTTACGCGCCGGAGAGGTCAGCCTTTCTGCGTATTTCAGCCAGCTTTTCTTCACCTCGTCCAGGTTGAGTTCGACCGTATCCTGGCCCTGCTGTTTCTGCTCTTTAACGACGGCCTCATCAATGGCATCTAGAGAAAACAGAGAATTTTTCTTTCCTCCTCCCAACTGCAGCTTATTAGCTGTTGGTGCGGGAGCCGGTGCAGGGGGTGCTGACTCTTGAGGGGCAGCAGGTGGTGCAACGGGCGGCGCAGGTGGCTCGTTTACTGGGGTTGAGGCGACGGAAGCGGGTGGCGGCTGAACGGGAGCCGCAGGCGGCGATGGCTTCACCGGGGCCGCAGAAGCATCAGCTGTTTTTTTTTCCAGCGGAGCCGAGCCCGCGGGGCTGGGCAATTCTCCTCCTGCCAATGCCCGATTGATATAAACCATCTTGATCAGGGCCATCTCCACATGCAGCCGCTTATTACGGGCCATTCGATATTCTACATCGCAATCATTGGCAATGCTGAGGCAGCTGAGCAGGAAAGCCGCAGGGCTATTGGTGGCCTGCTGGGCGTAGCGCCCCTTCAAAACATCACTGACTTCCAGCAGCGTATGGGTCTTGGGGTCTTTGTAGACTAGCAGGTTGCGCAGGTGCTCCGCCAGGCCATTGATAAACAAATCTGCTTCAAAGCCTTTGCGCTGAATATCATCGAAGGTCAGCAAAACCGTAGACAAATCTTCGATCAAAAAAGCATCAATAATTTTGAAGAAATAATCATAATCCAACACATTCAGGTTGGTGATTACATCGTCGTAGGTGATCTTTTTGCCCGAAGAGCTGTGCATCCGATCAAATATCGAAAGCGCATCCCGCAATGCTCCATCCGCCTTCTGGGCGATGATGTGTAAAGCATCCCGGTCAGCATCAATCTGCTCCTCCTGACAAATGGCTTGGAGGTGATCAATCATCGCAGGCACCTGAATGCGTCGGAAGTCGAAGATTTGGCAGCGCGATAGAATCGTGGGGATAATCTTATGCTTCTCTGTAGTCGCCAAAATAAAGATGGCGTAGGGCGGCGGCTCTTCCAATGTCTTCAAAAAGGCATTAAAGGCCTGCTGCGACAGCATATGCACCTCATCAATGATAAAGACCTTATACTTTCCTTGCTGGGGCTGAAAGCGCACCTGCTCAATCAGGGCCCGGATGTGTTCCACACTGTTGTTGGAAGCCGCATCCAGTTCCGTGATATTGAAAGAAGCATTATCGTTAAAAGCTTTGCAAGAAGGACATTCATTGCAAGCCTCGTAATCCTCGGTTAGGTTCTGACAATTGAGGACTTTGGCCAGGATACGAGCGCAGGTTGTCTTGCCAACACCTCTGGGGCCGCAAAACAAGAAAGCATGGGCCAGCTGATCATTTTGAAGGGCATTCTTCAAGGTCTGCGAGACATGCTCTTGACCGACAACGCTGTCAAAACGTTGGGGTCGATACTTTCGGGCGGAAACAACAAAATTGCTCATAATCCTTCAAAGTTACGAAATTTATACGGCCTCACCATCAAAAATATTGACCGAGTCCCAGGACCACACCCCGCCGATTCGTATCCCGAATATCGATTCCGTAATCCAGTCGAAAGATGGCGTTGAAGGCCAATTTATGGATGATTCGGATACCGCCGCCAGCAAAGAATTGTAAGGTATTTCCGTTGACCAGATCATTCAGCTCTCCCCCCGGTTTGCGCCAAGAGCCAATGTCAGAGAATCCGACCACCTGCCCGGCAATTTTGTCCCCTTCGAACATCGTATGGCGGTATTCGGCGTTCAAAATCAAGGCGGCGGTGCCCCGCTCGATCCGGTTCCCAGAGCCCCGGATATTGACATAGCTGTCCAGCACAAAGGGGGCAAAGGGCGTGTCGTTATTGGTGGCGATGCCCGCCCGAAAACGAAGTGCCAGATTGCCATTTTCCTCAATTCTTTTGAAAAAACGGGTGTCGTTGAGGAAGATGTGAAACCAGGATTGATCGTCTAAGTTCAGTACCGTTTGCAAACTCGCTATATTGTCCAAGCCCTCTAAATAGAAGAAATGGTACTTCAGTGCGTTCCGGTTATAGATCAATTTACCCAGCGCTTTGGGTTGTTCCAGCGACTGTGGCCCGGGTGTTGGGATGCCTTCGTGTCGGCTGTTTTTCCCATAATCCTCCACAAAATAGGTCATTCCGAATTCCAGTGTATTTTGGCGGTTAAACGTATAAATCCCCGTCAGGCCCACACTGAAATTATCATAGTCGTAAAACACAGTAGCGTCATCAAAGAACAGCGGCTCAATGGAAGCCCATTTCATAATACTCAGCGATCCTCCCCAGCGACCACGCCTAAATTGGGGAATCTTGTAATAAATACTAAAGTTATCTCGTCCGTCATTATTCTGATAAAAGGCCGTAATCTTATGCCCACGGCCTCGCCAGTTGTCATCATTAAATCCCACTTGGTACCAGAAATTGCCCCTTACTCCTCCAAAATTCAAGATGGGAAAAAGCGTCAGGGCCTCTTTCATCTCAAAGCTAATGATGGCCTCCTTACCTACGGTGTCAATGCGGAAGGAAGCATCCGCAATTCCGTTCAAGTTCTTAAGTCGCTGCACATCTGCCTGTAACAGCAACGTATCCATTAACTGTCCGACTCTAGAATCGATAAAGCGATTCAGATAATCAGACTTCGTCTTTTTCAGCCCTTCGAGATGTATGGCTCTAACGGTGTGCTGTGCATTCAGCTGTAGGCCATTGATCATCAACAAGAAGAGCAGTAGTACTCCACATCTTTTCAGTCGCATATAGATTAGAATTAGAAATGGAACAACCCATATCTTCTAACCGGAAATGCGCACGCCAATGTTAAAAGTTGAAGCCCGACCGTTAGTGTCTCGCAAAAATTTGTTGGTAAAACCTGTGTACAGAGCCTCTAACTCGAACCTTGACGTCACTTGGTACTTTGCACCAACTCCGGCTTGTGCAAAATAATCAAAATCACTTTGCCAAAACGGTGAAAAGTTAGTTAAAGCGTAAAATGTAGTCTTGGGATTTGGAAAATAGCTGACAATAACGGTTGCGGGAGTCGAAACGCGGTTCAAATCACCGTCGCTTGAAGAACCAATGTCTTCTATCCAGAGATCGATTTCGGTAAATAGGGTAAAATTGGACCCAATCGGAAAATCGTTGAATACCTGCGTCACCCAGGCGGCACCGTCCCAGTCGATGAAAGGCTGGCTTTCATTGCCTTGCAAATCGTCTCCGATCGGAAACCAAATAGCACTCTGCACAGAGAAATTTGACCATTCCTTGACCGGTGCCCAGCGAATTTTCGGTCCGATGCTGGTGACGCCGTGGCGGCGGCTGTCGGCATTGTTCGTCAATACGTTCAGCGGAGAGGTGTTGCCATCGGTGACACTAACCCGGCGATAGCGCAGGTCAAAGCCTGCGTTGAAGGTGTTAGAGACCCCGTAGAGGAAGCTCAGCCAGCTGGTGAGGAAGTTGGCCCGTCTGGTGAAGTCGCCGTCCGAGCTGCTACGCGTACGCTCGGTGTAGAGGTTGTTGAATAACTTGGTTTCGGTTGTTCCCTTGGGAATAGCGGCTGAAACGACGTAGCGGCTGCTGTTGTTCCCGATAGGTGAGCTCAGTCCTACAGAAGTCTGCTGGGTATTTAAGCTCCAGTCGTAGGTATAATATTCGATGCTAAAATCGGCAGGGATGGCCTTTTCGCGGTAAGAATTGATGTATTGCACAATAGCCTTCTTATTGCCACCAAAGTCAGCAGGGTACCAGGAGAAAATCTCCGAGAGCTTCACTTTCTCGGCAATCGGATCGACTCTCATAAAGTAGGGATTATTCATGGCGATACGCGTCTGCTGGTCCAATTGCTGGTCTAGTTGATCAGGCGTGTAGGCAAAGTTGGTAATCGGTGGGCAGCCTTTGGCCCCACAGACCAGCACGAAGTGGAAACGGGGGTCGCCGAAGGCCTTAAGCAAGTATTTTTTCTCCAAAGTATTCAGGCTCATCTTCTTCCCGCCCACCACATTGGACTTGGCGTCAAAAAAATCAGACTTCTGCCGTACAGAGCTAGTGACATTCCGCCGCAACACTTCATTGATAACCAGAAAGTTATAAGCATTAACCAAAAAAGCCTGCTGCGTAGCAGCGTCCAACTGCTCAAAGTCGGTCGTTGCAATTTGCTTAATCAATTGGTTAAAATTAGCATCCTGCTTAATTCCCTTATAATCGACAAGGCCATTGTTAACATGGCTTTTCAGGACTTGGTCGGTTTGTTGAAAGAAGGCAGTTAAATCCTGCCCCTTGGTATTCCACGCAGCCATTAATAACACTGCGATGATGATGATTGAATTTTTCATTTGAGTTGATTTGAATAGTCTAGATAATTGTTTTTGGCTTACAACTACAAAGGAAATCCATTTTCGGTCCAAGTGTTTCTCATAACTTTAAACTATTTATCACAGAAGTATCATAATGGTCGTGGGGGTTACAGTTGTAGGGCCAGGGACGGTGGTTGGGCCCCCTCCCATCAGAAATAAAGAACAAAAATTACACTTAGTTTGATTTTTAAACTAAGTAGTCGTACATTTGTTCTAGCAACGAGAAATCATCCATTTGATCATCGAACAATACATACGAATATATGAAGATTGCAATAGCGCAGCTCAACTTTCACATCGGTAATTTTGCAGGGAATGTCGATAAGATGCTCAAAGCCATCGCCGAGGCCAAAGGCCAGGGGGCGGACCTGGTCTGCTTTAGCGAATTGGCCACCTGTGGCTACCCCCCCAGAGATTTCCTAGAATTCGACGACTTTATTCATCAAGCTGAAGCCGCCATACAGCGGCTCGCCGAGGCCGCACGAGACATCGCAGTCGTCGTAGGCTCGCCCAGCCGCAATCCCGTCATTGAAGGCAAAGACCTCTACAACTCCGCTTACTTTCTGGCCGACGGCAAAATCTTACAAATCGCCCACAAGGCCCTTCTCCCTACCTACGATATTTTTGACGAGTACCGCTACTTCGAGCCCGCCTCGGAGTTCAAGGTGGTCGAATACAAGGGCCAACGCATTGCCTTGACCATTTGCGAGGATATTTGGAATGTCGGCAATGATAATCCCCTCTACACTGTCTGTCCGATGGACGAGCTGATGCCCCAGCAGCCCGATTTTATTCTCAACTTATCAGCCTCTCCTTTTAGTCATACACAGGCTGAAAGCCGCATTCATGTAGTTAGGGCCAACATTGAGCGGTATAAGATTCCGATGTTCTACGTCAATCACAGCGGAGCGCAGACGGAGCTGATCTTTGATGGGGGGTCTATTGTCATGTCGCCCGACGGGCAGCTCTACGATGAACTGCCTTACTTTGAAGAATGCGTGCGCAGCTACGATTTGGAGGCGGTGAAAAAGGGAGGGCGCTCGGTGGAGCAGCCCAAAGAGAAAATGGCGCTCATCCACGATGCGATTGTCCTTGGGGTGAAGGATTATTTTGGCAAGTTGGGCTTTGGTAAAGCCATTATTGGGCTCTCCGGGGGCATCGACTCGGCGCTGACGACCGTCCTGGCGGCTCGGGCCTTGGGCAATGAGAACGTTCGGGTGGTGCTGATGCCTTCACAGTATTCTTCGGATCATTCGATCGAGGATGCTCGCCAACTGGCAGAAAATCTGGGCCTACAGTATGACATTATTCCGATCAAAGAAGTTTATGAAGCCTACGAGCAGCTGTTGCGCCCTCAGTTTAAAGGCTTGCCGGAAAATGTTACCGAAGAAAATATTCAGGCCCGTATTCGCGGGATGATCCTAATGGCCCTCTCCAACAAGTTTGGACATATTCTCCTCAACACGTCCAATAAAAGCGAAATGGCCGTCGGCTACGGTACCCTTTACGGAGATATGTGCGGTGGGCTGTCAGTGATCGGAGATGTCTACAAAACCGAGGTCTTTGAACTCTGCCGGTACATCAATCGAGCAGAGGAGATCATTCCCAATAACACCATCATCAAACCGCCCTCAGCCGAATTGCGTCCCAATCAGAAGGATTCTGATAGCCTGCCGGATTATGACATTCTGGATGAAGTACTTTTTCAGTATATCGAAAAACAACAGGGGCCTAAGGAAATTATTGAAATGGGATTTGATGAAAAATTGGTCCGCCGGGTACTACGCCTGGTTAACATCAATGAATTCAAGCGGCACCAGACCGCTCCAGTCATTCGGGTATCGACCAAGGCATTTGGGATGGGCAGGCGAATGCCAATTGTAGGAAAATATTTATCCTAACCATGAACGATCCCGTCAGCATCCGAAAGGCGACAGCAGCAGATCAGGAGGCCATCTGGCAGATCATACAGCTGGTCATTGCTGGTGGAGATACCTATGTTTTCGCTCCCGATTCCAGCAAAGAAAAAATGCTGGCCTATTGGTGTGGAGCAGACAAGTACTGCTATGTTGCCGTGGACGACAATAGGGTACTGGGCACATTTATTATCAAAGATAACTTTCCAGATTTAGGCGCCCATGTCGCCAATGCCTCTTATATGACCCATCCTGCTGAGTTTGGGAAAGGAATAGGGAAAATAATGGGAGCCTATTCCCTCGGAGAGGCCCGCCGGCTGGGCTATAAAGCTATGCAATTCAATATCGTTGTCAAGCGCAACGAAAGGGCCGTCAGGCTCTGGGAGAAGTTGGGTTTTCAAACCATCGGGGAAGTCCCCGAGGCATTCAATCATGCTACAGAAGGGCTGGTTAACACCCTGATTATGTGGCGAAAATTGTAAAAAGCCCAATTTTTCCCAACATTTTGCTATATTAGTGAAATTAAAAATATTCCTGCCGTTTCGATTCTACACAGCTGATCCTACATAGGATTCTTATTTCTATACCTTAAACGCCTATTTATGAAGCTTAGACTCTACCTAATTGCTTTGCTATTAGCAGGGTTTCACTTATTCTCCTATGCTGAAAACCCTCCTCCTGCGCCCTTACCGGCGGGAGTTATCGCCCCAGATTTTACCGTAACGGACATTAATGGAAATGTCCATACCCTATACGATTACCTGGATGCTGGAATCGATGTGATCCTCGATTTTTCCGCCACCTGGTGCGGCCCTTGTTGGAGCTACCACCAATCCCATATCCTGACAAATATTTTTAATGCCAACGAGGCGATGGTCCTGATGGTCGAAGCCGACGCCAGCACCCCCACTTCCTGCATTTATGGCAACTGTAGCCGCACCATTGGAAACTGGACCATAGGAACGCCCTACCCCATCATCAACCTGGAAGGGGCCAGCACTTCAGTAAGCAGCGATTACGCCATTCAATACTACCCTACGCTCTACGGGATTGCGGCTTATAATAAAAAGGCGTACGAAATTGGGCAGGCCTCCCGTTCCGCCTGGCAGCGTTGGCTGTTGCAGAGCTTTCAACTCAAAGAAACTTCGCCCGCCGTGGTCACTAGTGTGGCCTGCTACGGCGAGGCCAACGGCTCCATCGACGTAACGGTCACCGGAGGCTACGCCGGTCGCTCCTACCGCTGGAACACCGGTGCCCGCACCGAAGACCTCAGCAATCTCCTCCCCGGCGACTACTACCTGACCGTCACCGAAGGGCAAGGCCACTCTATTGAGCTTGGCCCCTTCACCGTCGACGGTCCCAGCCAACCAGTCTCGACCTTTGCGGATATGATCGTCGGTAATGACTGTGCGGGGGGAGCCAATGGAGCAATTAGCGTCTCTGGTTTGGGCGGTACGCCGGGCTATAGCTATCAGTGGAGCAACGGAGCCGCCGGTGCTACCATCGTCGGACTGCCCGGAGGTAGCTACACGGTCACCATTACGGATGCTGGCGGCTGTACGGGGACGGCGGTTCACAGTGTTCCCGATCCTCCGGTCCTGCAATTGGCCGCCACGCCCCGTAACGAAAACTGCGGCAGTGGCGATGGAGAGTTGACCCTCTTCGGCTTCGGCGGCACGCCGGGCTACCTGTACGATATTGGCTTCGGTGTCAGCCCATCTAATTTCTATAATCAGCTTTCCGCTGGCACCTATATCGTGACCATTACGGATGCCAATGGCTGTACCAGTCTAGAAACGGCATTTATTGAAAATACCCCTGCGCCCATCGCCGATGCCGGAGGGGATACGAATCTGCCTTGCAATGCAGATACGCTGATGTTGGATGCGACGGCCTCTTCATCGGGGCCGGGTTATAACTATAGCTGGAGCAGCACGGATGGAAATATTATCGATGGCGGCGATGGCTTGACACCGATTGTAGATGCGGCCGGAACCTACATCTTGGAGATTACCAACGCCAATTCAGGCTGTACCGCTTTGGATACGGTAGCAGTTGGGGAAATAATGGATCGGCCGACGGCCGATGCGGGGCCGAATAAAGACCTGACATGTGCGGATTTAGAGATTGAGTTAGACGGCACAGATTCCTCGGTGGATACCCTGCTGGATATTTACAGCTACGCCTGGACCGGCCCAGCGGGCCATATTCTAGAAGGCGATTCCACCCTACGACCCTTGGTGGATACGGTGGGCGAATATATTTTGGAAGTCACCAATACCTCCAACGGTTGTATTTCGCTGGATACGGTTACCGTCGGCTTGGATCGCACCGCGCCAAACGCGGAAGCTGGCAACGCTGCGGAGCTGACCTGCATCATCACTGATTTGTTGCTGGACGGGAGCGGTTCCTCAACAGATACTTTAGATAGTTATGATTATCAATGGTCAAGTGTGAATGGCAATATTGTGGGAGGAGATACCAGCTTACAGGCGCAGGTAGATGCTGCGGGGACTTATATTTTACAAGTCACCAATAGCCGCAACGGTTGCAGCAGCCTGGACAGCGTAAGCATCATTAATAATACAACGGCGCCGACGGCCGATGCGGGCGCGAATGCCGTACTCAACTGTAGCAGTACCGAACTGGCCCTGGATGGCAGTAATTCATCGACAGGCAACAATTTCGTTTATCTATGGAACACCACTACCGGTCATATCAGTAGTGGTCAAAACACCCTTTATCCCAACATCAATGCCCCAGGCCTCTATGTCCTGCAGGTTACTGACAATGACAATGGTTGCAGCAGCAGCGCATCGGTAGCCGTTTCGCAGGACATTGAAGCCCCCATTGCGGATGCAGGTGCTACAGCGACATTAGATTGTAACACCACACAGCTCTCTCTAGATGGTAGTAATTCTTCAACGGGCAATCAGTTCACTTACCTTTGGAGTACTAGCTTGGGAAGAATTATTAATGGCGAAAATACCCTCAGCCCCGAAATTGGTGCGCCCGGAACCTATACTTTACAGATCACTAATACCGATAATGGCTGCGTAAGTACCGCTTCGGTGGCCATCGATCAGGATATGGAGCCCCCGACAGCCGATGCGGGTGCTTCCGCTACCCTGGACTGCAACCTCACTCAACTTACGCTGGATGGCAATAATTCCTCCATAGGTGGTCAGTTCAATTACCTTTGGACGACCAGCTTAGGAAGAATTATCAGCGGAGAGAATACCCTTAGCCCCGAAATCGGTGCCCCTGGAACCTACAATTTACAGGTCATCAATACCGATAATGGCTGTGCAAGTATTGCTTCGGTGACTATCGATCAGGATGTTGAAACCCCAATAGCCGATGCGGGGACCACGGCTACCCTGGACTGCGGCATTTCCGAGCTGACCCTCGACGGCAGCAATTCTTCCGCAGGCAGTCAATTCTCCTACATGTGGATAACGCCCAATGGAAGCATTATCAGTGGACAACAGACACTCTATCCGACCATCAACACACCGGGAACTTACACGCTTATGGTCACCAACAATGACAATGGCTGCGGCAGTGCAGCGCAGGTCGCCATTTCGCAAGACCTCAATGCCCCAACGGCCGATGCTGGCTCCACCGCCGAACTGAACTGCCAGCTGACTCAGCTGGTCCTGGACGGCAGCGGTTCTTCTAATGGCAGTAATTTCACCTATCAATGGACCACCACCAACGGCAGTATCAATAGTGGAGACCATACCCTCTCCCCAAGCATCAATGCCCCCGGTACTTATCTTTTACAAGTAACCAATACTGATAACCAGTGTAGCAGTAGTGCTAGTGTACTGATTACCGAAGCCCCCGAGTTGGCATTGACCCTCGCTACAAAGCTCGATAATCCTTGTCATAATGCAGCCGAAGGTGCAGCGAGTATTACCGCTATCGGGGGTACGGGAGCTTATAACTATGACTGGTCCAATGGCGGTACCACTCCTGAGGTTAAAGATCTGGCTGCTGGCAATTACAGCGTAGTGGTGAGCGATGAAGTAGGTTGTACCGTCAGTATGAGTATCAATATCAGCGAGCCAGCTCCGCTTGTCAGCAGCAGTACGACCAGCGATGAGACGGCCGACGGCGCAGACGATGGTACGGCCAGTATAAGCATCAGCGGCGGTACGCCCCCCTATGCCTATCTCTGGAATACCGGACAAAGCTCGCCCAATATCAGCGATTTGACACCAGGCATTTATACCGTTAGCATCACAGATGCCAATGGCTGTAAGACCGAAATTTCGGCGACTATCAATAGCTTCAATTGCACCATCAATGGTACGGTCGAGGCTACCAATATTAGCTGTAATGGCGCAGCCAATGGAACAGCAAGCGTCAACCTCACTGCCGGTGATGGCCCTTATACCTATCAATGGTCGAACGGAGGGCAGGGTGCGAGCATCGGTAATCTCAGCCCAGGTAGCTACGCCGTTACGGCAACAGACGATAACAACTGCCCCTTCACCGCCAACATCATCATCGAACAACCCAGCGCCATTGTGGCTAGTGTTGACCAGCAAAGCAATGTAAGCTGCTTCGGTGGTACAGACGGAACGGCCAGTCTCTCTGCCTCCGGCGGCACTGGTACCTTGACTTACCTCTGGCCCGACGGCAGTAGTAGCCCTACTCTCAGCAACCTCGCTGCCGGCAGCTACATCATACAAATCAGGGATGCCAACGGCTGTACGACGGAGACCCCCCTGCTCATCGACGAGCCGACGGCCCTGAGCAGTACCGCCTCCGGCACCGATGAGTCGGCGCTGGGCGCTCACGATGGCCAGGCAAGCGCCAGCGTAAGCGGAGGCACGCCGCCCTACGCCTATCTGTGGAGCAATGGTTCAACAGAATCCAGTATCAGCGACTTGGCTCCGGGCAGCTATACCGTACAAATTAGGGATGCCAATGGCTGCTCCAAAAGCGAGACTATCGACATCAAAGCCTACGACTGCTCCTTCTTCAGCGCAGCCATCGAAGAACAAAGCATCAGCTGCTTCGACGGCAATGATGGGCAGGCCACGGCCGTTCTCAACGGCGGCACGCCGCCCTTCAATTACAACTGGTCCAATGGCTCCACGGAAGCGATGGCCACAAGCCTATCTGCGGGCAGCTACACCGTAACGATTACTGACGCTGGCAACTGCCCCTCTGTGGTCAACCTCCATCTAGATAACCCCACCCCGATTACCGTAGAAACAACTGAACAGCAGCCTGTCTCCTGCTTCGGTGGTGATGATGGAATGATCTCCATCAGCGCAGCCGGAGGCACCGGAGGTCTGAGCTACCTATGGCCCAGCGGCAATATCGGTACTACAGAAACCCAACTCGCCGCTGGCAGCTATACCTTGACCATCACTGATAGCCAGGGCTGCCTGCTCACCCGCACCATCGATCTTAATGAGCCTGCACTACTGGAAGCCAGCGTAGCCAACCAAACCAATGTGCAATGTGCGGATGAAGCCGTCGGTACGGCGAGTATTAGCGCAGTCGGCGGCGTTCCGCCCTTTGAGTATACTTGGTCGGATGGACAAAGCGGGGCGGAAGCGATGGGCCTGATGGCTGGACAGTATGAAGTTATCATTACCGATCAAAATGGCTGTAGTACAGCGCAGCAGGTGAACATCATTGCTCAAGATGATACACCGCCCATTGCCATCGGGCAAACTCAGACGGTATTTCTTAACGCCAACGGACAGGCCAGTATCAGCGCCGATGCGATCAACAATGGCAGTTCGGATAACTGCGGCATTGCCAGCATAGAGATTGACCGCAGCAGCTTTAGCTGTTCGGAGCTAGGGGAGCAAATGGTCGAGCTGACGGTAAAGGATGCAAGTGGAAATAGCCATAGTACGATGGTGGTGGTAACGATTGTTGATGATATTGCACCAACGCTGATCAGCTGCCCTTCGGATATTGAGGTCAATAACTGTGATGGTTTGGTGACTTATCAGCTGCCGGAGGCGGTAGATAACTGCGAGTTGTTCAGCCCGCAATTGATGAGTGGCTTGGGTAGTGGGGCGCAGTTCCCGGAGGGGACGACGGAAGAGGTTTATCAGTTTACGGATGCCGCAGGCAATACGGTGAGCTGTAGCTTTATGGTAACTGTGACCAATACGTTGGAATCTGATGTTATGAGCGATGCAGCACTTTGCTTTGGGGAAACGAACGGGACGGCGGAAGTCGTGGCTGAAGGTGGTACGCCGGGCTATACTTACGTCTGGAGTAATGGGCAAACGGGAATGCAAGTCGATGGCTTGGCCCCCGGGACCTACACAGTCGAGGTGGTGGATGCCAGCGGCTGTACGAGTAGCAATAGTTTTACCATTACCGAGTTGCCAGAACTCCATTTGACGGTGGAGGAGATTGTGGATGAAATCGGTATGAATGGTTTGGGGAGTATTGATGTTTCCATCAATGGGGGAACAGCGCCCTACACTTACACCTGGAGTAACAATGGAACCCTTGTTTCGACTGCCGAGGATTTGGTTGATTTCCCAGCGGGGGATTATGAATTGGAGGTTGTCGATGCTATGGGTTGTATTATTAGCTCTAACGTGCTCCGTATTGATAATTTGACTTCGGTTATTGATCCAGAGTTGGCGAAGCGGGTGCGGCTTTTCCCGAATCCTAGTTCGGGGCAGGTGTATTTGGAGCTTAATATACCGGGTGCAGAGGAGGTGCAGCTGAGTTTGTACGATGCCGTAGGCCGACAGCTTAGGGTCAACGTCAACGAGGCAGCGCACCGACAGACGTATCAATTAGACCTCGACCATTTACCTGCGGGCGTTTACTGGCTCCGCATTCTGGTTGACCAACGTACGGTAAGCAAGCGCATTGTACTAAGTAGATAATTTCACCTATCACGATAAAATAGCCGACGAATCACATTGATTATTATTATATGTGTTTCGTCGGCTAATTGGCATACCTCACAATAAGCCTAGTGATTGAATATCAGAAAGATAGCGAATGACGCTAAGTATACAGTTCGAGGATTGAATCCTATTCAAAGGTGTTGTATTTTCCCTTTAGCAAAATATTAAGACTAATGGCGAAACCAACACTAAACACATACGGCCGTAATAGGCACCCTAAATTCCTTCCTGCCCAACATCTCCCTAACCAGTTCCTATTTGCATAATCAACGCAGTATTCATTGGTTGGTCTTTGTAGCTATGCTGTACAAAGGCTTGTTTTCATACAATGAAAAATGCTAAGCTATGAAAACAAAAATCCCTTAGCGCCTCGGCACTAAGGGATTTCCTTTCTATTGGGAAAAGATATTTATCGTTTACTCAGCCGTTGAGTAGTGATCACTTTTTTGTTGTGGTCAACTAGCTGTACAAGGTACATTCCTACGGGTAGACTATTAATATCATATTTCTTTCCTTCCGTCACCTTATAACTTTTCATTCTTCTACCTACTACATTGTAGATGACGATGTGGTCAACATCTTTGGCATTGTTCAGCTGGATATACTGCGTAGCAGGATTAGGGAACACCTTGAGGTGATCGCCCTTATTAACCTTACTCGTAGTCGTGATTGCTGGGTTACTTTGGGCAACTGCAAGTTGTGAGTAACCGACGCTGATGAGGAGGAAATTAAAAAAAATGAATAGTATACCTTTCTTCATAGATTGTATTTGTTGACCGACTGAGAATAGCTCAAGCCAGCATTTTACAAAATAAAGGAATAAAGGGAGTTTTACAAGTTAATGTATGTGGATTTAAATAAACTTTAACAAACCCACAGCAATATGTTCGAAAGGATATGAGAGATACTACAAATATTAATCCATAATTGCGATTGAGGTAGGATTCTGATGGATAATATCTTAATTCTTAATCGTAATTGCTATCGTGGAAATACTACGTTTCGTGACAAGCTTATCCGTAAAGTTCCCTACAATTACGACAAACAATAAACCTCTTGCCAACTTTATGTGACAAGAGGTCTATTGTGCTCAAGAAGCAATCATGCCCTTGATGGTATCATTTGACTTCGAAAGTAACTTTAAGGTTCACTCTAAACTCCGTCACTTCGCCTCCCTTAACAACGGCACTTTGGCTTTGGACATAGACGGAGCGAATATCGTGTAGGGATTTGGAAGCTTTCTTTACTGCTTTGCGGGTAGCATCTTCCCAGCTCTTGCTGGAGTTGGCTAAAATTTCAACGACTTTTAAGACAGCCATAGTAATAATGTTTTAATGAAAAATGTGTATTAATATAACAGTAATTGCCAAGAACACACAATGATTGATTAAAAACTTGGGAGGCCGTAGGCCAGCGGGGCTTAACCCGCCGCCAGTTGAATTTGCCGAAAAAGCTCTTTCTCATCTCCCGGTTGGTACTTGCGCTTGTGATAGGTAATCTTTCGGTTTTTATCCAGTACAAAAAGCTGCGGTAAGCCGTTGAGCCGTCCCGGCATAATCCGTCGAAACTCCCGGTTGACATCATTGACACTTAGCCAGGGCCAATTGTTTTTTTCGACCATCTTGGTGAAGGAGGAAAAATTCTTTTGAAAATCTGTCGAAATAGCAACCAGCTGAAAAGGCGTTTCCTGCTGCCAGGCTTCATACTCTTTGGCAATCGCTTTCATTTCCATACGACACGGGTAGCAGGTGGTCAGCCAGAAGAGCAAGACGACGGGTTGGTCCTCCTGGCTCAACACTTCGGAAGAGTTGAGGGCTTGGCCCGCTGCGGATTTCAGTGGAATGTCGTAGGGATAGCTTGAATTAATTTGTGCTTTGGGGCGAGCCCGGTCGATGATGTAGCCCGGACGGGGCGGCGTGGTATCGGCTCGCACCGGCGCAGCCACCTTTACCGCCTGTTGTTCTACCTCGGCCGAAGCCACCTCGCGATTGACCTCCACCACTTCGCCAGCGCAGCCCCCCAACAGCAGCAGCGCCAAAAGATAAGCCATTGTTTTCATAAGATTAATTAACCGATTCCAGTTTCTGTAGGGCTTGTTGAGCACGTTCGAAATTAGGCGCCAAATTCAGGGCCTGCTTAAAATCATTCTTGGCCTTCGTCAGGTCCCCCTTCATCTCTGAGGCGACCCCTCGATAGCAATACCCCATAATATGGGTCGGCTTCATCTTGACTGTCAGATCGAACTGCGCCGAGGCATGATCCAAGGAGTCCAGCTCCATGTAGGCCAGCCCGCAATTGTAATACGCATCCGCCATTTGCGGAGCGATTCGATGGATATTACGATAGGTAGCAATGGCCTTTTGTAATTCACCTCGATTGTGCAGATAACTGGCTTTGTTGAAATGCGCATCGATATTAGCACTATCCACGAGTATAGCATTATCGAAGTAGCGAATGGCATTAGGGTCTTTGCGCTCTGCAAACAAGCTACCCAGTTTCATCCATACCTCCGAGAGATCAGGATCGCTATCGACTGCCTTTTCGTAGCTCCGAATCGCTTTATCCATTTCTCCCATATCTTCAAAAACCCTGCCTGTCATGTAGAAGGCTTCCCCATTCAACGCATCTTGCTTGAGGATGCGTTCGATGGTTTGTAAGGACTCATCGTGCTTTTTGAGGATCAACTGAAATTCGGCCAGCTTGAGCAGGGAAGGAATGCGCTTGGGATAAAGTTCAACAACTCGCTCCATTGTTTTCAAGGCGTAGCTAGACTTAAAATAATCCAGATAGACATCGGCCAGTAAGTGCATGTAGGCAACATTGCTGGTGTCCAGGCGCAGTGCATTATTGAGATCGTCGATGGCCTCGTCGTAACCATCGTGTTCGTAGTAGGCCCTGGCTCGCGCGGCATAGAGTTGAGGATTCTGCGGATCCTCGGCTAATTTTTGGTTGAGGACTTCAATGTCCGGAATGGCAGAACTCACGGCAGGTGCCGTGGCGGTATTTGAAGTTTGTTCTTGTGCTCCTTCTTGACAAGCACACAAAAAGAGAAGGCAAAGAAAAGTCATGCCTGCAATAGTTTGGAATATTGACTTCATCGTTTTTAGATTTACAGATACTCTAAATCAGCAAACGAACAGACCTGTAGTCAAGTCTGTTCGTTCAGTGGTATATTACAGGGCAGTTTGTATGCAAATTAACCGTTCATCGAAATCAAGAATTCCTCGTTGCTAGTCGTGTGCTGCATATTTTTGCGGAGGAAATTCATGGCTTCATCTGGTTTCATATCAGCAAGGTGATTGCGGAGGATGAACATGCGCTGCATCGTATCCTTATCAAGCAGCAAATCTTCGCGACGTGTACTTGACTTGGTAAGATCGATGGCTGGGTACATCCGCTTGTTGGCCAGATTGCGATCCAACTGGAGTTCCATGTTACCCGTACCCTTGAATTCTTCGAAGATCACACCGTCCATCTTGGATCCTGTGTCGATCAGTGCTGTAGCCAGGATGGTCAGCGACCCTCCATTTTCAATGTTACGAGCCGCACCGAAGAATTTCTTAGGCTTGTGCAATGCGTTGGCTTCCACACCACCAGAGAGCACCTTACCACTAGCTGGTGCAACGGTATTGTAGGCTCTGGCCAAACGCGTGATGGAATCGAGCAAGATAACCGTATCGTGTCCACTTTCAACCAGACGCTTAGCCTTCTCCAGTACAATTCCAGCAACGCGAACGTGATTGTCAGCAGGCTCATCGAAGGTAGAAGCAACGACTTCCGCATTTACACTGCGGCGCATGTCCGTTACCTCCTCAGGGCGTTCATCGATCAAGAGGACGATGAGGTAGCATTCGGGGTGGTTACGAGCAATGGCGTTGGCCACATCCTTCAGCAAGAAAGTCTTACCCGTCTTAGGCTGAGCGACGATCAGTCCCCGCTGTCCCTTTCCAATCGGTGCGAAAAGATCAATCATGCGATTGCCGAAATCTTTACCGGTTGGAGAAGAAGAAAGATTGAATTTCTCGTCGGGAAAAAGTGGTGTCAAGTAATCAAATGGAACGCGGTCTCTAATTTCCGCAGGCACCAGGCCGTTGATGCGAGAGACGCGCAGTAAAGCGAAATATTTTTCTCCTTCCTTCGGTGGACGAATCGCACCACGTACCGTATCTCCGGTGCGCAGACCAAACAATTTGATCTGAGAAGGAGACACGTAGATGTCATCTGGCGAAGTGAGGTAGTTATAATCGGCAGAACGCAGGAAGCCATAGCCATCCGGCATCATTTCGAGGATACCCTCTCCTTCGATGATGCCGTCGAGTTCAATATTAAAAGGATTTGCGGGCGGCTCGGCAGCAGCGTCGCGGTTGTCGTCATTATTAGCTCTGCGATCGTTATAATTTTTGCGGCGATCGTCGTAGTCTCCTCTTTCTCTGCGGTCGTCCCGACGATCTTCCCGACGGTCATCTCTACGGTCATCGCGTCTATCGTCTCGGCGGTGCTCCCGGGCCTCCGGCCGGCGACGTTCTCTGGGCGCAGGGGCCTCCGCTTTCTTCTCCTCTTCCTGATCATTAGCAACAGGAGCAGCTTTCTCCACAACCGGGGCTTCCACTTCTTCGGGCTCGGGAGTTTCAGCCGGTGTATCCTCGGCAGGCTCTTCAGCAGGTTCTGTGTTTTTAGTCACTCTTCGGCGGCGACTAGCGGGCTTGCGGTAGCCCTCCTCTTTTCTTGCTCTTCGTTTGGGAGTAGCTGGAGCTTCCTTAACTGCTGCTTCTGCAGCAGGCTCCTCATCTGCATCTTTATCCTCAGATGTTAGTGCTTGTTCGTCAAGTATCTTATAGATCAATTCTTGTTTGTTCAGACGCTTGTATCCTTTGAGACCAAGCTGCTCGGCGAGATCCTTCAATTCAGGAACGAGCATATCGTTTAATTGCAATATATCATACATAGTATAAACTGTACGTTAGAGTTAACATTTTGGTGTAAGTAAACAGGAAATTCAAAAGTATTGATTTGATGTATTTTAATCTCTCTTTAGAAATAACGGCGAAACCAGTGGTTTATGCGTGGGGACTTACGTTTAAATAGCCTTGACTTTAAATGAAAAATGATCACTTGTGTAATGTCTATAACTTCTGAGTTGTGAGAAGTAACTTAATATAAAGTGGGAATTCAGAAGGAAAAGCGCTTACGATAACCTGATAAGAATGCCTAAAAGATATTAAAAACAGGCGTGCTTATTTTTCGCTGACACAAAAATACATTTATTTTTTAAAATCAAATAGTATCTTTGCAAAAATTTAACGAAAACTTAAGCAAAAAGTTTTTCCTTTAAACGGTTTATTTCAAATTTTACGCAAAATTCATACCCAATCAATATTTAATATCAACGTTTTATGCTGCAATTAAGTTTTATTCGGGCTAATAGGGAACGGGTGCTCGAAGGCCTGAAAACCCGTAACTACGCTGAGGATTCAGCGGGTATCATTGATCAATTGATCGGCTTTGACGATGTTCGGAAACAGACGCAGACGGAACTAGATCGTGTACGCAGCGAAAGTAAGACCATCTCCAAAGAGATCGGAGCACTCTTCAAACAAGGTGCGCGAGAGGAGGCCGAAGCCAAAAAAACGGCCATAACAGGCCTCAAAGAACAAGAAAAAACCCTACAGGAACAATTGCAGCAGGCGGAGCAAAAGCTGAAATCCCTGCTACTGACCCTGCCCAATACGCCGCACCCTTCGGTCCCTCCGGGCAATTCTGATGAAGATAATGAGGTGTACAAGGATTGGAGCGAGGCCTTGCCGCAACTCGGCGATCAGGCTATGGATCACCTCGATTTGGCGACCAAGTACAATATCATTGACTTCAAACTGGGCGCTAAAATTACGGGTTCAGGCTTTCCGCTTTTTAGAGGGCAAGGGGCTCGTCTGCAACGTGCATTGATCAATTTTTTCCTCGATGCTGGCCGCGACGCTGGCTATGAGGAGGTAGTCCCTCCTCTGCTGGTCAATGAAGATACGGCCAGAGGAACTGGGCAATTGCCGGACAAAGAGGGTCAAATGTATTATGTTGAGAAAGATGATCTCTACCTTATCCCGACTGCTGAGGTGCCCATAACCAATATCTATCGCGATGTTATCCTCAAAGCCGATGATTTCCCTATCAAACTCACCGGCTACACCCCTTGCTTCCGAAGAGAGGCGGGCGCCTACGGCAAAGAAGTGCGCGGACTCAATCGGGTGCATCAATTCGATAAGATCGAAATTGTACAGATCCAGCATCCAGATCAATCTTATGATACGCTTTACGAAATGATGAAGCATGTCGAAGGCTTACTGCAACAGCTGGAGCTGCCCTACCGCATCCTTCGGCTCTGCGGTGGCGACCTGGGCTTCACCGCCGCCCTGACCTACGACTTTGAAGTCTACTCCGCCGCCCAGAAGCGCTGGCTGGAAGTCAGCTCGGTCTCTAACTTCGAAACCTTCCAGAGCAATCGCCTCAAGCTGCGCTTCCGTGGAGAGGACAAGAAGACCCAGCTGGCCCATACCCTCAACGGCAGTGCCCTTGCGCTGGCCCGCATCATCGCCGCCCTGCTGGAGAACAACCAAAGCCCAGACGGAATTGTTATACCGAAAGCACTGCGTCCTTACACCGGTTTCGACCGAATTGGGTAGTGACTTTTGATCGAAATATTGGTCTTATTAAAGTACGAAGTAAGTTCATTTTATTTATTCCTGAAAAAACCTAAAAATTATGATGCTTAGTGGTGAATATATGATCTATATGGTACTGACTGGGGTACTTTCCCTGATCGGTATGTTTGTAAGCAGCCGCCTCAAAAGTAAATTTCAGAAATATAGCCAGGTGGGTATCCGCAGCGGTATGAGCGGAAAAGAGATTGCTGAAGAAATGCTCAGACACTATAATATCTCCGATGTAAGAGTCGTCGAAGGTCAGGGCTATCTGACCGATCACTATAATCCAGCAACTAAAACGGTCAGCCTCAGCCCAGCGGTATTTCAGGGTCGCAGTGTAGCCGCAGCGGCCGTTGCAGCGCACGAATGTGGCCATGCTGTCCAGCATGACACCGCCTACAGTATGCTCCAAATGCGCTCGAAGCTGGTGCCTGCGGTCAAGATAGCATCTATGGCTCAGCAGTACCTGTTACTCGCCGCATTATTCTTGTTGGGAACCTTCCCACAACTCTTGCTCATTGTTATTGCGGCCTTTGCGGTCACGACCCTCTTCAGCTTTGTGACCCTTCCGGTAGAGTTTGATGCAAGCAAGCGCGCCTTGGTCTGGCTTGAACAGACGGGGGTTACCCAAGGCGCAGAATTTGACGGAGCCAAAGACGCCTTATGGTGGGCAGCGATGACCTATGTGTCAGCGGCACTAGCCTCTCTAGTCACCTTACTGTACCTGGTGCTGCGCTACGCCAGTAGCGACTAGAAACGACTTGTCGGACTGATTACAATGCAGCAGTTAAGCGTTCGGGTTGGGGAAAGCTCAGCCCGAACGCTTATTTTTTCGCAGAGCTTGCACTTTGGTAATCAATGATTTGTGAATTATATTTTTTTAATTTCGAGTGAGGCTCTGGTTTCAACAAAGTAAAATTTTGCAAAAGGAACAAATTATTTTATTTTAGCATTCATTAAAATATGTTCTTATTTGTTAACGAAGAAACTGATCTATTACAATGAACGCTCACGGCCGCAGATATATCTTTATCGACTACGAAAACCTCAAGCAGGTAAAGTTTAAAAAGCTTGAGAAAGTATGCGATAGGGTGTTTATTTTGATTAACGCCGAGGAGCAATTCATTCCTTTTTCGTTGGTACAACAAATGCAAAGGTTGGGGCGAGGCATCAAATGGATTCCAATTTATGGACCCAATGCGACAGATTTTAATTATCACATCAGCTTTCTGATGGGTAAGCTGCACCAGAAGGTCAGTAAAGACATTGAGTTTGCGATTCTATCTAATGATAGTGAATTTGACTCGCTTATCAACTTTATCAATGCAGAAGGTCGCAGCTGCCTACGGGTCAAGCGCAAGCGCAGCCGCAAGGAAAAGCAAATCCCAGAGCAGCTGATCTCCGAAACGGAAAACGGCGCGGTCATCACCGCCGAAGTTTCTGACTTTTCTCATCGCCAGTTCCTTTCCGACGCAGTCATCGACGAATCGCTAGTGCACGAAACGGCAAAAGAAACCATCGAACGATTGATGCGCTCTGGCAACCGCCCCGCAGAGATTAATATGCTCAAAAGCTATATCCTGCTGCACAACCAGGAGCTGACCGAGCACGGGAATGTGGATAAAATCATCCAACACCTCCAAGAGGCCGAAGAAATCGAAATTAATGAGGGAGAGGTGATTTATAATTTTTAATTAAACTTCATTGTATGCAAGAGGATGTTAATGATCAAATAGAAATGGCCAAAATAGAGATGGATGATACCATTAATCATCTTTCCAGAGAGTTGACTAAAATACGGGCGGGTAAGGCATCACCGGCTGCGCTAGAAGGTATTATGGTTGATTATTACGGCGCCCCTACTCCGCTCAACCAAGTGGCGAACATCAGTACACCAGATGCGAAAACATTGAGTATTCAACCCTGGGAAAAAAAGATGATCGGTGCGGTAGAGCAAGCGATCTTTGCTGCTAATATCGGCCTGACGCCAATGAACAACGGAGAAATGGTGATGATCAATATCCCACCGCTCACTGAAGAGCGTCGTAAAGAGTTTGTCAAGCGGGCCAAAAGCCTCGGCGAAGATGCCAAGGTGAGCCTGCGCAGTGCTCGTCACAAGGTCATGGATTTTATCAAAAAAGCAGTGAAAGATGGTTACCCCGAAGATATGGGGAAGCGTAAGGAAGATGAAGTGCAAAAACTTGTCAACAGCTACGGTGATAAGGTGAATGCCTTGGTGAAGACCAAAGAAAATGATATTATGACCATCTGATTCCCTTGGATACTAATTGATGATAATAAAGGCCATTCCGATTGTAATCGGAATGGCCTTTATCATTTTAGTGAATCGTCAATTTATTGCGGCACCGTTTTATAAATCTCTATTCCTCCTTTTCCTCTGGCCACATAGGTCACTCCCTTTTCGACACGTACCTGGTCGCCTTCCTCCAATTGCAGTTGTTTTTGAATCTGACTGGTCAGCAGCGATTGAAGATGGAAAGCCATCAGCTGCCCTTTTTCAGGATAGAGCAGTTGTCCTTCGTAGAGCTGAAAATAGTTGGTTTTGATACCGATGGTTCGGGCGTAGTTACCGAAATTATCAAAGACCAGTACGCCTAGCTCTGGCTCATTGAGGTAGACCCAGTTGTTGCGCTCCAGGATGAAGGTGGGATTGATAAATTGGTTGAGGGTCATGCTGAGGTCGTCGCTTTCGAGGAGGGTATTGCCCTTTCGGTCTACCTTTTTGAGCTTAAAGTCGTTGGTATCATAGAGCCAGATTTGGTTGTCGTTGGATAGGCCGACGGCGCCCGAGCCTACTAGCCCCAGGTCCCAAAGGCGGTATTCGCCGGTCAGGTTCATAGTGCGGTCGAGGGTCAGCACGGTTAGCTGTTCGGGGTAGTAGAGCAGGACATTGAAAGGGTCAGTCGCATCGACGTAGCCCAGTGGCCCTAGCGTCTTGTTGCTGTAGCGAAAAAGCTCCTGTCCCTGCGGGCTCAGTTTGATGACATCGTTGTTGTCGTCGACGATGTAGGCTTGCTGCAGCTTGTCGGTTGTGAGAAATTTGGCTTTGAGTGGTAGGTCTTTGATGGCGGGGGGCCCTTCGGCGGGCTGGGCGAAGGAGGGGGCGGTGCAGCCACTCAGCAAGAGCAGCAAAAGCAGCGCAATTCCCTTATCTATGGACGATAGCAGTAGCTTCATTTTCAAAAAATTTGAGTTGCAGTTCCTCTCCATCAAACACCGCATAGGAGTTGTAGTTCATCCACTCTCCCAGATTGATATAACGACTCTTTCCGTTGTTTAGCATATAATCGATGGGCAGATGGCGGTGGCCGAAGATAAAAAAGTCAATGTCCTGCTGCTCTAACTTGCGATGGGCATAGGCAATCAGCCACTCCTTATCGGGCCCCAAAAACTTCGCCTCCTCGTGATTGGCCTCCCGGCTTCTACCCGACCAGTAGGTGGCCATAAAGGTTCCAAAGTTGGGGTGTAAGCGAGCAAATAACCACTGACAGAGCTTGCTGGCAAAGACCTTTTTAATCAATTTATAACCATGATCACCTGGCCCCAAGCCATCGCCGTGCCCAATAAAAAAGCGCTTTCCTTTCAGCTCCCTTACAATCGGCTGGCGATAAATTGGAATATCCAGCTCCTCCTCAAAGTAGCTAAACATCCACATGTCGTGGTTTCCCGTAAAAAAATAAATCGGCAAACCCGCATCGCGAAGCTCCGCCAGCTTACCCAGCAGTCGCACGTAGCCCTTGGGCACCACCGATTGGTATTCAAACCAAAAGTCAAAGAGATCCCCCACCAGATAGAGCGCCTCCGCATCGTGACGAATACTGTCTAACCAACGAACAATTTGTCGTTCCCGTTCGCGGCTGCTCAAGCGGGCATCCACCCCGAGATGAAAGTCCGAAGCAAAATAAATTTTTTTATTACTCATTGAAGATCATCAACTCAAACCTTTTCCATGACGTCTCCGCAGTTGCCACAGGTACGCAGCTCCTCAGAATTCATGAAGTGATTCATCACCACAGGCAGCTGATTGACAATATCTGTCATTTCAAAGCTGGCTTCGTGCAACTTATAATTACACGACTCACAGAACCACATCAGCTTATCTTGCTCATTATTGCGGCGATAGCGCTCAATGACTAGACCTACCGTATTGGCTGGGCGCTGTGGCGAGTGCGGAATTCTGGGAGGCAGCAAGAACATATCGCCCTCTCGGATAGTTATATCTTCAGGTTGTCCATCCTCATTGATGATCTTGAGGGTGATGTCGCCCTCAATTTGGTAGAAGAGTTCTTCGCCATCCTCATAATGATAATCCTTACGGCCGTTGGGCCCGCCGACAACCATTACGATGTAATCATCATTCTCAAAATAGACCTGTTTGTTGCCCACAGGAGGTTTGAGTAGGTGTCGGTGATCATCTATCCATTGTTTGAGGTTGAAAGGAGGAGCCAGGGCCATAGTCTATTATTTGGTGATTGAATTCTGCATAAATTTAAGCATTACAAATTGTACATTATTGACCGTACTTAACTTTTTTGTTCAATTTGCTCTACCTTTATAAAATATTCATGCTTTATATCGTAAATTAGGGTACTAAGTGCTGATCTCTCGATTCAAATATCGTCAATTGTTGGCCATCACTTTGGCAAGTTTCTTACTCTACTCTTGGGTAATTAAGGAAGCTCACCACCTTTTTGTGCCACATGAGCATCATCACTGCGAGTCTCAATTCACCGGGCAACAGCATTTCTACGATGCCGACAAGCATTCCGACAGCTGCCTATTTTGCCTGACGACCTTCTTCGAGTTTATTCAAGACGATGCCGAAACTAGAACGATCACCTTATCATCGATAATCAGCGATCTCGTACTTCTCCAAGTAGAGATCGGGCACAAAAATCATCCTTCGTTCCACACCCAGTGGCGAGGCCCACCTTTGATCTAAACGATCAAAACATCTCCCATCATTATATTTCAGCTTATTGTCCCCTCATGGATGGAGTCAATCGTTGTGCTAAAAAGCAGTAGTCCTTAATAGGAACTGAAGCAGGCACGATAAGGCGTTGTCCTTAGTCAGGGAGCAATGTCGGGCAAATAAAGGGTCGACATTTAGCAATAGTTACGGGCAACAAGGCTTTAACTTGGACCGCAGCTCATCCTTTGATCGTCGGACAGGTGAAGATGGAGATGAACTTTCTATGACAATCCAATAAGTTTTTCATAAATTAAAAGCGGCCACTTGAGCGAAAAGTGTGCCGCTTATTTTCTTCGTTTTTAAATACTTATTATGAAACTTTACCACGTTCTTTTTTTCCTCTCTCTAACTGGCCTACTCTTATCTTTTGGAGAGGGCACAGGGTCAAATACAAATAGTAATGACGAGAAGTTATTGAAAGAAGCCGCTCAAATTCATCAAGAAGCCATTGATATAGGAATGGCAATCGCGCCTCGTCTCGCTTCTCTACGCCAAATGAAGAATGGCATGAATGTGCAGGGCCGTACCCTCACCCCCGAAGAAATCACCCTGACTACCGCTATCGCCAACATTGAAGATCGCCACAACTACTGGCAGACGCACCTTATCGAAGTTCCGGGCCATGAGCATGACCACCATCACCACGGAGATGGCCACGATCATAACCATGACCACAGTCACGATCACTCTCCTTCACCCAATATGACTGCCGAGCAGATGCTAGCGGTACAAAAGGAAATCAGAGATTCGATTATGGTGATCAGAGATGGGATCAAAGAGGTTGAGGGCTTGGTGAAGTAGTCGGCTGCTCTTTAATACCGAATAGTACACGACCCAGTTTTATCCTCTTCACCAGCTCGTAGAGCAGCCAGCAAGATAAGAAGGTCGTCATCACCAGAAAGCTAAATTTGACACCCAATGACCAATCTTTGTCGATGATGAAATAGGCAAAGAGGATGATCAGTGTTTGATGAAAGATGTAGAAGGGGTAAACGGCGCGGTTACAATAGGCCAGCAGTGGGCTAGATCGGTTGAGGTACTTCGCGCCGTAGGCCAGGATGATGAATATCCAGAGTAGGCAGTTGCTTACCTTGATCGCAGCTTCGCTGAAATGCACCAGCGGGCTGTCTTCGATGTGCCAAAACCAGCCCGCTAGCAAGCTATATGTGATGATTCCTAAGACGAGGGCGGGGCGGCGCAGCTTTTCGAGCGCCGGCCAGAAGGCTTCTTTGAGTTGAATGAATAAAAAGCCGTAGAAGAAAATCAACGCGTAGTGCAGATGGGCGTACCAGTCGTTGTAAAACGCGTGGGTCACCTTGAAAAAGGGTTCAACAAAGGCCTCGGGGAAATAGAGAGGGAGGATAAAAAGCAAAAGCCCCCAGGGCTTGGCCAGTAGACGACGGCACCAGTTGAGAAAGGCATTGTTAGGATGATTGCGCAGGTAGACGAAGAGGGGGCCCAGGAGCAATGAGTAGCTCAGCAGGTAAGGCAAGAACCAGAGATGGTGCCAGCTAAAATTGCCTTCGGGATAAATGCCTTGGAAAAATTCGGTGGGAAAAAATTCGAAGTAGCCGCCTGTAAATTGGCCGTTGACTAGTCTTTCGATGTACACCTGTGGGGCGATGAGGAATAGGGTGCCGAAAAAGAAGGGAAGGCCCAATCGGGACAGTCGCTCCTCCATAAAGGTGCCAAGGCTACGGTGCGACAGGGCAAAGCAGGTTCCCATGCCGGAGATGAAAAAGAGCGCGGAAAGCCGCCATTGATTGACAAAACTCATCGGCAGCCAGAGCCATTCGTAGATCACATTATTTTTGATGTGCCAGCCCCAATGGACAAAAAACATCCCGATGTGGTAAAAAATCAAGAGGCCGAATACCAGCACTCTGATCCAATCTAAATCGTATCTTCTCATCTTTTTTTGCATGACAAAAGGAATTTGGTTCGATGCAACAAAAGAAGGGAGATCAGCGGCAGTAAAAGCAGCACTAGCGACTCGGTGGAATCGTTAATGTGCAGGGTGTATTTCATCAGGCCGGTGTAGCCCAGGAAGAGGTCAGCCATCAGCATGGCTAGCGAAAGGAGTAGGAAGCCTAGCAGTGTATTGGAGCTGCTGTTGGTTTTCCATTGCAAAAAAATCAATATACTGAGGATCAAGCCATTGAAAGCCCCAAAGGCAATCAAATAGGAGAAGGCATCGTGCCGAATCGGTATCTGATCGATGGTAGCTTGCAGCATGCTTTTCGCTTAAAAGTCTCCGTTGGAAGTATTGTAAACGACGCTGAGTACTACCTGCCCAACAGCCGCCAAGGTCCCTTTATCAATCAGCGGCAGGTCATCTTGGTGGGTATGGTGGTAAAATCCATAGGTCCTATCAGCCGGCAGATTGACAATATCGATCATCGGGATGCGCGCCAATTTATTGACAAAAAGATGGTCGTCGACGGTCGGCGAAACCGCCTCGTTGACAAAGTACTTACTCTTGCCCATCCGCTGGGCCAGCCCCCAGACCTTGTCCAATAGCTGAGGGGCAAAATACTTCGACGTCCCTTCCTTGGGGAAGCGGGCGTCGCGGGCGCCCACCATATCCAGCAAAACTCCGAATTGCGCCTGATAGTCTTTGCGGTGTGGATTGTTTGACCAATACTGAGACCCCAGGCACCAGCTTTCGGGGTTATCGTTCGCTCCATCACCGTAGTCTTCGGCATCAAAGAGGATGATGTCTACCCCCATCGGTATCGGCTGGGCCTGCAGCTGGCGGGCAATTTCGAAGAGCACTCCTACCCCACTAGCCCCATCGTCAGCCCCCATAATAGGCTCATTGATGCGCTCAGAGCCCTCTTCCTCCTTATCGGCAATGTGGCGAGTATCCCAGTGGGCCGCCAGCAGCACGCGCTCCTCTGCATCGGGGTTAAAGCTAGCGATAACGTTGGTGCTCTTGAGGATTTCGCCGGTGTATGCCTTGGCGTCGAAGGACTGTTCGGTCACCTGGGCGCCGAAGGCTTTAAGGCGGCGCACCATCCAGTCGCGGCAGTTGCGATGCCCCTCAGAGTTGGGCACGCGAGGGCCGAAGGCCAGTTGATCTTCGATGTATTGGTAGGCCGAATCGCGGTTAAAGACCGGGACTTTGACTTTGGTTCGGGGTTTGGGCGGCGTCGCAGGCGGTTTAGCGTCGTCAGAACAGCCTGAGGCGATGAGCAGCAGGATCAATGCGATTAGGGGAAGAAGAAGTGATTTCATAAGGCGAAAGTAAAGCTTTTTCGCGCGCTGGGCAACCGTTGATTGACAAAAAGAGCCGCTGCCGGAGGCCCGGCGGCGGCTCACAAATCACTAATAAAAACATCAGTCTCTTGTGCGGCTATTGCTGCGTTTACTTTTTATATTCTTGCTGGCTCGGTTTTGTTTATGCTGGATTTTTGCGCGCTCTTTAGGCGTCACTTTACCATCCGCTTTCGCTCGTTTCTTGGTCTTTTGGATGTGCTTTTGCTGCGCTTGCAGCTGCACAGTCTCCTTTTTCGTCAGCTCGCCGGATCGGACCCCCTGCTTAATGCGCTTCTGCTGATTCACTTGTCTCTTTGTTGCTTTGGGGGTTGCTGTTTGTGCCTGGCTGCTCATGGCGAAGCCGATGACAAACAATCCGAGAATTAATGCTTTTAACTTCATGCTATCGTGTAATTTACGTTAGTAATTCAAGTTGCAATTCACTTTTACAAGAGTCAATGCGTCAGATATTTGAATCACCACCTCGTGATTCACAAAATCTTCCTTCCCTGCCTGCCGGCTGACTCTCGTTCATCGCAACTTGGGTTAGTAATGATTTCACTGCTTTGACTTAGGAAAGGTGGGGAGGTTTAACGGGACAGAAAAAATCTTCCGTACTACAGTTCTCACAACTACTATTCCATTGCTGCACAGGGAAGGTCAACCAGATTCGTTATTTCGCGACCAGCGGTGTACCTTTGCGGCCTGATAAAAGCCAAAGCTTATGTTAAAAATAGAACACATCGGCATTGCCGTCAAAAATCTAGAGCAGAGCAATGCCCTCTTTCACCGTCTACTCGGCAGCGCCCATTACAAGGTCGAAACAGTTACCTCAGAAGGAGTTAATACTTCTTTTTTTCAAGTAGGAGAAAATAAGGTTGAACTACTAGAAGCGACACGCGAGGACAGCCCCATTGCCCAATTCATCGATAAGAAGGGAGAGGGCATTCATCACATTGCCTTTGAAGTGGAGGATATTGAAGCAGAAATGAAGCGTCTGGCAGCCGAAGGTTTTCGCCTGCTCAATGAACAACCGAAGCGGGGGGCAGACAATAAGCTGGTCTGCTTTGTTCATCCCAAGACGGCCAACGGCGTGCTAGTGGAGCTTTGTCAATCCATTCGTGAGGACTAATGCCCGAACTAGAATTCTATCAATATGCCATTGCCATTATCGGTGGGGCCTTCGCCGGCGCACTCAACACCCTGGCGGGCAACGGCTCCGCCATCACACTGACCATCCTCACCGAAGTCCTACAACTCCCTCCCAACATGGCCAACGGTACCAACCGCGTTGGCATTTTCACCCAAAGCAGCGCTGGCGCCTACGCCTTCTATCGCCACGGCAAACTGGACATTAAGCGCAGCCGCTCTTATTTCGTCTATACCATTATCGGAGCTATTGTGGGCGTGATTGTAGCAACGCGGGTGAGCAACGAGCAATTCAAAAGTGTTTTCAGCATTTTAATGGTGGCCATGCTATTCGTTATCCTCGTCAAGCCCAAACGCTGGCTCATCCAAACCGATCCCAATCGCAAGGTCCATCCGCTGATTATCATTCCAGCCTTTCTGGCCTTGGGTTTCTACGGCGGCTTCATTCAAATGGGCATGGGCATTTTTTTCTTGGCGGTTATGGTGCTGCTGGCGCGCTTTAGCATCATTGAGGCCAATGCAGTTAAGAGCTTTATCATTGCCATTTATACCTTCATTGTCATCTTAATTTTTCAATCCAAAGGGCTAATTAACTGGCAATTGGGGCTATTAATGGCAGTAGGACAAACGACAGGAGGCTGGTTGACCGCCTCCTACGCTTCGCGCTATCCTAAGGCCGATGTCTGGGCCTACCGGCTCTTAGTCGTCGTTGTCATTTTTGCCATCGTACGCCTTTTCGGCATCGTTGAGTGGATACAAGCCCTGCTCTAGACTATGATCAGATCGAACAACAAGCATTACCTTGCGCAAAAGTACCGGAGCTGTTCCTTTGCAGGCTCATATCCAAGGTCTGAACTTCGCCCTAGGTCAGTACAGCCGGAGACTTTATCGTATACCAAAAAGTGGGCGAGGCCTCGGTTGAAGTAGGCTTCTGCGAAATCTCTGTTCAGCTGAATGGCATCGCTATAGTCGCCGATGGCCTGCCAATAATTACCAGAAAGTAAGTACAGATTGGCCCTGTTTTTATACAATTCTGCATTGTTAGGATAGTGCTCAAGGACAAGATTTAAGTCCATAAAAGCCTCATCAAAATCACCCAGCATCTTCTTCGTCAGGCCGCGATTAAGGAAGGCCTCGAAGTAGGTTTCGCCCCGCAGGTTAATGACGTAGTCGTAGTCACGCAGAGCGCCTTCGGTATCCCCCATCGCCTTCAGCACCATCGCTCTTTCGAAGTACGCTTTGGTCAGGTTCTCTTGCAAGCTGATGGCCTTATCGAGATAGGTCTTAGCATCTGAGAGGTTATTTCGCAAATATTCTAACTGCCCTAGGTTATACCAGGCAAGCGCAAAGTCCTTTTGGAGTTCTACAGCTTTAAAAAAAGCGCCTTCGGCATCCTCTAGTTTATTTTGATCCAAAAAAATCACTCCTTTGAGGTCATAAGCCAGCGCAGATTGTGGATATTGTTGCAGCAAACTATCCACCTTTTCCAGTGCTTCTTCCAGCAAATTCCCTTCAATAACTAGGATGATTTGCTCGATCCACTCCATTTCTCCTCCCAGTAATTTCCCCTGCGCCATTTGCCGGTCAATCTCCTCGTAGTAATAGCCTAGCTTTTGGAAAGTACTGATACTCTGTACCGCTTGCTGCGGCTGTATAGACATCACTCTCAGCAGCCCGGCATTGCCGTGATAGCCATAAAGGTCGGCTACATAGGGGTTAAGTCGGCGGGCCTGCTCGTAATCTTCATTGGCCTGCGTCGGCATTCCAATGATGTATTTGAATCTTGCTCGCAGCAACAGCGCCTCCGGAGAGTTAGGGTTTTGCGCCACTGCATTGTCCAAAGTAAAAAGGGTTTCATCCAGGTTCAACATGCTCAATTCCTGGTCTGCCTTTAGCAGCAAGGGCAACTCCGTCCTACCGAAGTTCTCCGCTGAGAATTCCTTACCTCTCAAGGGATTAGCCATTCTGCGTGTTTGTGCCATCCCATCTACCAAAAACAGAAACATTAAACAACAGATCAGTACTTGTCTCATAATTTTTCAATTTTATTATTAAGTGTAATTTTCACGGAAATGAGAAATTACTATCTACTAATAAAACAGAAAAATTCGAAAAAAGTTGCAAGACTATCTATTTCAATAGTTTTACTATCAAACAATTGTTTTACGACCCTTTACAGCCCTCTAAGACGATATTATACCAACAGTCTCCTTTATTCGTTGCGCAGTGATCGAACCGGGTTAATCAGGGCAGCTCTGAGGCTTTGCAGGCCTACGGTAAGGAAGGCAATGGCCATAGCTGCGAAGGCGGTGAGGACAAAGGCTCTGAAAGGAATATTGATCCGATAGGCGAAGTCCTGAAGCCACTGTTCGAGGAAGTAGTAAGCGATTGGTGAGGCAATGAGCAAAGCGATGAGAACGAGTTTCAAAAAATCTTTTGATAACAGCCCCACGATGCCGAGTACACTGGCTCCGAGTACTTTCCGGATGCCAATCTCTTTGGTCCGCTGTAGGGCGATGAAAGAGGCCAGGCCAAAGAGCCCTAGGCAAGCCAGAAAGATAGCGATCAAAGCAAATAGTGAAAAGGTAGAAGACATGAACTGCTCTTTTCTGTACAGCCGCTGAATCCGTTCATCGAGAAAGGCAAATTCAAAAGGAGCCTCTGGCACCATTCCTTTCCATTCCGTCTGAATGGCTTGTAGCTGTTCTGTTAAATTACCGGCCTTGAGCCGAATAAAGATATTGGGCATAGCGGAGGGGGCCATACGAAGGATCAAAGGTTCAATTTCTTGGTGTAGAGAGCCAAAGTTGAAGTTTTTCATCACTCCAATTACCTCGCCTTCGGTCTCAAGCCCATAAGCCAATTTCTTCCCTACAGGATTGGCCCAGCCCAGCTTCTCAGCTGCTTTTTCATTGATCAAGTAAGCGGTACTATCCGTGGAGAGCAAAGGATTAAAGTTGCGCCCTTGGCCCATCTCAATCCCCAAGGCTTCTACAAAACCAGCATCGACATGGCTGTAGGACAGCGAGGTTTCCTCATAATTAGCGGGCTGTTCTACCCCAAATATCACACTGTCAAAACCATCGCCGGGTAGGTACTGCGCAGTTGAAACGCTGCTCACCATAGTTATGCTCCGCATTTTCTGTAGAAAGGGCTGGTATTGGGCCTTGAGGCCGTTTGCCTGCCTCAGGATGAGCACCTGCTCTTGATCAAAGCCCAGCTCCTTGCTTTGTAAAAAATGCAGTTGATCCCTGACGACCAGTGTACCGACGATGAGTATGCAGGAAATACAAAACTGGAAGATGACCAATCCATGCCGGAGGCGGTCTTTCCTTTGCGTTTTCACGATCTGCCCCTTGATTACTCTGGCGGGAGAGATCGCCGATAAAACCAGCGCGGGGATTATTCCGGTTAGGGCCAGGGTAAAAAGAGTGAGTGCCAATAGTAGGGTTCCGGTAAAGGCCGACTCCAATAAATTAATATAAAGCTGCTTCCCAACAAATTCATTGAAGTAAGGCAGGCAAATTTCAGCCAGCAAAATGCCCAAAATAAGTGCAATGATAACCTGTAGGGCGGATTCACTAAAAAACTGTTGGATCAATTGGGACCGCTTGGAACCCAGCACTTTCCGAACCCCAACTTCTTTGGCTCTGGTCATGGCGCGCGCAGTAGCCAAGTTGATGTAATTAATGCTGGCCAATAGGAGAATGAAGATGGCGATGAGGCCAAACATCCAGATGTAGGCCAAGTTGGGTTGAAGGTGAATATCGGTAATGGGCTCGAAAGGAAAGCGCTCGTAGTTACCCGTTTTTTTAAAGACTGTGCCCGATATATTTTCGTTTACATAAGCCTGTACCTTTTGATCGAGTTGGGCGGGATCGGCGTGCTCATTCATTAGGAAATAGGTCCATAGGGTGGCGAAGCCCCATTGGTCTTTTCTGCGTTCCAGAAAACTCAACCCTGAATGGTGCAGCGGTGCGAGGAAATCAAATTCCAGGTGTGATTGCGGGGGAAAACTTTTTACCACCCCTCCAATTGGCAATTGTCGGCCGTCGTTCCTTTCGATAGTCCGTCCGATTACTTGTCCAAAATTGTTCTTTACCCCAAAATACCGTTCTGCCGTTGCTTCGGTGATCAAAATCGTTCCAGGATTTTGGGACAGCACCTCCGCAGTTCCGGCAGCGAACTCCACGGTAAAAACATCAAGGAATTTTTTATCGATGTACAAGACCCTATTTTCGCGGATAAACTCCTGGTCTTTCTTGGCCGTAAATTGCCCCTTGAGTACCTGCGTAGCCGTGAGCACCTCCGGAAACACGCCTTCCATCAGCCCCGCTAGTGGCATGGGGACCAAAGGAATTTTCCAGCTGTTCTCCCCATATTTTGCCTCCCATTGCATCCGATAAATTCGATCCGCTTTTTCGTGAAACCGATCATAGCTCAATTCATCATTTACCCAGAGGCACAGAAAAAAACAGACCGTCATTCCAATGGCCAGTCCACTAATACTGATGATGCTATTTCCTTTATATTTTAGAAGATTTCGAAAGGCAATTTTAATATAGTTACTAAACATTTGAGCAAAGGCTTGGGTGAAAAAATGGTATGGATACGTTTCAGACAGATGAGGTTCAACAGCTATGCCAAGCCACATACAATACTCTAAATCAGCAACTTGTACTCAAGCAACTCTAAAAAAATCGTTCATTTCCGAACAAGGTCGTCCGAAAATGAACAGTCTTTGTCTTGTATTAGCTTACTCTTTCTTTGCCCTGGTACAATCCAATCATTATCAGAGGCAGGAATGATCAAGCCGGTGTTATTGCATCTTTATTTACTAGTGTGAAGTTGGATAGAGGACGTCACGGAAGCCCTACCTTATCACCCCTTCTGATTGATTAGCATGCGTTTTTGTCTAGCTTTATCATTAACGATGTGGGAAAGAAATAACCCCCAATCAAAATCTTCTCTTTCAAGAAAACCAGTAGTATCATACGCTTCACAAAGAATCTCCTGATTAAATTCATATAAGAAGTCAAGGACTATTGTACTTTCAATAGATAAAGTAAAATTATAGGTATCTCCTTCTACAGGGAACACCTTTGCAGATGTGAGAGCATCCAACGGAATAGATGCTTTATCATACAGAAATAATAATTCATTATTGAAATGATATATTCCTGTCAGAACACTACCGATGAACTTAAACCATCCTATTTCACTATTGCTATCTGCCCCCTCTACAATATCAAAAGCGTCCAAATCTAAGAATAAATTCCTCCGATCAAATGATCTCAAAAGCCTCATAATTTTTATGCTTTCCATTATTTAAATTTAACATCTTTTCCTCCTGAACGACCGGCACTCTTAATTATATCATTTCATGATTTGTCTTTTCTGCGCCAAGAATCGATAGTCCCTCAACACAAACTCGTATTGAAAACTGTCAATCCATCCACTTTCTATATCCAGGCTGGGGACTGCACGACCTTCGTCGGTGTAGACGGCTTCTAGCCCTTTGTAGTATTTGATATTATTGACGTACTCGTGGGGCCAGGGCCCTTGTGTTTTTTGTCTGAAGCGTCGTAGACGTAGTTCTGCGGGCTTCCTCCAAATATAATACTTCCTGGTAAATTTGGGGGTGAGTTTTAGCGGTGGGGGTGGAGGGCAGGTTTATTTTGGGGGGGGACTTCTAGGTCAAGGCCATTCCTGATTCCTTTATGGCCTTCGCTGAGGCTCATGTGGACTTTGTACCAGGGTGTAAGAGAGTGTGAGTAAGAATGTAAGCTGCGTTATGACTTGTCTGCCGGAGGTAGGGAGGCAGCGGAGGGATGTAATTACGTTGAATTTTGTACCTAGCCACAGGCTGAGAGCTGGCTGTGGCAGGCAGTTAGCTCCATGACAGCGTAGGGCAGCACCTCCCCACCTTCACTATACGCCATGTAAATAAGACGCTATCAAAGAACTACTTCTTCATCAAGTTAATGTTTTTATCTAGCATTTGGCATGCCTACGGCAGCTAAAAAAGAAAAAAGGTAGGCCTTATAATACCTCTTCCAGCTTATCAGGATTTTGGCGATTATCCCATAAGTAGAGGATTTCTATCGTTTGATCGTAGATTTCATAGATCACAGAGGTTTGCGGTGTGATGGTTACTCTGCGAACACTTTCTTTTTTTGTGGCACGACCGGATTCAGGGAAGTTGCTAATTTGGAGGATCCGTTCGTCCATTTTATCCATGTAGCTCATGGCTGCATCTAGGCCAAAATGATCTTGAAGGTGCTTAAGTAATTCTGCATATTCTGCCTTTGAGGAAGCAGACCAGTTAACGGGGAGGCTCATGCACTATACTTTTTCTAAACTCTTTCATTACGTCCTCATGAGGAATGCTTTTCCCTTCTCGATGCTCTTGCCTAGACTGTTCTATTCGGGCTTTCTGCTCATCACTCAACTCATCCCAAAAATCTGTTTGTTCCTCATTATAGGCTTCAAACATCGCATGTACTACCTTTAAAAACCGTTCATCTACTTGGTCTATATATTGATGTAACTGCTTCCTGAGCTTCTCTGCTGCACTCATCTTAATTCGATTTATTATTGGATTTATGCTCATAAAAATAAGGCTTTTTATTGATTCATGTTCGATTATTCTTTGAGGCTTCACCTTCACGCGCCTAAAGACGCCAGGTCTCCTCGCTTTTTTTTCAACACTATCTTATCACTTTCCTTTTGGTACCTCTACTTTTACCCTTCAGGTGTTTCTACCTGCGACAGACAGGTTTTTAAAAAACTTCTTTTTCTTTTGCCCTCAGTCGTTACTCGGATGGTACTCGTCCAGATCGCGCTGTAGGTCTTCCAGGTGACTGCGGTTGTAGCGTTCGGTGGAGCTTACGTAGCGGTGGCCAGCCATGTACTGTACTTGTCTTAGATTGTGATGGCGCAGCCAGTTACTAATTACACTGGCGCGGAGCTGGCGGCAGCTGAGCAGCTTTGGATAGTGTGGCTTAAGTTGTTTAATCAGGTAATATTGTGCGTAATGGAGGTGAGCTGAGGGGAACAGTTCGGCCGTTTTGTAATTGGCCAAGTAGGACTGCAGCGGTAGCAGTTGGACAGCTGCTAAGGATAAGATTCTACCGTTCGCCTTTCGGCTCGACTTGATGTGGACTTGGCCCGTTTCTAAATTGATCGGCTCAACTTTGAGCTGATGGATTTCTTTGCGACGCAGCGCCTGGAACACTAGCAAGCCTAAAACTACTTTGTTACGAAGGTGCTTGGCTGGATAACTGTTGTATATAGTCTTCAGCTGTTCTTCTGTTAGTAGATGATGCGG
>JBCDGZ010000006.1:0-89004 GCA_038750655.1 Bacteroidota bacterium | reverse complement strand
CAGCGCCTGCTAACCTACCAGTTGAATGCAGCAGGAAAGTACGGGCCAGCGCAGCATTTTGGATTGGAGGATAAAGTAGCTTCTGAGGTTTTGCCGGAGTTGGTTATTGATCTTTCGGATATTTTCCCCTTTCAGGATATGGTCAAGAAAGGACGCATCGTCTACTGCAAAGAGGAAAATGATCATATTATCTTACCACAGAAAGCTTCTTAGAGCTACTCTGACAAAGTTTACCACTATGAAATTTGAAGACCTGGACCTCAGTCGATTGTACACTTACGCCGACTACTTTAGCTGGACTTTTCAGGAGCGTGTTGAGCTGATTCGTGGGAAGATTTTCAAGCTCTCCGCGCCAAATTTGTTTCATCAAGCTTTACTGAGGCAATTAATACTTAAAATTGGAAACTACTTGGAAACCAGACCTTGTGAGGTCTTTCCTGCGCCTTTTGACGTACGACTACCACTGCCTCCTTCGCAGCGAAGTGATGATAAGATCACCACAGTAGTGCAGCCAGACATCTCGGTCATTTGCGATACTAGCAAGCTGGATAAACGGGGCTGCGTTGGCCCCCCGGAATGGCTTATCGAGGTCTTGTCGCCTAGCTCTACGAGGTACGATACCCGACAGAAGTTTGAACTCTACGAAGCAGCGGGAGTCCAGGAATATTGGATTTTTTATCCCATTCAACAGCGCCTGCTAACTTACCAGTTGAATGCAGCAGGAAAGTACGGGCCAGCGCAGCATTTTGGATTGGAGGATAAAGTAGCTTCTGAGGTTTTGCCGGAGTTGGTCATTGAACTCTCGGATATTTTCCCCTTTCAGGATATGGTCAAAGAAGGACGCATCGTCTACTCTGAAGAGGAGAACGATCATATTATTTTGCCGCAAAAAGCTTATTAATATTCTTTGGTGCGGATTTCCTCGCGGCCGGGGCCATCGAGATTGAAGGTTCGACAGCTGGTATTACCTCGCTCATTACTGAGACGGAATTCCAGAAAATCACTGTAATTTTCCAGTGTACTATTTTGGTATTGCGCCAATCGAATCAGATCGAGTTTGGACTCGGCGAGGGGGAGCCAGTCGTGCTGATCAGTCAGACAGCCAGGGAGGGCAGGCCCTCGAAAGATTTCAGGGAATTCGCCCCAAACCTGCCAGTGTAGCTCATGCACCCGCAGCTCGTTGTTGGGGTTGGCACTCCACTCGCCGCGAAAGACGGTGAAGCCGGAGAGGCTAGACAGCTCGAAGTTGCGGACGTTGCGATCGCCGGGGCTAAAGTTAATTGGGCTGGGGAGGAATTCAGTCAGCTGCTCCCCTAGCTGGGTCAATTGATAGCTGCGATCCTCGTCTCTGAGGATAAGGTTGCTGGAAAATTGCTCAAAGAGATTGGGAAGAGCGGCGCTACCCAAGGCCCCAGGGGCAGCACCAGCAAATGATTGCAAGACAAAATCTTTGTTAGGCATCTCACATTCCGTGATACCAAGAAGTTGCCCCCATTCTACCGTAAAGCCAGCAGGAATCTCAATATTTTTTGCTGGAATTTTATCCAAGCTCTCCGGTTGAATGAGAAGATCCGTAACGGCAGGCAAATTTTCAAAATAAGCAAAACGCCATTCTTCTTCGGCCTTCAATTTTAACAATACCATAATATCGCCCGTCTGATCAGCCATATAAACCCGCTGCCTGCCAGGTAGGTAACTAGAAATACTGTATACCGAAGAACTAATGGAAAAATACTCGATGTCCTCCTGCTCCGCATCCAAGCTGGCCCAAATAGCGGGAGAGTTGGTCGTGAACGGCGGAGGGGTAAACCCCGGAAAACTAAAGCTCAATTCTGGTATTTTCAAATGGGTATAAGTAATAAGACTGATGCCGTCAGAGAGCTGGCCATTCACTGGAAAATCATTGACGTAATAGCTACTCAAAGTAAGATGATAACCTCCCTCCGTATTCAAAATATCATCTGGAATAACAATGGTGGTGTCTCCACTAATCGACTGGCAACTCAGCACATTTCCCTCCGGAGAAGACAAGATCAAGTGCAGGCCAAGGCCAGCGAAAGGAAGCGCAGAAAAATGAGCCCGGTTTATTTCTACAGGCTTGACCTCCCCGAAGCTAGGCAGATCATCATCACTACCACAACCTTGCAGCAGTAAAAGACAAAGTAAAAGTCCGGAAAATAGTTTGTATACTGACATGACCTTTCATTGTTGATTCTATCAGAATAGACAGAGGAGCCCTGCCAAAAGGTTGGGGTAAGGAGCAAAGGAAAAGCGGTGAATTCCGATTTCCGAAATTCACCGCTTTATAAACAGTTACTTAATTGCGAACGTTAGGACTTCGATTTCCACTCCGTCACTGCGTTCTCAATTTCCGTTTTTGCACTATCGTAAAAACGATCTTTCTCGTTAGCCGCGGCCATCTCTGCCGACTTGGCTGCACTGGCAACCGCACTCTTATAATCGCCATTGGCCGCATCAACCTGAGCTTTGATCCACCAATTCCAGGAGTGACCAAAAAGCTCCGTAGATTTATCGGCCCACTCTTGTGCTTTCTTCATCTCTTTCTTAGCATCGAGCAAGAACTCCGCCCCTTGAGCGTAGAAAGTCCAAACTTTGTCCCCTCCACCAGCAACTGCCGCCTCAACACTAGCAATGGCCTCATCGAGGTACTTCACTCTGAAGCGAACATAAAGGCGCATCTTCTCCCAACCCAATCGGATATAGCCTTTGTCAATCCCTTGATCCACGATGCGGTAGCTCAACCGCTCCTCACTCACTTTGACCATCTTAGGAGCGATGTCTACACGCAGCGCATCTTGCTTTTCGTCGTACTGATAAGCGCCCCATTGGTCTGCTATTTTATTAAAAATTACCGTCCACTTTCCCGTCTCTTTAGGGATCACAAAGAAGGAGTATTTACCCTTGGGCAAGGGTTGCCCTTCAATTACAGCATCCGTGCTGAACTCAATCGTCGTCGCCTCATTGGCCCCCGCGCGCCACAGCTTATCCCAGGCTTCCAGCTCTCCCCAGATCGCTCGCCCATTGACAGAAGGGCTAGAGTAAGCAACGGTAATATCCGTCAGACCAACGGTGTAGGAAGTGCTGGCTTTCGGACTTTTCCGAGGCAGATTGGGCTGGCCGTAGGCCAGGATGCCGAAACACATCATCAGCATTAATAAAAGTGGCGTTTTAATCATTTTCGCATTGTACATATACATTTCTACTTTTAGTGGTTCACAAAACTCCAAAGATAATAGCAATCCCTCTATGATGCCGACTGTAAGGGGGAAAACTTTGTTTCGGATAGGACAATAGCGCAGTTCTATTTGGCCGGTACAGCCTTGAGCGTCTCTTGCAGAGCAATCAGTATTTTTCTTGATTCTTTGAGCGAATGGACGCCATCGCGTACTAACAGGAAGTAGCGGGTCGACTTTTTGAAGGTCCAGCCCTCCTGCTGCCCGTGCGTCGCGACATACTGCAAGATGCCGTTGAAAAGTGGCGTCTCGAAGAAAGGCGACTGGGCATTGCTGATAAAGTAGCAGCGCAGTTTGCGGCTCTTCAAGGTCAGGCGCTCGAAGCCCAGTTGACGGCAGACCCAGCGCAGGCGCAGTCCCTCGAAAAGCTCCAGGACCTCTCGGGGTAGTTTGCCAAAGCGGTCAATTAGGCGCTCGCCAAACTTCCGGATGTCCTCCTCGCTGTCAATCTGGTCCAGCTCGGTATAAAGATTGAGGCGCTCTTGAATATTGTTGACATAATCATCCGGAATCAGCATTTCGATGTCCGTTTCGATGTTCACATCCCGAACATAGTCGCGCTCTTTTTCCAACTCTTCTTTGAACAGCTCTTTGAACTTCGTCTCTTTCAATTCTTGCATGGCCTCTTCGAGAATTTTCTGATAGGTCTCGTAGCCGATGTCGGTGATGAAGCCACTTTGCTCGGCCCCCAATAGGTTGCCCGCCCCACGGATGTCTAGATCGCGCATAGCGATGTTGAAGCCGCTGCCCAGGTCGGAGAACTCTTCCAGCGCGCGCAGGCGCTTGCGTGCATCTGAAGTCAGTGTAGACATAGGCGGGCTGAAAAGGTAGCAGAAGGCCTTGCGATTAGAGCGGCCAACCCTCCCCCGCAGCTGATGCAGATCGCTCATCCCAAACTGATTCGCATTATTGATAATAATGGTATTGGCGTTCGGAATGTCCAGCCCCGTTTCGATGATATTGGTACAAATCAGCACATCGTAGTGCCCTTCGATGAAGTCAAGCAGGGTTTTCTCCAGCTTCTTGGCATCCATCTGCCCGTGGGCCGAAGTGATGTGGGCCTCGGGGCACATCCGCCGCACCATCGCCGTGATGTCTGGCAGGGATTTCACCCGATTGTGAACGAAGAAGACCTGTCCTCCCCGGTTGATTTCGTAATAAACGGCATCTCGAACCAGTTCGTCGCTGAAGACTCGGATTTCGGTATGGATAGGTTGCCGATTGGGGGGTGGGGTGCGGATGACAGAAAGGTCGCGAGCAGCCATCAGGGAGAACTGCATGGTTCTCGGGATAGGAGTGGCTGTCAGGGTTAAGGTATCAACATTGACCTTAAGATTCCGCAGCTTTTCTTTGGCGGCAACGCCGAATTTTTGCTCCTCATCAATCACTAATAAGCCCAAATCTTTAAAGCCCACTTCTTTATTCAACAATCCGTGTGTCCCAATAATGATGTCAATTTCTCCCGCTTTTAGTTTTTCAAAAATGATGCGTCGTTCGCGGTGGCTGCGGAAGCGATTGACATAATCGACCGTAATTCCAAATTCCTGAACCCGCTCGCCAAAGGTTTTATAATGCTGCAAAGCTAGAATGGTCGTCGGTACTAGGATGGCGACTTGCTTGCCTCCAACGACGGCCTTAAAGGCCGCTCGAACGGCGATTTCTGTTTTCCCAAACCCTACATCTCCACAAATCAGACGGTCCATCGGATACGCCTTTTCCATGTCTTCCTTGACGCTTTGGGTGGCCTTGAATTGATCGGGTGTATCTTCGTAGATGAAAGAAGCTTCCAGCTCATTTTGTAAGTAGCCATCTTTCTGAAAAGCAAAGCCTTCCGAAGCCTTCCGCTGCGCATAGAGCTTAATCAATTCGCTGGCAATATCCTTGACCTTTTTCTTGGTCTTGCGCTTGAGGTTTTTCCAAGTATCTGAGCCCAGCTTATTGAGCTTAGGCGCTGTCCCTTCCTTGCCGACATACTTAGAAATTTTGTGCAGCGAATTGATACTCACGTAAAGCACATCATTATTCTTGTAAATCAGACGTACAGACTCCTGCACATGGCCGTTAATATCGATGCGTTCCAAGCCGGAATAGCGCCCGACGCCATGATCGATGTGCGTTACAAAATCGCCGGGCCGCAGCTCGCGCAGCAGCCGTAAATTGAGGGCTTGGTCTTTGGTGAAGCCTCGGCGCAGTTTGTATTTATGAAAACGCTCAAAAATCTGATGATCAGTGTAGCAAGCAACATTCAAGTTACGATCAACGAATCCCTGATTGAGGGCCTTATTGATGGGATGGAACTGTACGTTGGCCTCCAAATCTTCGAAAATCGAGTAGAAGCGTTCAATCTGACGAGGATTATCCGTGAAAATATAATTCTCGACTTTCGCAGCCGTATTCTCGTTCAAATTCCCGATTAAAAGACTAAAATTCTTATTGAAGCTGGGCTGTGGACGAGCGGAGAATTCAATGCGCTTTTCGGTCGGAAAAGGCTGTAAACCCTTGCTGAGGGCGATAGTAGAAAAATCAGAAATGTCTGCCACCACATCTCCAGGTAGAATGAAGGCCCGCTCTTTAAATACCTCCGCCAACTCGGTTTCATCAATAGCTGAGATACGCTGGGCATAGTCTTCGGCTTTCTCAAAGCACTGTTGCAATTTATCCAACAGGACCTGATAGTCTTTGATACAAACAATGCTATTCTTCGGCAATACTTGAAACAGCGACACCTTCTGATCGCGAGAGAAGCGAGTATTGATGTTAGGAACAATAGCGACCTTGGAAATATTGAGCTTAGAGAGCTGCGTTGTCGGATCGAAGGTTCGAATACTTTCCACCTCATCATCAAAAAGCTCCACCCGATAGGGCCATTCATTACCGTAGGAGAAAATATCAACGATGCCTCCACGAATTGAAAACTGGCCTGGCTCGTAAACGAAATCGACCCGCTCAAAACCGTATTCCACCAACACCTCAATCAGGGAATCGACATCGGTAGACTCATTGATGGTAATATCAATGCGGGTTTCATCCAATACGTCGGGGGCTACTACTTTTTCGAAGACAGCTTCCGGATAGGTGACAATAATATTGCCCAGGGCAGTTGCCGTAGTCACTTTGTTGATTACCTCTGTTCGCTGCAGCACATTACTATTGTTCAACTCGGAGAAGAACATAGGGCGCTTGAAGGAATCGGGGAAAAAGTGAACAGGCTTTTTGTCAAAGAGGCTGCTGAGGTTATTTTGTAAATAAGCCGCTTCCTCCTTGTCGATGGCCATAATTAGATAAGTACGAGGATCAGCCAGATAGGCTCCAGTCAGGGCAAAGGCTTCCTGCGCTCCTACCAGTCCGTCTAATTGTATACGGGCAGGAGTGTCCTCTTTAAATGCCTCTACTATTTGTTGAACCCGCTCGTCGTCGCGATACAGCTCCAACAATTTACTCAAATTACTCACGATGCGAAGATAAATAATCCTTAGAACATGATTATATTAACGCACTGATGGATCAAATGTTTGTGACAAATCCGCATAAAGAAGAAGCAATCCGCTATCCCGGCAAATTATTGCTATTCGGCGAATACATTATCATTAAAGGAGGCTCCGCCCTGGCGATGCCCCTCGACCTGTACAGCGGCCAATGGCGCTGGGCGGCCCCCGAGACCTCCCGCGAGGAGCTGCAACAGCAGCTACCCCTGTGGGCGGCCCAGCTAATGCAATGGCAGCGTACCGGCGATCTGCTCGCCCCTCTCGACCTCCAACGCTTCAATGAAGAACTAGAACAAGGGCTCTATTTCCAGTCCAGCATCCCCAGAGGCTATGGCACCGGCAGCTCCGGGGCACTTTGTGCAGCCCTCTTGGGCCGCTTTGGTCAGAAGCACGAAAAGCAACTCGCCGTACTCAAACAGCAACTGGCGCAACTCGAGGGCTTCTTTCACGGCAGCAGCTCCGGCATCGACCCGCTGGTATGCTACACCCAGCAACCGTTGCTACTCGTCCCTTCGGGTGACCTACAGCCCTGCCGCCTCCCCGAAGCCTTACCCGCGGCCACCTTATTTCTCATCGACACCGGCATTGCCCGCCAAACCGAACCACTGGTTCAGCATTTCCTGCAATGCTGCCAGGACCCTACCTTCGAACAGCACGGTGTAGCTCCCTTGATTCTACTCAACGAGCAAGCTATCGCTGCTTTTCTAGCGGGAGATACGACGGCTTTACTGGAGACCATCACAGGAATTAGCCGTTTGCAGTTGCAGTACTTTGGGCCGATGATTCTGGAGGAGTTTAGGGGGATTTGGGAGCGTGGATTGGAGGAGGGGAGCACCTATTCGCTGAAGCTCTGCGGCGCCGGAGGTGGTGGGTTTATTTTGGGGCTCAGCACTGATTGGGACGCCACACAGCGCGAACTTTCCCAATATCAATTAATTCCAATCATCAATTAGTCAATACGCTTCTAGCGCTTCTCGCTCACCAATACAAAAGCTGGGGGAATATTGAGCGGAACGAAGTTGACATCGACATTACCAAAAACATTTTCGTACATCTTCTTCATCAACAAAGAATAGTGTACCTGAATGAACAAGCCCCCCTTCTTGAGGGCTTTGTGGCTTTCTTCTACAATTCGATAGGACAGATCGTCGGGGAGCGCGACAAAGGGGACCGCAGAAATGATATAATCGACCTCTCTGATGTTCAGCTGATCCAAATATTGGCGGATATTCTCCGCCGAGTCTTCGATAACATGGAGCTGTGGATGGCCAATTTTTCTAAGTTTTTTGCAGAAAAATTCATTGACTTCAAAGGAGAGCAGTTGGCTGTCCTTTTTCATTCCTTTTAGGATATATTCAGTAATCACTCCATCTCCCGCACCGAGTTCAACAATACTTCTAGCCTGATTAAAGTCAACGTGACGAACCATCCCTTTACACAAAAATTTCGAGCTTCTCGTCAGTGTGCCAACCGTTTTAATATTCTTGATACTCTCTCTGAAAAATCCCATTGTACTCATACTAGTTATCTATTTATATCACGAAATGAAGTGCTAAGATGGGCTTTTTATGTAAGGAATTCAAATGTTGCCGCCCTAATTCTTTGGCTTACTGGGCAGTCCGAAGCAGAAAATCAGACAAATCAGGATACTCATTAATCAATTGCTGGGCTTCTAATCGACTCAGCCGGCGGCCATCCAGATAGGGCACCACAAAAGCATCGGACAAGCCTCGACGTTGCAGCTCTCCCTTGAGTTGATCAGCCGAAGAAAAGGTCTTATATAAGCCTACGAGGTAGCGGTACGTGTCATTATCCATCGTTCGTTCGACTGTGGGATCGGAGTAAGAGATGAACAAATCGCTGTTGTACATTTGCTTGAGTGAAGCAATCTGCACCTGGTAGGAAAGCCCCATTACCGCCTTGCGATAGAAGATCCCCCGATCATCAGTGAAGCCGCCAACGTTGGGCATTTTGGCGGTCACCTCGACCGGCAAGCCTGCGGTATTGGTGATGTCCATATCGATGCGACGATTATATTTCTTGGCCAGTGGATTAGGACCCTGCTCCGTCTCGGCCTTCGCCAACGGATAGTTATTCCCCACTCCTTTGATATGTATTTTGTTGGGCAGCACTCCATTGTCCATCAGGTACTCCGCAGCTTTTTCGGCCCGCTTGATGGAAAAGTACAGATCGAACTGCCGAGGCCCTTCGTAGTAAGAAGAATTGCAAGACAGGACCACCCTAAGCGGAGGATAGCGTTTGAGCAACTTCGCAACCTTATTGAGTTGGTTGATATTAGCGGAAGTCAAAATGCGGTCGTCTTCTCGGTAGTATAAGGGCTGGAAGCTGACTTTTTCAATTTGATCGGCCGTATAAACAGGCGGAGGAGGCAAGGTCGTCGCAGGAGGGATTTGCTCTGGGTTGACAGCCACGCCCTGCTGCGGCAGATTCAAAAGATCGGTGAAGACGCTAGGCATGCTGGTATACAATTGCTCGTTTTGCGCGGCCTTAAAATAGGCAACGTACAAATCCCGACGGCCGTAGCCTTCCTTACGACTGGAAGAATAGTAAGCCCGCTGGCCATTCTTCGACAATCGGAAATAGGCATCATCTGCCGAAGAATTGATCGGCAAACCCAAATTCATCGGCGTATTCCATTGCCGGGTACCATCATCAAAGCGAGACTTAAAAACATCAAAGCCCCCCAGGCTGGCCCGGCTATTTGAACTAAAATACAAGGTGCGGCCATCCTTACTCAAAAAGGGCGTCTTTTCATCATAAGCCGAATTAATCGTAGGTCCCAGATTTTGGGCAGCCATCCATAGGCCGTTCCGATAAGTGCTGATGTACAAATCCCGACCCCCATAGCCGCCTTTCCGATCACTAGAAAAAATCAGCAAGGTATCCCCAAAAAGAAAGGGTGTACCGTCGCCATCTTCGCTGATCATCGGACTGACGAATCGAGGAGGGTACAGTGGAATCTCATCCCCCTCTGATTTGAAGGTGTCTACATAAATTTCTCCGCTGTATAGATTGCCACTTTTCAAAAAGAACATGACACTACCCGCCTCATTAAAATCCAATACCACATCATGACGAGGACTATTCAGCAAGGAGTTTAGAGGTGTAGTGGCGGTCCACTCCCCGTTGATCACAACCGTAGAAAAAATGTCCGTATTGTAATTTCCGTACTTGTCATCCCGCAGGCCCTCTTTATTGCGAAGGCCACCCAGGTTGCCCCGGCGCGAGGAAGAGAAGTAAAGTTTATTATCAAAATTAGGGCTCAACAGCGGAGCAAAATCATCGCCAATATCATTGACTTTTTCTCCCAGGTTTTCGACGATGGCCAGCTCGGGCTGCCCAGCTACCTTGAGGCCGGTGGCACAGCGCCGGATGGCATCCTTGACACTGCGGCGGTCCTTATTGGAGGACTTGGTATTGCGTAGGTAGAGTTTGTAGAATTTGATGGCCGCCTTGAATTTATTCTCGGCGTGCAAGTTGCGGCCCATGTAATAGTAGGCTTGTGGGTTGACCTTTCGATCATTTTCAATTACATAACTGAGGTAGCGCTTGGACTGGGCAACATCATTGGTAAAATAATAGCAGATGCCAATTCGGAAACGGGCACCGAGATCATTTTGCTTGAGGCGTTGATACTTGAGCAAGAGGTTGAGGGCTTCGTGGTATTTTTCATTCTCAAAATACTTGAATCCTTCGCTCTTGAGCTTTTTGGCAGAGTCCTGCGTAAAGGCTGGTTGCACCAACAGACACAGCAGTATTGCCAGAAAGCAATGCTTGTAATTCATCATTTTCCAATTTCATTTTGTCAAACGGGCGGCCCCTTAGGACCGACAGCAAATTGCGGCTGTTCTCAGATAGTCTGTTTGACATCAAAAGCCTCAAGGTAGTCGCCAACGCGACGCAGGAAGGACCCACCGAGGAAACCATCGACCACGCGATGATCATAAGACAGTGAAAGGAACATCATATGGCGGATGGCAATGACATCACCGTATTCTGTTTCGATAACTGCTGGTTTTTTACGGATAGCTCCGACAGCCATAATGGCTACCTGAGGTTGATTGATAATTGGGGTGCCCATCACATTGCCAAAGGTGCCTACATTAGTCAGGGTGAAGGTACCATCCTGAATTTCTTCGGGCTTCAATTTATTGCTACGAGCACGTCCAGCAAGATCATTGACCGCTCTGGTCAAGCCAATCAAATTGAGGTGATCGGTATTTTTGATCACCGGAACAATCAAATTGCCGCTGGGAAGCGCCGTGGCCATTCCAACATTGATGTTCTTTTTTACCAAGATACTGGTTCCTTCTACAGAAACATTCACCATTGGAAAGTCTCGCAGTCCCTTGACCACCGCTTCCATGAAGATAGGTGTAAAGGTGATCTTTTCCTTATATTTTTGCTGGAATTCCTTTTTGATACTATTGCGCCAGTTCACGATATTGGTCACATCGACCTCGACAAAGGAAGTTACGTGAGGCGAGGTGTGCTTAGACTTGACCATATGATCGGCGATCAAACGGCGCATACGGTCCATTTCTACAATCTCCACATCTCCGCCTACGCTGCTCGCTGTTTTGACTGGAGCCGGAGCGGCCGGTGGTACAGCAGGCGCAGTCACCGTTGGCGCGGGAGCCACGGGTTGCACAGGGGCCGTTCCACGGTTAGCCACATAGGCTAGAATATCTTTCTTGGTTACTCGGCCATTTTGCCCCGTTCCTGGTACGCTGTTCAGCTCCGCCATTCCGATGTTCTCCTTTTTGGCAATATTTTTCACCAGCGGGGAGTAAAAGCGATCCGCGGCGGGCGCAGAGACGACGGCCGCAGCAGGGACAGCAACAGGCGTAGCTACCGCTACAGGCTGCTCTACCTTGGCAGGAGCGTGGCCATTAGGAGAAGCCGCAGGCTGCGATTCCACACTAGGGCTAGGGCTGACGTCTACGCTTTCTCCTTCGGTAGCGATGATGGCGATGACTTTACCGATTTCCACCACATCATCCTCCTTGTAGTTGATGCTGGCAATGGTTCCGGCTACGGGTGAGGGCACCTCTGAATCCACCTTATCCGTCGCAATCTCGAGAATGGTTTCATCCACCTCTACTGCATCTCCAACCTGCTTCACCCACTTCAGGATGGTGGCTTCCATGATACTCTCTCCCATCTTGGGCATAATCAGTTCGACTTGTGCCATAGAATAGTTTAAATTATTTGGTTTGATTAGGGCCCTTTTCAGGGCTTAGAATTTGGTTAAAAGGCTCGCTTTAAAAAGCACACAAAATTACGTGTTTTATTGCGCTAATAAAAATTTTCTAATCATATTCAAAGCCTGAACGCTGGTATATTGAATATTTCCCAGGCGATCTTTCCCGAGCTGTAATTTCTGGGTTTTCACCTCTCGAGCGTCGCCAACGGCCAGCCAGATGGTACCAACGGGCTTGTCTGGTGTGCCCCCACCGGGGCCTGCGATGCCCGAAATGGCTACGGCCACATCCGTCTCCATTAATCTTAACGCTCCTTTGACCATTTCTATTACGGTTTGTTGGCTGACAGCCCCTTCGCTTTCCAGGGTGGTGGCGGCTACGGCGAGCTGGCTTTGCTTCACCGCATTGTCGTAGGCGATGACGCCCCCCTTGAAATAGGCTGAAGAGCCGGGGATGCTGGTCAGTTTGTGCGATAGATAGCCTCCCGTGCAGCTCTCAGCCGTACAGAGGCTCTTTTGCCGGTCCAGCAGCATTTGGCCCACTACCTCCTCTAGCTTCTGCTGACCATAACCGTAGATCAGTTCGGGGATTAAGGCTTCTATTGCTTTTACTTGATCATCCAGCATTTGTTTCAGCCGATCTTCATCGTGGCCGATGGCGGTAAGGCGGAGCCGAACTTGGCCCAGTCCCGGCAAGAAAGCCAGCTTGAGCCCTTCGGGTAGGTTCTCCTCAACGGACTCGATTCTCTTGGCAATCCGGGATTCGCCGTCGCCAACGGTGAGGATGGTGCGATGGTGGATGGGAAGTTTGGGGAAATGCTCGTCCAGACGGGGCAGCACCTCGTATTCCATGAGGTACTTCATCTCCCTCGGTACACCGGGCATAGACACCAGCACTTTTTTGTTGTGTTCGAACCACATCCCCGGGGCAGTGCCTTTTTTATTGGGTAATATTTGGATATTGGCGGGCATGAAGCATTGATCACGGTGCGCTTCGGTGGGTTCGCGCCCCCAGCGCTCGAAGAGGCGAAGAATGCGCTCGTAGGTCGGAGTGTGGAATTCCATCCCAACGCCAAAGTAGTCCGCCAGTGCTTTTTTGGTAATATCGTCCTTAGTCGGCCCTAGCCCTCCGGTTATCAGGACCAGATCAGCCGTTTGCAGCGCCCTGTCTACGGCCTGTGTAATAGCGGCGTGGGTATCGCTAATGCTGATGATGTCGTCAATTCTTATTCCCTGCAGGTTCAACTGCTGGGCCATCCAGGCCGAATTGGTATCAACGACCTGGCCGATCAGTAGTTCGTCGCCAATGGTGATAATCTTTGCTAGCATGAAGTATTGTTGAGCTTCGAAATTCTCAATTGATTAGACAAGTAAAAGGGAGGATTGTTTTAAAGATAGCGGAGTTCTTTGATGTCAAAGGCCTCCTGCCCTTGTTTATGATCAACCAACAGTTTGCCGCTATCACTCACCCCCGTAATCCGACCGCTAAATACCTCACCATCGGCCCGCGCATACAGGCCTTCTTGCATAAATTGATAAAGCCGATGCAAATAATCCTGCTGTAAAGCCTTTTCCTCTCCTCTGCGCAGCTGCAAATATCGCCTCTCCAGGGACTGACAGAGCCGCACGACCATATCGTCCAGCACATACTGCCGCTGATCCGATTCCAGGGCTAGTGAAGTGGCCTTGGGAAGGTCTGCCGGAAAATCCAGCTGATTGACATTAATGCCCAGCCCTACCACACTGGTGTGCAGCTGATTGGAGAGCAGGGTATTTTGGATGAGAATCCCTGCGATTTTGCGGTCCTCGACGTAGACATCATTCGGCCATTTGATTTTCACAGTCCGATCCAGGGGGGCACTGATGAAATCATAGACCGCTAGCGATACCGCTTGACTCAGCAAGAATTGCTTTCGGATGGGCAAAAAGCGGGGATGCAAGATGACGCTCAAAGTGATATTTTTGTCGGGCTGGCCGTGCCAGCGACTGCCGATTTGTCCCCTACCCTGCTGCTGATTATACGTCGAAATGACAGTTCCCTCACTTGGATTACTTTTTGATGCCAGTTCAATAGCATAGCTATTTGTGGAACCCAGAAAAGGAAAATGCATCAAAACTTTTCCAACAAAAACGGTGTTTCCTATTGTATGCAAGCCATTATATTTTATTATCTTTACATATTTAGTTAAATCCCAACTGTACTCAAAATCTCCTTATCTGACAAAATTAATAAAAAACAACATTTGAACTTACAAAAAGAAACCCAGGAACAAGAACTATCCATTGAGGAGCTGAATGATCTGATTGTTGACAGTATTCAAGACATCAAAGGAAAGAATATCCTGAAGTTGGACCTCCGCCATTTGGATGATTCGCCAACAGACTTTTTTATCATTTGTGAGGGAGATTCAAACACACAGGTTAAGGCCATCGCCGATAGCGTATACCGACGCCTGAAGTCCGAAGCAGCAACCCTGCCGCAACACTTCGAAGGTCAAAGAAATGCGCAATGGATTCTGTTGGACTATTTCCATACTGTTGTACATGTCTTTTATAGAGATACCCGACAATTCTACGAACTAGAAGACCTCTGGGGAGACGCTATTTTCACAGAATACCAGAATTTGTAGTTTTATCGTAATAAAATCGCAGTTCTGTCGATTCTGCAAAACGTTTCGGGCAGTTTCCCGTTTTATAGACAAATGCTACGAAAGCAATAATTTAATTCATAAAGAAAATTGATGGAAAGTAGGAATAATAGAGATTCTCAACCTAGTAACACGCCCAAATTCAATTCTTATTGGATTTATGGACTGGTTGCTCTTTTATTGCTGGCCCTAAACTTCTATAGTTTATCCAACACCAGCAAGCAGCCCATCGAATGGGGCCGTTTCGAGCGTATGTTGCGAGCGGGAGACGTTCAGGAATTGGACGTCATCAATAAAGAAACCGCTCATGTATATATCAAGAGTGATCGTCTCGAAAAATCAGAGTACACGGACGCTAATCAAAGCTCACTTGGTGCTCCCCGCCCTCACTACAAATTCGAGATCGGCTCTGTAGAAAGCTTTGAGGCCAAACTAGAACGTGCACAGGAAGATGTCGAGCAGGCAGATTGGATTTATCCCAATTATGAGACCCGAACCAACTGGTTAGCCCCTATTCTGGGCTGGGTACTCCCAATTATTATCATTATCATCATCTGGGTATTCATTATGCGACGAGTAAGTGGTGCTGGCGGAGGCCCTGGCGCACAGATTTTCAATATCGGTAAATCTAAGGCGACGCTTTTTGATAATAATGCCAAGGTTTCTGTGACTTTCGAAAATGTTGCGGGGCTTGATGAAGCGAAGGAGGAAGTGATGGAAGTCGTTGACTTTCTGAAGAATCCTAAAAAATATACTGCTTTGGGGGGTAAAATCCCCAAAGGTGTTCTGCTGGTAGGCCCTCCGGGAACGGGTAAGACCCTACTGGCTAAAGCGGTCGCAGGAGAAGCAGGTGTGCCCTTTTTCTCCATCTCCGGCTCCGACTTCGTCGAGATGTTTGTCGGTGTAGGTGCCTCAAGGGTCAGAGACCTTTTCAAGCAGGCCCGCGAAAAAGCACCTTGTATCGTCTTTATCGATGAGATCGATGCCATCGGACGGGCTAGAGGCCGTGGCTCTTTGCAAGGCGGCAACGACGAGCGCGAAAACACCCTCAACCAATTGCTGGTCGAGATGGATGGTTTTAGTACAGACAAAGGGGTTATCCTTATGGCAGCCACCAACCGCCCGGATGTTCTGGACAACGCCCTGCTCCGCCCGGGCCGCTTCGACCGCCAGATCGGTATTGATCGCCCAGACCTGAAAGGCCGTGAGGCTATTTTCAGAGTGCACCTTAAGAATATTAAGTACGGACCAGATATTAAGGCCGAAGTACTGGCGGAAATGACCCCAGGTTTTGCGGGAGCAGACATCGCCAACATTTGTAATGAGGCTGCCCTGATCGCCGCACGCCGCAATAAACGGGAGGTCGACCTGGATGATTTCAACTACGCCCTGGATCGCGTCATTGGTGGTCTAGAGAAGAAAAATAAGATCATCTCTCCTGAGGAAAAGAAAATCATCGCTTATCACGAAGCAGGCCACGCCATTTGTGGCTGGTTCCTGGAGCATGCTTCGCCGCTGGTGAAAGTAACGATCGTTCCTCGGGGTATCGGTACGCTGGGCTATGCCCAATACTTGCCCAAGGAGGAGTACATCACACGTACGGAGCAGTTGCTGGACCGGATGTGTATGACATTCGGCGGCCGTGCAGCGGAAGAGGTGGTTTTTGGAAAAATATCTACCGGAGCACAGAGCGACCTGGATCAAATTACCAAGATGGCCTACAGTATGATCGCCATTTATGGTATGAACAATAATGTAGGCAATGTGTCCTTCTACGGCATGCAGCAGGATCAGTTCAGCAAGCCTTATTCTGATGATACTGCTACTTTGATTGATGATGAAGTGCGCAAGCTAGTCGAATCGCAGTATAAGCGAGCGCAGCGTCTGCTGCGCGACATGCGCAATGAGCTGGAGATTCTGGCCAATGCGCTGTTAGAGAATGAGGTGCTGTTGCGGTCAGATGTAGAACGTTTGATTGGTCCTCGCCCGGCTGATTTGAAGGCTAAGGTGGAGGAGCCTAGCGATGATGAGGATGAGGATATTGCGGGTGGTGCAGCCTCTTCGGGACAGACAGAGCCTTCGGAAATAGATTAATAAGGAAAGATAGTCGATAAATTAAAAAGGGCCTTGCGACAGTCGCAAGGCCCTTTTTAGTTATTCAATACCTCGGCTACACTTCTTCTCCACTACGTACCAACAATTGGAAACCATTGCCGTGGATATTTACAATTTCGATATTGCTATCGCGCTTGAGGTATTTGCGGAGCTTGGTTACAAAGACATCCATACTGCGAGCAGTAAAATAATTATCTTCTCCCCATATCTTGGTCAACGCTTCTGAACGAGGCAGAATGTCATTCATGTACATACAGAACATGCGCAGTAGCTGCGCCTCCTTGGGAGAAAGCTTCGCTTTTTCGTCCTCCCCCTCTTCCACTACCCCATCATAAGTGAGAATACGTAGTGGGAAGTTAAAATGGTATTTACCGATATGGAATTCTTTGACTTCTTCGCGAGGATCAGCCTTATCCTGACTCCTCTTTAGGATAGCCTGAATGCGATAAAGCAGCTCTTCAGAATTAAACGGTTTAGAAATATAATCATCCGCACCAATCTTAAATCCTTTCAATACATCTTCCTTCATCGTCTTGGCCGTTAAAAATATAATCGGTGTATCCTTATCCTTTTCCCGAATCTCTTTGGCGAGACTAAATCCATCTTTCTTGGGCATCATTACATCAAAGATACACAGGTCAAATTCTCCCTTATTAAAGCTATTTAAGCCCGCTTCCCCATCTGTGGCCAGTGTCACGTTATAATCGTGCATTTCGAGATAAGAGCGCAAGACATCTCCAAAGTTCTGATCATCTTCTACTAAAAGGATTCTGTTGTTAGCTGTTGCTGCCATTGTATTTTGTTTTGTATGAACTCAAGCACTGTAAACGGCCTGTAGCCATTGTTTTTCGTTATAATTACTTCATTCGAAGTCAGATGGTTTCAATGATAATATCCTTAATGCTTATTTATTCAGCAATATAACGAGGAAAAATCAGGATGAAGCTACTACCCTTACCTAACTCGCTTTTCACATCGATTTGTCCTTTGTGAGCAGTCATCATCGCTTTCACATAGCTCAATCCAAGTCCAAAGCCTTTCACATTGTGAATATCTCCAGTATGGACCCTATAGAATTTATCGAAGATATGTTTCTTGGCTTCCTTACCCATACCAATTCCCTTGTCCTTTACAATAACTTCAACACCGCTAGGAACATTGCGTGTATGAACGGAAATCTCGGGAGATTCGGGCGAATACTTGTTGGCATTATCCAATAAATTGTGAATAATATTGGAAACGTGCGTCAAATCGCCTTCTATTGTTGGATGCTCTGCCTCCAGCTCCGCACTGACCGTTCCGTCCTTTTTTTCTACCTGCAAGCTGGCATTCTGCACTGCTTGACGGATGACATCATGGATATTAATATCAGTTACCTTCAACTGGAAATCGCGCTTATCAATCTGCGCCATTTGCAAGACCTTTTCCACCTGGCTGTTCATCCGCTTGTTCTCTTGTCGGATAATGTCGGCAAAGCGTTCTACCTTGTTGGCATTACTCAAAATCATCGGATTACAAATAGAATCCGTCGCCAAGGAAATGGTAGCGATCGGCGTCTTAAACTCATGGGTCATATTATTGATGAAGTCCGTCTTCATCTCGGAGAGTTTCTTTTGTCTAAAAATAACCTGAATGGTATAGGTAAAACAGAAAAGAATAATACCGGTGAACAGGATAGAACCCAGTAAAATTTTCCAAACGGAGCCCCAAACAAAACTGGCCTTAGTCGGAAAGTGAATCATCAGGAGCCCAGGGGAGTGAACATCTCTGGGAAAGAGATTAACCCGATACTTCGAATTGTACAAATTGCGCGTTCCGGCGGGCACCATCAGCGGGCTGTTGTCCTGCACGACAAAGTGCCCGTCTCGAATAACGAAGGAATCATCGTTGTTAGAAAACACCCCGTAGTTGTATGGCATTTCAATGCCGTGATTTTGCAACTCCTGCTCCAGCTCGACATCCAAAAACCGAAGGTCCATTCGCTGGTCAATCGGCTTAGGGTTGAAAAGTTTGTTGAATAGTTGTTTCTCCTTAAACTCTTCCCTCAATTCATAGCGCTCGAAACGCTCTCGGCGACATTGGGCACAGTTACAATGGTTCTCGTCTTGGTAGTGCCCCAATAAATTTGCCTTAAAGAGGCTGTCATCCATTGCGTACTGCCCCAAGGCAATATCTAGCACAAAATTATCACGATCAGAATTTAGCGAGTATTGGTACATCTCCTGCTTGATCAACGAAGTAGAAGTTTGGCTATTGATGTAGCGATAAGCCTCTATGTTGTGCTGAATATCCTCGGCATTCTGTATCCGCTCCGAGACCTTGTTCATCGCCAAGAAAACCTTGGTATCAAACTGCGCTTCGTTGCGCTCTGTCGCCTGTCGAATCCAGTACATCTGTAGCAAGATAATGCCGATCAGCGCGGCGCTCATCAACCCGATTATTATCCAGATGGCCTTTTTATTCATTGAGCAGCTTTTAGAAAATACGATTTGAGAAAGCTAACGATCTGGTGAAGAAACGATGCCCCAACTAGATTAATACAAAATTATACATTCACAAAATGCCATTCCGCACTTTAACAGACCTTTAACTAATATACGCTACGGTTCGCATTCCTCACAAGTTAGGGATAACTATTTGGCTGTCATTGGTATTACACCGCCTGAATCTCCTCCTATTTTGAACGGTAAAGCCTCGCAGATGTTCTGCAAAATTCTAAAAAGAAGAAAGCAGCCAGACCGATTATTCGACCTGGCTGCCTTCGGAAAGCAAAGCTCAACGTCTTGCCTTAGTTCAACGAGAAAGTTACCGTAACCCCACCCTGAGTATTGGTGATCGGGAAGGATTGCGAATTCTTCGGATTCGTTTGTCGTCGGTCAAAGAAGAGGCGAATATTCAGGCGCTTATTCACATCGTAATCCACAGAAGGTGAAATCGTAATATCACGGCTCCCTCTGGTGGCCTGCCCCGATCCCGCCTCGTCAAGCGTATGATTGATCGTCACATTATCGTTGAAAGAAAATTCAAAGTCGAAGGTCAAATCCCCACCCTCATCTTTCTTCTTCCTACTACTACCACTTTTAGGATCATTTTTCTTACTCTTGCTACTCCGAGGACTCTTCTTGGCGCCCTTGTTCAGGAATCCAAAAACCACATTCTTCATCGTGTACCCTATACTGACCAGGTATTCCGTCGATTTGGACTCCGCCAAACGGTAATCCATAAAGCTCATTGAAAGGTTGCGCGACCTGCTGAAATCTGCCCGCAGGCTCAGCTCATTTTTTAACTTCATATCAACCCCCAAGAGCGGCGCAAACTGCTCATTGATAACTACATTCGGAATCTCAAAACGAGAATAGAAGTTCTGATTATTGTCTACTAATGTTGGATTAGATTCATCAAAGAATTGTTCAGTATTGAAGGAATTAATGGTCAAATTAGATCGATAACCGTGCGACAAACTAAAGCTCTGGAAGTATTCCTTGAACCAGGGTAACTTCGCCAAGCCATCATAGGTCAGCTGCCAGTTAACCTTGGGTAAGGTTCGCAGCAGCACATTTAGGTAATTGTTGTTGTTGTCCAACTCCATCGTCGCCGCGTCCTGCCCAGAATAGGCCGCGATGAAGGCTGGAAGCAATACATCCTGTTGCACGCGGCCGTAACCTTCGGCAAAGCCGTCATCTTTATCGTGTGAACTACCCGCAGCGCCCAAGCGGTTAGAGATGATATTACGGTTATCTTCGAACTCATTGAACAGACCAACAATATCATCATTAAACAAGGTCCTCATAGCAAAGTAGGAGATCGAATAAGACCCTACCTCTCTAGGAATAGAATGCACCAGATCAGTAGTAGCATCCAGAACGGTATCCCGGAAATACACCGAGGTATTCTCCGACTTCCTCCGGTCCGCACTCAGCTCAATCCGGAAATCCTTGAAAGGCTCCAGCGTCACCCGCGCAGAAACATCTTGCGAGAAGTCCTGCAGCACCTGCTGATTAAGAAATACACTGGTCGAAATCCAGCCCTTTTGTTCAGCAGCATCCAACCAGTCATTCTGACCATCTCGGCCCTGAATATTCGGCTGAAGACCGGCAACGAAGTCCAGCCCCGGCGCAGTAAACTTGTCCGTAGATCCAAAGTAGCTGGTCTGTGGCATATAGCCCGGAACGACCGTCGCATAGTTCTCAGAATAAGTCAGTCGAGCTTTGCGTAGTAGCAGCAAGGGTCGAATGAGAATGCGTTCTGCCACGGATGGCTCCCGATCTTTTTTCTTCTTTTTATCCTTTTTACTGCCTCCTCGGCGGCCCTTCCCTTTCTTCTTACCCCCCGCGCCGTCTGCGCTCGCGATGCTGCTCTTCCCATCGCTACTACCGCCTTCGACATTAGATTTGCCCTTATCTAGCATGGGCCTGCTCGGCGTCTTCCCATCGTCGCTACTGCCTCCTTTACCACCGCCGCCATCACCACCGCCAGTCTTACTGCTATCACTGCTTCCCTTGGCATTACGTCCTCGGTTGCGGTTGCCTCGGTTGTTGCCTCGGCCTTTCTTCTTCTTACCCCGGCTAATCTTATCGAGGTACTTCGATTTACGGTAAAGATTTTCAAAGTTCAAATCCCCATTGATCTGACGGGTCTGGCTATTCTGGATGACATTCCCCAGCGAATCGACATTCAGCGCCGCCGCCGTCCAGGAATAGTCTCCGCCATACTGCGCCCGCACCTGTATCCAGTCCATAAATGGAATGTTCTTGAACGGCACATTATAGCTGACATTCACATTATGGCGGTACAACTTGGTACGCCCAAAGTCCCGGATACCCTCCCAGATGAACTCGCGTAACTCGGCCTGCGAACGAGGATCTCCATTTTCATCCAACTCCTTCAATTCATCGATGACCGCAGTATTGAAAGCACTGAAATTCATCTTCAAGTTCTTCGTCAAATCCCACTTCAAATCGTAGGTACGGTCCCAGGTAAACTGTTTATTATAGAAGGTACTGAACTGCGGTGCCAAATCCGTGAAGCGGTATTTGGTGACCTGATACTCCCGATTCATACTGGTGCTGAACGCAAAGGAGTTGGGCAATGGATTAAATCCAAAGTCAGTAATCAGTTTGAAATATTTATCCTTCTTAATCAATTTCTTAAAGGGCGTGATAAAGCTGCCGCCCCGATTATAACTGTAGTCTAGCGACCCATTGTGTACTTTGATGTTGTCACTGGAAATAAAGGGGTCTCGCCGATCCGTTTCGGTGAACGAGTAGGAGGCGCTGAAGTTTTCGATATTCCAGGGCATCGGTTTTTTGTCCGTATTGGTTCGCTCCTTACGGACATTGGTAAAGTTGACACTCTTAAGCTCCGTGACATGCTGTGCCTGTTGCTTAATTGAGTCCTTATCGGCCGCATTATCGGCCCTATCGATCTTGCGTTGTAGAGTAATATCTTTATCGTAGGGGTCAAATTCCGGGTTTCGAATCGTCTTCGAATATTGGAGGTACATGGGTATTTTTACACCGGAATTTTCCGGAAGGAACTTACCCAATTCTAGAGAAGAGGAAGCGTCCAGCTGAATGGTCTCTTCCCGACTCCGCTGCACCAATCGTTCCTCAATCCCCCCGTAGCCGATCCCCCGATATTCGACGGCGGTGGTGAAGGTACCGAAGTCGGCCAGTTTGAGGTCAAGTCGGCCGGTGGCGGCGATGCCCCCTCGCTCGTCGAGGCCGGTCAGTCGCATTTCGTTGACCCAGATTTCTGCACAGTGAGGCTCATCATCTCGGTTGACCACCCCAATCATAATGCTCTTGAGCGGGCCAAGGTGCGGGTTACCGCGAATTCGAATCTTTCGCTGCCCCGTAGGATCATTGGGATCATCGGCCTCGTAGACCTCGTCGAACGGTGTCCCCGAATCGTTTCGTTGGAGTTTGATTTCTTTCAGATCATCCAAAACAATATCAAAGTCATTCGCTATTGGCCAGACGGTCCGTACATATTCAGGGTCTAGTGGACTGACCGAGGAGTCCGACAGGACTAATGGTATTTCGTACTCATAATAGTTGGTTTGGAAATCACTCCCCAGTCGTACAAATACCCCGAGGTCCCCTGATTGCAGGTCGCTTACGTTATTCGTTCCACGCAGCGGTTCCCCGTGGACAAACATCTGTAGCCGTTTATACAATCGCATATCCATATTGACGGTCTTGTAAACCCCTCGGGTTCCTCCCCGTCGATTACCAAACTGTTCACATAGATTACAAACTTCTATTGCCAGGGACTGTTCGTTCTGCAAAAGGTCAGGGAAGGCCGTATTGTTAGCCTGTTCCCGACGAATCCCCGGAGGCAGCACGTAGTTGAAGGGCGTACGATTACTGTTTTCTTCAACATTGACCGCATCGACATCAAAAAGCGTATTGGTAGGCTGGCCGGGAGCAACGTCCACACAGTTCGCCGAATCCAGCTGCAGCTGGTAGCGGCGCCATTGGTTTCTGGCCAGTTCGAGGCGCGCGAAGCGCAGCGTCGTCCGCTGCTGAAAGCCTCTAACGAACATCCGCATGAAGCGAATAGACCGGAAATCCTGGATTCCTCCAATCTGATCCGTAAATTGAGCCACCGGAACCTGGAAACGGTACCAGATGCGCTCATCGGGTCCCCGAATTGAATCCGTTACGAAGGGGGTATTTCTAAAATCTAAAAAACCACCTGTTGCATTTCCACGTAGCGGAATATGGTATTGGAAGTAAGCCTCCGTTTCGTTCAAGGTATTATCGCGGTTAATATCTTCCGTATCTGGAATATTGGTCCCCGACTGCAGCTGTCCCGTCGCTCCAGGGGTTTGTGAATTCCCTTCCGGGTTGTTGAATTTTCTATATTTTCCGAAGACATCTTCGTTTTCTAAGGAAGGATCACGGAAGAAAACAAAATCATCGCTGGAAGGGTCGGCGTTGATATCGTTGAAAGCATTGGTGTTCATATTCGCCTGATACAATTGTAGAATATCTCCAAATTGTACCCGCTCTCCATCATTATCAAAACCATCTAATCCCACATCCTGCATCATTCGATCAGCATCTCCAGAGTTGTCAAAAGCATTTACAATGGCCTGTGCGATTGGTATCCGCCCCCATCGAGTCACATCGGTCTGTGCATCTCGGGTGGAAGTCGGCAGTCCATTTTCATAAAACTTTCGAGAATCCCGGAGAATATCCTCGGAGATGTTGCCCAGGTTAATGTATAAATCTCCGTCGTTGCGCCCATTAATAAAGGGATCAAGCAGCCAGAATTCAACATACTCGATATTGGCCGCCTGGAAATCATTGGTATTCAAGGCCCGCATGATTCCTCCCCAGCGAGACTGTGGATTGACCAATCGTCCCCCAGCATCAATACCATCAGAAAAGTCGGTTCCGCCTAGCGCCGACGGAAGATCGAAGTTGTAAGGTCCTCTTTCATCCGGATAGTAGGTTAAATCGAGTGTTTGAATGGTATTATTTTGCCCCGGTTGGATGGAGGTGTTGGGAAATACCTCCGTTTGACGAATAGCGGCCTGATACGGATCAGATTGGTTATTGGCGACACTGAGGTCAATACGATACCAGTTGAGTTTCGCCCGGTTCACCCCAGAGAGGGTGGTATCGATAAACCTGGATTCTGGGAATAAGGAAGTATCCTGAGGCACACTGGCCATTACCCAGCGGTTGGTGGGCGTCCGCAGGTCAATGCTACTGGTCGCCCCTTCAAAGTCATCGATGTAGACGACACCGCCTCGCTCATCGTTGCCATCTTCATCCAGGTCTTGGTTGATCGCTCGGGCGTGGCCGGGGCGCAACATCGCAGCTTCAGCCTGGAAGCTGATGGTAGAGGGCTCTTTAGTATCAATGAATGGAATACGGTCTACGGCTTTGGTCAGCCAGGGAGCATCCTTACTAAAGTTGACATCCAAACCATAAACGCTATTGTTAATCGGATCGTCACCGATGTTTACTTTTTGGGTAAAGGGCCGTTCGAAGAGGTGCATCCAGGTTGCTCCAATATTGAAGTTCTTACTGACCTCATAGTCAGCTCGGGTTCCCAGTAGGGTTCGGGTTTGGAAGCCAAAGAGGGTATTGTCTTCGAAGGAGACGTTGACCGGAATATCGGAATTGATGTACGCTTCGTTGAAAATGGTTACCCGCCCTGTACTGTAATCGACCTCGTAATCAGCTCCCTCTTGCAGGGTTTGTCCACCGGCAGTCACCCGGACGGAGCCTCGCGGAAGGTTGAAGGCCCCTAGCGAGATTTCGTTCCCACCACCGCCACCACCGCTGGACTTATAAGTCCCTTTGATGATGAATCGATTTAGGTTCTGGTGCTCTCGAGCACGAGTAACGGTAGAATCATAGAGGTGGAAATATTCGTATTTGGGAATGAAAATGGAATCTCCTGGTTCACTGAAAGCCTCTCTAAGGTCATCGCCGAAGGGCTCCAGGACAGGGAACATGATTCGGCCGTTTCGGGGTTGTATGGTGACCCCCGGCACAAAATCGAAAATACCATCGGGGCAGGGGTCCCCCTGCACGTTGAGTCGGTCAAGGTTAAAGACTTGAAGAAGCGGATCGCCTTCTAGACTTGACTCCGGCAGGAAGCGAATCTCGCCCTCGCGAGGGTCTTCGTAGTAAATATCCAGGCGGAAGTCATTCTGATCGACTTGATAGGCACCGATGGAATAGACGTTTTTCATCATCAAATCCCAAGTCGGTAGGTCGATACGCTGAATGGTACTTTTCAACATTTTGACAAAAAGCACCCCAGTACTGTCATAATTATCATTACCAAATTCCCCGACTTTAAAGACCTGACCATTGTAATCGTATTGGTAGGAGACCGCCAATACCTGATCGGGCTGTACAGGAGTATTCATTGAGATGAAACCCAGTTCGGGGTGGTAGGTATATTCAGAAGGTGACAGCAGACGAGCGGTTACCTTTTCAAAGTCTTTGGCTTGTTCCAGGGAGAAGCTTGGGCCGATGAGGGTAGCTACTGCGGATTCGATGCCCCGAGAATTTTCATTAGCAATAAGATTCTCAAAGATCGGGTTGGCACGGTTATCTGGCAGGCCTTGCTGCCCTCGAATATCTCTGAATCGAGGCACCATCGGTGGCTGCAGATCAGGATTAGTACTGGTCATTTTCTCCGCATTCGGCTCTCCAAGGTCAGCAATCGCCACGATTTCTCTAACCCCCTCCGTCGCATTCCGGTCGTTGGTGATCCAAACCTGAATTTCTTGCGGGTTGATTTTAAATAAGCTATTGATCTGGGGCAGGTTACTTAGCCCCTCTTTGAAGTTGTCGCGATTGAAGTGAGAAAGGAAGAAGTGGCGGTTTTCATCGTATTGATCAGCACGTACCTCAAATTCTTGGAGTTGACTCCCTCCCTGCAATTCCAGCCGCTCGCGGCGAGATTTCTGCTGCGAGGCCACCGTCGATAAGCTCAATCGGCCCCATTTCGAGTCAATGCGTACCCCAAAGAGGTTCGAACTCCCCTCAATCAGGCTATTTTTAAGCGGGAAGCTGATGTTTCCCACATCGATATTCTTAATAATTTCGTCCTCGCTAAAAGCATCACTATCGTATTGCAGCTTCATTCGATTTTCGAAGTCGAAGGTCGCTTGGGTATTATAGTTGGTAGAAAGATTCAGTTTTTCCCCAATCTTACCCGTAACGTTCATCTGAATGTTCATATCGAAGTCAAACCCTCCCTGCCGTTGCTGTCGAATGGTTAAGACGGGATTCTGAATCCGTTGAAAGTCGGCCCCGAAGGTCAATTCGATATTACCCTGAGGTCGGATTTCCACGTCCGAACCTCCAAAAAGGCGATCGATTAGGGTGTTTTTAATATCATCTTCAAACTTGGCAATCGGATCTTCCTCTCCGCTAGCGGAACCCTTGTTGGCCGTACTCACCCCCGAGAGCTTATCAAAGTACTGTTGTTCCTGTTCCTTTGCTCGATAATCGAGGTATTCCTCAAAGGTCATATAAGTAGGCATCCGGTAGTAGTCCTCTCCTATTTTCTCTTTGATGATATAATTACCGGTGACCGGATCGTACTCAATCTCTTTTTCGATGATTGAGGGATCGTTGAGGTCGAAGGGGTTGTTGGAGGGGTTATTGAGATAATCTCCAAACCGTTCATTAAGGGGTACGGTGTCTTGTGCGACCACATAGTCGGAAACATAGGGGTCGGCAAGGCTTGTCCCTCCATTGTCTAGCGTTGCAGAAGCGAAACTCACTGCGCCGATTACAAACAATAAACTGAGTAAAGAATTTATAATTTTCATAATTCTTACATGGGATGCCTTTGGTCGGTTCTCTTGTTAGTGCGTGTCAAAACGGACAGCAGTGTGTAGTACAATCGAATCAAAGGGTTAATTGAATTTGTGTTTTAATAACGCCAGATTTCAATCTCTCTTGCGCAAGCATTGTGATTTTAACTTTTACCAAAAATTATACTTCTGACAAAGGTCATCTATAAAGGGTCAAATGTAGTATTCAAAAGTGAAAAAACATTCTTCCTTTACGAAAAAGCCATGATTATGTTCTGGAAGTTGCATACCTAAAAGGCTGGCAGAGAAGCAGTAACCTAAGAAAGTTGCCTTAAGGCTAGCTTGATCAACTCTTCTACGGAACCAATACCCACTTGTTCTTTCAAAATCTTGTTGAGCACTTTCTGGGCCGGAATTTTTGCAAAGCCCAATCCTACTAAAGCTGATAACGCCTCATCTCTTAAAGTATTGTCTACTGGACGGATAGATAACGGTACATCCCCCGAATCTTTCAAAATTTTGTCCTTTAGGTCCAGGATGATGCGTTTGGCGGTTTTAGGTCCCACTCCTTTAACTTTTTTAAAGGCGGGTACATCTTCCCCTACGATGGCACTGCGCACCTCCTCTGGATTCATAGTCGACAACAATATCCGGGCCGTATTAGGGCCAATCCCCGAAACGGAGAGCAATAATATGAAAAGGGAGCGTTCGGAAGCCTCTGCAAAACCAAAAAGCGTATGGCTATCTTCTTTGATATGCAGATAGGTGAGAATTTTGATATGCTCTAGTTTTTCAATTTGCGCATAGGTATTCAGGCTGACATTGATGTGGTAACCGATACCTCCTGCCTCTACGATGATATAAGTCGGACTTTTGTGCGTGATGGCACCTTTAACGTAGGCGATCATTTTAGGCGATTGTTTATACGCAGCGAAGGTACGATTTTTTTTATCTTTGGGGCCAAAATGCAAGGCCAGATGAAGATCAATCTGTTATTATTAGGAGGGGGGGGACGCGAACACGCTATCGCCTGGAAGCTCCGCCAAAGTCCACGCTGCGGACAGCTGTTTATCGCCCCAGGTAACCCCGGTACTGCCGCCTGCGGCAGCAACCTCGCCCTCAACCCCAACGACTTCGAAGCCGTCAAGGCCGCCGTCCTAGACCACCAGATCAACATGGTCATCGTCGGCCCCGAAGAGCCGCTCGTCCGCGGCATCAGCGACTTTTTTGCCCACGATCCTCAACTGGCCCAGATTCCCGTCATCGGCCCCGCCCAAGACGGCGCCCGCCTCGAAGGCAGCAAGGCATTCGCCAAGCAGTTTATGGCCGAATTCGGCATCCCCACCGCCGCCTACCGCGAATTCGACGGAACGCAGCAGGACCAGGGCCTGACCTACATCGCTCAACAGCCGCCGCCCATCGTCCTCAAAGCAGATGGCCTCGCCGCCGGCAAAGGCGTACTGATCTGCGCATCGGTCGAAGAAGCACAGACGGAGTTTAAATCTATGCTCGGCGGCAAGTTTGGAACGGCCAGCAGCCGGGTCGTCATCGAGGAATTTCTGGATGGCATCGAATTCTCTGTCTTTGTGCTGACCGACGGCCAACATTATAAAATCCTGCCCGTCGCCAAAGATTACAAACGCATCGGCGAAGGCGATCAGGGCTTGAATACCGGCGGGATGGGCGCAGTCTCCCCCGTCCCCTTTGTAGATGCTGCTCTCATGCAAAAAGTCGAAGAGCGCATCATCCACCCCACCATGCAGGGCCTGCAGCAGCGGAAAATGGACTACAAAGGCTTCATTTTCTTTGGCCTCATCGCCGTCGCCGGCGAACCCTACGTCATTGAATACAACTGCCGCCTCGGCGATCCAGAAACGGAGGTCGTCCTCCCACGTTTGAACAATGACCTACTGGAACTCTTTCTGGCGCTGGCCGAAGGCCGATTACAAGAACAGCAAATCCGCATCGACGAACAGGCCGCCACTACCATTATGCTGGTCTCCGGTGGCTATCCCGAGGTCTACACCAAGGGCAAGGTCATCAGCGGTATAGAGACGGTCGAAGGCAGTCTGGTTTTTCAAGCCGGCACCAAGGCTGACAACGGCGACTTGCTGACCAACGGCGGCCGCGTGCTGGCCCTCACCTCCTACGGGGCTGATTTCCGCGAGGCGCTGGCCAAATCGAACCAAAATGCGGAGCGCGTGCATTTCGAAGGGCGCTACTACCGCACAGATATTGGATTTGATCTCTGATAACCAATGGCTTATTCTTTTCGGCAAATAGCGGCGGTGATGGAGGGGCAGGTATTGCAATGCCCCCTCCCCGACCATCCTGTCAAGCAGTTACTCTTTGATAGCCGCCAGCTGTTGATTGCCGAAGGCAGCTTGTTTTTTGCCTTTCGTGGCCTTCGTCAAAATGGCCATCACTACATCAATGAACTTTACCAGCAAGGAATCCGTCATTTTATTGTTTCAGAACGCATCGACCGCTCTCCATATCCCGAGGCCAATTTTCTGCATGTTGAGCAACCACAGTCGGCTTTGCAGGCGCTGGCGCGCTGGCATCGCCAGCAGCTTGAGCTGCCGGTAATCGGTATTACGGGCAGTAACGGAAAGACCATCGTCAAAGAATGGCTCTATCAGCTCTTGCAGGAGGAGTACAATGTCGTGAGGAGCCCGAGGAGCTACAATTCGCAGCTGGGAGTGCCCCTCTCGGTCTGGCTGATCAATGACAGCTATAATTTAGGGCTCTTCGAGGCCGGTATTTCGCGCGTGGGCGAGATGGAGCGCCTGGCACCGATCATCGACTGTCAGATTGGTCTATTTACCAACATCGGGGCGGCCCACAGCGAGGGTTTTGACTCGATGGAGGAGAAAATACAGGAGAAATTGGGCTTGTTTGAAAAGGCCGAAACCATCGTTTATTGCCAGGACCACCAAGCCATCGATCAGGCCATTCGAGCGCGTTTCGACAAGCGGTTATTTTGCTGGTCGCGCAGCGGCCCTGCGGATTTGGAGATCATCAGGGTTGAGGAGCAGGGGCGGCGAGCCCGTATTGAAGGGCGTTTTGAGGGAAAAAATCGGACGCTACAAATCCCTTTTGCCGACGAGGCATCTATAGAAAATGCCATTCACTGCTGGGCGATCCTGCTGCTGCTGGGCATCCCGCAGGATCGGATCGAGCAGCGGATGCAGGGCTTGCAGGCAGTGGCGATGCGGCTGGAATTGAAGGCAGGGATCAACCAATCGACCTTGATCAATGACAGCTATAATTCCGATCTCAGCTCGCTAGAAGTAGCCCTGCATTTCGCGGGGCGGCAGCCGGCCAAAGGTCGCAGCCTCATTCTCTCCGATATTCTGGAAAGCGGTATTTCGCAAAGCCAGCTCTATCAGAAAGTCGCGCAGCTGCTAGAACAAGCACAAATCAATCGCCTCTTCGGCATTGGCCGCCATATTCCACAGATTCGCCAATACCTCTCTAGTGATATTGAGTTACAACTTTTCCCAGACACTGCGCATTTTCTGGATCAGCTGGCCCAGATTCCCTTCGAACAGGAGTTGATTCTCCTCAAGGGAGCGCGGCCCTTCGCCTTCGAGCGCATTGCGATGCGGCTGGAGGCCCAGGCTCATTCGACGGTCTTGGAGATCAACTTCAGCGCGCTGGTGCACAACCTCCGCGTCTACAGTCAGCTGCTGAAGCGGCCCACCAAGCTGATGGTCATGGTGAAGGCCTCTGGCTACGGCAGCGGCAGCATCGAACTGGCCCGCCAGCTGGAAGCGCAGGCCGTTGACTATCTGGCGGTCGCCTATACAGACGAGGGCGTAGAGCTGCGGCAGGCGGGCATTCGCCTCCCCATTCTGGTGCTGAACCCTGAGGCAGCGGGCTTCGACGCCCTGTTTCGCTATCAGTTAGAGCCAGAAATCTACAGCTTATCGCAGCTCAAAGAGTTCCTTTATTATTTACCTCCCAACCAAAGGGCCGCGGTCCACATCAAGCTGGATACCGGGATGCATCGCCTGGGCTTCGAAGCCCAACAGCTGCCTCAGTTGATACCAACCCTGCAAAATCAACCTCAGCTGGAAGTCCGTTCCATCTTCTCCCATTTGGTGGCCAGCGATGCGCCAGAGCACGATGTCTTCACCCATCAACAGTTTCAGCAGTTCCAGCAACTGTACGAACAGCTAGCAGCCGGACTAGGCTACCGCCCTTTGGCGCATATCCTCAACTCGGCGGGCATTGCTCGCTTCCCACAATACCAACTGGATATGGTACGTTTGGGCATTGGGCTGTATGGTATTGGCGGCAGCAATAAGCTGAAAATGCCCTTGCAGTATGTCCACCGCCTCAAAGCCAGTATCTCACAGATCAAAGAGGTGGCGGCGGCGGAGAGCATTGGTTATAATCGCCGGGGCCGGGCCGACCGGCCGCTACGCATTGCAACAGTAAGTATTGGTTACGCCGATGGCCTGCTGAGAACGGCAGGCAATGGCCGCTATAGCCTTCTGGTGGCTGGCAAGCAGGCGCCGATTGTCGGGGATGTCTGCATGGATATGTGTATGATTGACATCACAGAGGTGCCGGAGGCCAGAGCGGGCGACGAGGTGATTGTTTTTGGAGAGGAGCAGCCCGTAGAAGCATTAGCCCGCTGTCTCAACAGTATTCCCTACGAGGTATTTACGGGAATTTCGGGTCGCGTCAAACGGATTTACTTCCAGGAATAGAAAGATTCGCGGCAAAAGCAGCTCTGTTTGGGAATTTGCCCCCTAAAATTGCTAATTTTGCGGGGTTTCTTGGAAATACAATTATTTGAACATTAATATTAAGCATAAAAACAAGTAGACAGATGTTAAAAAGATGCACTATTCTTCTCGCACTGGTATTGGGAATGGCCATTCAGGGCTGGTCTCAGAATGATCCGGTACTCTTTAAAGTAGAAGAAACGCCGATAGGCTTGGAAGAATTCAAATACATCTACTCCAAAACAAATGGCGATAAGGCAGACTTCTCGCGCCAGTCGCTACAGGAATATCTCGACCTTTATGTCAAATTCAAACTAAAAGTCCACCGGGCTAAAGAAATGCAACTCGATACTATTGAGAGTCTGCAAAATGAATTGGAAGGCTACCGCAAGCAGCTGGCCAATTCTTATTTGGTGGATAAGGAGGTGACGGAGCGACTGGTTAAAGAGGCCTACGAACGCACCAAAAGAGACATCAACATCAGCCATATCATGATCAGCATCAAGCCGGGCGCTAGTGCAGAAGATACCCTGAAGGCTTACAAAGGCATCAATCGCATCAAGCAATTGCTGGATCAGGGACAGGACTTTGCCGAGCTGGCTAAGAAATTCTCTGACGACAAGACCGCAAAAAACAATGGCGGTAATATCGGTTTTGTTACGGCATTGCTGCCTAACGGCTTTTACAATCTGGAAAGTGTTGGTTACGGCTTGAAAAAGGGCGAGGTTTCGACTCCTTTCCGTACCGGCGCCGGCTACCATGTGGTCAAGCTGGAAGACAGTCGCCCAGCGCGCGGTCAGATCGAAGCGGCCCATATTCTGATTCGCCACAATTCCAAAAATGCCGATGACCCAGCCCCCAAGCAGTTGGCCGATAGTCTCTATACCCTATTACAGGCGGGTGGCGATTTCGCCGCGCTGGCCCGACAATATTCCCAAGATAAGCCCAGTGCACCTAAAGGAGGAAACATTGGTTACTTTGGTATCAATAAATACGAGCGGGTCTTTGAAGACGCAGCTTTCGGGATAGAAAAAGACAGCACCTATACCCAGCCGATCAAGTCGCGGGTGGGCTGGCACATCATCAAGCGCATCAACAAGAAGGACATCGAGCCTTACGACATCGCTCGCCGTCGCCTGCAACCCAAGATTCAGAAGGACGGCCGCTATCAGCTGGCCAAACAAACGATGGTAGAACGCATCAAACGCGAGGCCAACTTCCAGGAGCGTACAGCGGTGCTGAATCAGTTTGTTGATACACTTAGCAAGGGCTTTTTGTCCTACAAATGGAAAGCAGGTACAGGCAAGGAGCGCAACGAAACCCTATTTACCTTAGGAAAAACAAATTATAATCTAGGGAGCTTCGCCGACCACTGCCAGAAAATGGCGCGCCGACGGGTACGCAGCGGCAAAGGCAGCTCTCCCCAAACGGTCGCCCGCGAAATGTACACCGCCTACCTCAACGATCAGGTGATCAAGTACGAGGAGCAGCAGTTGGAAAGCAAGTATCCAGAGTTCAAGGCGCTGATGCGGGAGTACGAAGAGGGCATCTTGCTCTTTGAAGCGACTAAGATGACGGTATGGGATAAGGCCTCTCAGGATTCTACAGGACTCGCTAATTTCCACGCATCGAACAAGTCCAAGTACATGTGGGGCGAGCGGGCCAGGGTGACCATTTATACGGTTCGGGCCGAAGGCAGTAAGCAGATCAAGGCCATCCGCAAGGCGGCTTCCAAGGGAGCAGCAGAGAAGGTACTGGCCAAGTTTAATAAAGACAAGCACATTGCTGTACAGGAGAAGCTGGTAGAAAAGGGGAAAAATGACCTGCTGGAAGGAGTAGCCTGGAAGAAGGGGTCTTTATCAAAAAATGAAACCAACACCAAGAACAATTCGATCAAATTTATCAAGATTGAAGAGATCCTGTCCCCCTCAGAGAAGACGCTGCAAGAAGCTCGAGGATTTATCATTGCTAACTATCAAGATCACCTGGAGCAAGCCTGGCTAAAGGAGCTGGAAAACGCTTACCAGGTAAATATTGATCAAAAAGTATTCGACAGTCTAATACAGTAATGCGGGGAATAAAAAAGACAGCCACGATATGCGGGCTTTGCTATTGCCTCTTTCTGCTGTTTATGTGCAGTCCTATAGAAGAGGCTCCAGTCGAGGAAGATAAGCCGCTGGCCCGGGTACACAACAAATCGCTGTACCTCTCTGAACTGGAAGGCATGGTACCCGAAGGCAGCAAGACGCAAGATAGCGCGATGATCATCAATGCGCACGTCGAACGTTGGATTCGGGAGGCGCTCCTAATGCACGAAGCGGAGAACAATATTCCCAAAGACCTCAATATCGACCAACTGGTGCTCAACTACCGAGCTTCGCTGGTGCGATACAATTACGAAAAGCTGCTGGTCGAGCTGCAGCTGGATTCTACCATTACTCAGGAGGAGATGCTCAACTATTATGAAGAAAATAAAGACCAGCACAAATTAGAACAGCCAATTCTGCGTTGTTACTTTATAAAGGTTCCTAAAGAGGCCCCTGACGTCGAGGATTTGGAGCGGATGTGGCAGCAGCAAAATACAGACTCCTACCTCAAAATGCTGGATTATTGTCGTAATTTCGCGGATGTTTACATGCTAGAGGACAGCAGCTGGTACAACCTGGAAGATATTAGCATTCAATTGCCCAAAAGCTATAAACTACGCAACGATGATCTCCGCGCCAATCGCAATATCCGCACCAGCGATGAGACACATAAGTACTTGCTGAGGATTAAGGATGTGGTAAAAAAAGGCGAACTGCCTCCGATTGACTATGTTCGCGAGCAAGCCACTAAGGTGATCTTGCACAAACGCAAAATCAAGTTGCTGGAAGATAAGAAAGAAGAGATTTACGAGCGGGAAACCCGCCGCAATAACGTTAAAATTTATTCGTACTAGATATTCATTATGATGAGAATTGACAAGATCACCCTATTAGCCGTTCTGTTGTTGTTGAGTTCTGGCCTGATTGCCCAGCAAAAAGCAGTCATTGATAAGATTGTGGGGAAAGTCGGCAACGAATTGGTATTGCTGTCGGATGTTGAAGAGCAGTTTGATCTGATGTCGAAGGAGCAGGGAGGCCTGCCGGAAGACTTCCGTTGTACACTGATGGACAACCTGCTCGCCAAGGGGCTGCTGCTGACGCAGGCGCGGCTGGATAGTGTCGAGGTGTCGGATGAGGAGGTCGATGCGCAGCTCAATGCCCGGATCGATAATATTCTGGGGTATATGAATGGTAATGTTGCACAATTTGAGGAGTACTACGGCCAGTCAATCTCGGAAGTTCGCAAGCAATTTCGGGGAGATTTGGAGGATCAACTGCTGGTGCAGCGTATGCGCGGTCAGATTGTAGCGGATATTTCGGTGACACCCGCAGAGGTCAAGGACTTCTTTGCCAGTATTCCGGTAGACAGTCTCCCCTACTTCAACTCAGAGGTAGAAATTGGGGAAATTGTCCTCAAACCCAAGGTCAATGAAACCGAAAAGGCCAAGGCGCGTGCCGAGGTGGAAGAGCTGCGTACCCGTATTGTCGATGGTGGCGAAGACTTTGGCGAGTTGGCCCGCAAATATTCTGACGACGGCGGCTCGGCCCGTGTAGATGGTAATCTTGGTAATCAGCGCCGCGGAACCTTCGTCCCTGAATTTGAGGCCGCTGCCTACAATCTCGAAAACGGTCAAATTTCCAAAGCAGTCGAAACAGAGTTCGGATTCCACATCATCCAAACCCTGGAAAGACGAGGCAATTCCATTAATACTCGCCATATTCTCATCAAACCGGATGTTACGGAAAATGATCTGATTAAAACCAGATCGCTGCTGGATAGCATTCGTACCCTTGTACTCGAAGATTCTACCACCTTCTCTCGTGCCGTCAAACGCTATTCGGACGAAAATCAACAGAGTTACAACAACGATGGTAATATGGTGAACCCCAAATCAGGAAATACCTTCTTCGAAATTGCTGATCTGGAACCAGACATTTACTTCACCATCGATACAATGGAAGTTGGAGACATCTCTGCTCCTATTGAATTTCGCAACCCATTGGGAGAAATCTATTACCGCATCATTTTCCTCAAATCCCGTACCCGTCCTCACAAGGCTAACCTGAGCGAGGATTACTCCAAAATTAAGGCCGCAGCGCTGGAAGCCAAGACTACTAGCCACGTCAATAAGTGGGTGCAGGAGAAGATGGGGGCCACCTACATCTCTATCGATCCTCGCTACCACAGCTGCCCTAACTTGCAGCCCTGGATCAAAGTCATACGACCGTGATGGTAAATAAGTGATAAAGAACGCTAAGGGACAAGCCAACTAATCGTACGCCTAAGTACGCGAAAAAATTGATCGAATGATAACTAAAACGACAGGGCTTGTCGCTTTACTCCTTTGCTGTACTTCCTGCGCCAGTATTATCAACGGCTCCTACACTCAATTTGAGGTCATTACCAATACCCCTGCGCAGGTCATCGTAGAGGAAGATACTTTGATGACCCTGACTAATAATAAAGTACGGGTAAGCACAAAACGTAGCCCCAATTCCCTAAGTATTCAAGTACGGAACGACAGCATCAGCAAGGTCATCGACATTCCGGCGAGGCGCTCCTGGGCGTATTGGGGGAATGCCTATCCATTGCTTTGGCCCGGCTTTTTTGTAGATGGAAACAAAGCCCTCAGCTATACCTACCGAGGCCCCATCTACATCAATATGCAAGATACCGTAGCCGAGTACTACCCTTGGCCAATTTTAACGAATGACAAAAAATGGATGCTCCACCTTTCTATCCCCTACTTCAACTCCTTCTACCTACAGCCCGACGGGGAGGACCCTCAATATGAAGCGGGCTTCTGGGGCATATCCTTGGGGGCTGATTATCACTACAAGCGAAATCGCTCTGTCCACTTATCCGTAAGTGGGGCCTCCTCCTTCTTTTTACCGATACCTGCCGCAGTGGATATTAGTGGCGAATGGCAAATTGCGGGCAGCTGGTTTGTGACCGCCGCACATCAACACCATTGGAACCGCTTTCAGCTGGGTTACGGGTTGAGCTTTGCGCGCAATGTATGGGAATGGAAATATTCGGAGATTTTTGATCCGCTGCCGCCGACACGGCCCGAAGCTTATCGACAAAACAACAGCCTGGGGGCACAGCTCTCTGGCTATGCTCGCACAGGCAAACGCTTCTACCTGGGCTTCCTCTACCGGCCCACCTTCCTCCGCTTTAACTCTTCAGAGCAGGCCCTGGCCTACGAGCATCTGATCAGCCTCGATCTGGCCTGGAAGTTTCGACTGAATTAAGAAATCATATAGCGGAGTTCTTCTTCTTCTTTGGCCTTTAGCTTATAATCCTGGATAAAGGCCTCGGCTGTAGGGCGAAAATAAATGAAGACCCCGACGCCAAAGGCGAAAAAGATGAGATATATCGTCGATCCATTGTCTAAAAACATAAAGACCATCAAAACGATATTTCCTCCTTCGACTAGCGCGAGCCGGGTGATGACCGTACCGCGATAATGCGCCAGTTTGTCGCTAAGGCCAGTCAGCATAACGCCCTTGGTAATCCGCTGATTGTACAGCAATACCCCGATAATGATAGTACTGATGGAGATGATCGCACCAAGGGCCCAGAAGATGCCTTCAGTCGAGAAGCCGGCTCGCAGGCCAGTGATTATGCAAAAGGCGATGCACATCGTCAGTTGTCCGCCCAATAGCGCTAAGAATAGGACTTGGAGGGATTTGAAATTGTTGTTGTCCATAGCTAACAATTATACTGTTCGCCCGCCGCAGGGGTGCGGTGGGCGAACAGTAGGTCAGTAATCTGATTAGCGTACACCATGCATGAGGCGCTTGATGACGGGGGTCAGCAGGACGCCGATAATGCCGAGACCGACCGGTACGATGGTGAAGATCAGGAAGAAGGTGGTCAGGGAGTATTCGCTGGTAATTTCTTCGATCTTTCCGCCCATCAGTCCGGCAAACTTGTTACCGATGGCGATGGCGATGTACCAGACGCCAAACATCAGGGCGATCATCCGTCCGGGTACCAGCTTACTGATGTAGGAGAGGGCCACGGGCGAAAGGCAGAGTTCGCCGAGGGTATGGAAGAGATAGGCCAGGATGAGCCAGATGATGCTGACGGCGGCCGTTTCTGCGCCGGAGGGGATGCCCATAGAGCCGAAGGCCAGGGCGCCAAAACCAATCCCCAGTAGGATCAGACCAAGGCCGTATTTGGCCGCCGCACTAGGATTGTACTTGCTCTCCCACCAACGAGAGAACAGCGGCGCAAACATAATGATGAAGAGGGAGTTGAGAATACCAAACCAGGTGGCTCCAATCTCCACTTCGTTTTCTTTGATGGACTTGACTGTACCTTGGATAATCGGAGATTCTTTACCGGCATTGGACACTTTTGCTCTGGCCTCGGTCGCTTTTTCGGGGCTGAGATAGATAAATTTACCCCGTACCTTGATCATACTGATTTTGTCGCCAACGGCGATTTCGCCGGGCTCGATGACGGTAATTTCTTTAGCAACGATATTATCGCCGGGCTTGGGCTGTACGGACTCCGTAACATCTGTATACTCCTTAACTTCTTCTCCTTCCTCATTTGTCGAAATGGTTTCGATGGTAGAGTATTCGGTGACGTACGCCTTAGAATTGAGATCGCGATTGATCATCCAGAAAATCAAGGCCCAAATAATAACAAAACTGGACCCCAGGGCCAAGTTAGAAAAGCGATATTTACTAAAGGTATTGCGGAACAAGAGGTACAAGACCCAGGTAATGATGGCCACCGGAACAACCGTGATGATCACATTGACCACAATAAAAATAGTCGCCCAATTGCCTGACATGATCCTGCCGGTATAGCTGTTCGCAAAGATGGTCATGGAGCCCCCTGCCTGCTCAAAACAGGCCCAGAAGGTGACCGTCATAATGGCAAAGACCACGATGGCAATCATCCGATCCCGCGTTTGAATGGGATACCGAGAAATTCTAGAAACCAATAAAGCCAAGAACAGAAAGACCCCGAGCAGGATGTAATAATTAGAAAAGTCAAAGTCTCCAATTTGCAGGAAGTTAATACCCCCAATATTAGAAAGCGGATCATTGATGACCCAGGTGATCCCGATAAAGGCCGCAATATAGACCAGAATCATATCGAACTGGGTAAATGGATTGAGGCGATCGCCTTCGAATTCCATCACTGGATTCCCCTTCTCTTTTTCCTCCGGCTCCATTCCAATATCTCCAAAGATCCCCTGCGCCAAATAGAATTGGATAGCGCCCAACAACATGAAAATACCCGCCAGACCGAAACCATAGCTCCAAGACACTTTCTCGCCAATGTAGCCACAAAGCATAATGCCCAGAAAGGCTCCAGCATTTACCCCCATATAGAAAATGGTATAAGCACCGTCTTTTTTCTCGGGCGTATCTTTGTACATATGGGAAATGATGGAGGTCATATTCGGCTTAAAAAAGCCATTCCCGATGATCAGCAGGCCGATCCCCAGGTACATAAATATATCGGCGAACTCCAAGGCCATAGAGGCGTGGCCCATGGTCATAATGAGTGCTCCCCAAACAACGGCTTTTCGGTATCCGATGTAGTTATCGGCCAGATAGCCCCCAAGGATAGGCGTCAGGTAGACCATCGCGGTATAGGTTCCATAGAGCGAGAGGGCTTCCTTGCTGGTCCAGTCCCAACCGCCGATACCGATCGAACTCATCAGAAACAGCACTAAGATGGCCCGCATTCCGTAGTAGGAGAAGCGCTCCCACATTTCGGTAAAGAATAGCACAAATAATCCGTCCGGATGCCCCAGCACTGTGGATTTGAAAATGTCGTTGTTCGGTGTTGTACTCATGTTAGTAGGGTTAAAACTTTAGAAAATTCGAAGGTTAGTTGTTTTATTTGTGTGAAAGAAATAATATTCGTTTCCTTAGTGTCCGGCATCGACCTGCAGGTCTTCCGCACCGTGCGTTAGGCGCTTCAGCGGCTTGAGCAGGGCCAGTACCAGAAGGCCAAATATCGTACAGAAAATGGCGATTCCGGTAAAGATTTGCAGCTCTCCGGCCGATTCGGACCATTCGCCCAATACCCCAGCCAGCTTATTGCCCAGCCCGGTAGCGGCGAAGTAGATGCCCATCATGATAGCAGCGTAGCGCGCCGGCGCCAGCTTGGTGATGAAAGATAAGGCTACTGGCGAAGCGCACAACTCCCCAATCGTGTGGAATAAGTAGGCCAGGACCAGCCAATACATCGCTGAGGAGCCTTTGCTGTCGAATTCCATCGAGGCGGCCGTCATGAAGAAGAAGCCCCAGCCCATGATGATGACTCCGATGGCCATTTTGAAAATCGAAGAGGATTCGCGGCCATTCATCTTCCAATTGTACCAGAACGCGCCGATGCCGGCGGCTAGGGTGAAGATGAAGAAGGCGTTGACGGACTGAAAGACGGTTGCCGCTACTTCGTAGGGATCGGTGAAGACCAGCATCCGCAGGATGGCGAAGGTAATCGCCAGCAATGCTCCGCCGGCCAGCCAGTAGCGGCTGGAGGCTTGCTTTTTGGTTTGGGCCAGGATGCCTTTGGCCAGCAGGCCGACGATTCCCAGCACAAATAAAATATCGATATTGAGCAGGTTGGTTACCCGATTGGTTTTTTCCTTAGTGTATACATTCATCAATCCGCCGGCTTGCTCAAAGGCCCCCCAGAATACGATAACGATGATGAAGGACAGCATGAGTACTTTGACGCGATCTCTTTCGATGGGGGTGAATTCCTGATAGATGGTGAAGCCAATGCCGAGGCCTATACCGAGTGCGCTGAAGAGGATTTTGTAGCCAATGTTGCTAAAGCCAAAGATACTGGCCAATAAAATAACCCCTGCTATGATCATAGAAGGGGGATGGCCAAAGAATTTCTGAATAGCCGAAGGTTCGGTGTTAGCAGCCCGCTCGGCCGCCGTTTTCTTGGGGGGGGCATCGCCAACTCCAACCAAGAATTTTTGCCCCCAGACGTAGACTAACTGGCCAATAAACATCCCGATTCCGGCCAGACCGAAGCCATAGTGCCAATTGATGTTTTCCCCTACTGTACCGATGATGATCCCCGCCAGGAAAGCCCCGACGTTGATCCCGATGTAGAAAATATAGAATCCAATATCACGGCGCTCATCTCCTTGTTTGTACAAGCCCCCAACCATCGTAGAGATATTGGGTTTTAGGCACCCTACTCCAAGGATAATCAGCCCACAACCCGCATAAAAGGCCCATAGGGCATCAATCGCCATTACTCCGTGCCCCGCACAAAGTAACAGTCCGCCCAACATCACTGCCTTTTTCTGTCCAATCACTTTGTCTGCTAAAATACCACCAGGGATAGAAGCGACATAAACCAACATGGTATACCAGCCGTACAAGGCGTAGGCCGCTTCTTTGTCCCAACCGTAACCCGGATTGTCTGCCGTGACTGCTGCTACTAAGAAGAGGGTAAAGAGGGCCCGCATTCCGTAATAGCTGAATCGCTCCCAAAGTTCTGTGAAAAATAAAACATAGAGGCCAACAGGATGGCCAAACAACTCCCGCTCGTGCGGTGGTTTGATGGTTTTAGACATTATGAGTTACTATTTTTGATTCAACAGCTACCAGCTAGCCTGGCAGCTTATTGGACTAAAAATAGAATTTTCGACTCAATTTCAAGTATAAATCCCTCTTTAATTGTCGTTGCTTGCTGTCAAGGATACAATAAATGCAGGATTCCGCCCTGTAGGTTATAAAAGTCAGCAGTTGGGAAGCGCCCGGAGAGCCGTTGGATGGCAATTTGGCTACGAATGCCGCGCTTGCAGTAGACGATGATGGGCTGAGTGGGCTGGATGCGGTCGAGGTGCTGTAGCAGGCTACTGAGGGGCATCAGTTCGCCGCCGATGTTGAAATGCTGGTGTTCGCTGGTCTCGCGCACGTCGATAAGTTGGTGCTCGCGGCCGGAGGCCTGCCAGGCTTGTAGTTCGTTATAGCTGAGTTGCTTCATGTTGGTGTTGATCGGTCATTTATTTAATTCAGACTCTCGTTCATCGCAACTTGGGTCAATTGGCCAATTCTTCGCCCACTGGAGCCTCAAAGACTTCGACTCGCCACCCCGCATTGCTCACCATAAATTCAATCAATTCGATTAGCTCATTGCCCTGCTCCTCGGCGGCAGCCACCAATTGCCCCGAAAGGGCCATCTTTTCGATCTTGCGCTGCGCCCCCTCGTCGATTTTCACATAATCGGCACTATTCAAAGGGCGAAAGATACTGGCATCATTATCAAATTCATCAATCTTGTGCTCAATAGCGATAATATCGGCCCTGGGAAGGTTGCCCAATACGATGAGCTTCTCATCGGGGTAGGTATTGATCTCCAGGTCTTTCATGTCATAGCCAACCAGCACCTTGGCGCTGATTCGCAGCTTGGCCGCCTTCTTAGGCAGCAAAGCATCAATATTGATCAAAGGACCAATAAACAGCGGTACATCGGGCTCCCGATAGTCGTAGTATTCTACAAAATGCCCCTCTACCGTCACCAGCTTACAAACTTTGTTGATCTGCTCTAGCAGAATGGTGGCCTCCTCCTCGGGAGGCAGCTGACTCAGTTTGTTGTAGTAATTGCTGAGCCACATCCCACTAAAAAAGATGAGCAGCAAACCGAGGGCGATGAAGAGGGTACGGGTCATATTTTTACAATATTAGGCTCTTGTATGACAGTTGGGGGCTGCTAATGGTTCGCTAAAAGTAAGAAAAGCCCAGTCTCATGACACCTGTTTTAAAGCTGGCAAGAGACTGGGCAATGCAATTAAAATAACTCTAATTCATCTTCATAAAAGACTTTTTAGTTAAAATTATGTCTCATTGAAGTGATTCATGATGTAATATCAAGCTACTAATCTATGGCAAAGCTTACCTAAGAAAAGAGTGTTAATTATTCTCACATGATTCCTCACAGTTTTCTTCTGTATTTGACTGATTCTGCTTTGAACTTTGTTGAGCTTCAGCCACTTTTTTCTTGGTTCCTTCTTTAGCAACTTCATTCACTAGGTTTATTTGTCCCTCAATGATACCTTTTGCCTGTTTATCTATTCCAGCGTTTTCAAGTGCATTTTCAAGTGGTTTAGGTAATACTCCGAATAACAAATCTAGAGAAATGTCCGTAGTTGTTTCTTGAGTTAGACCATCATTCGACAACTCGCTCATAAGTACTATTGTGTGACCACCAATTTCGATGGTCTCTCCAACAATTGCCATCTTAGCGCCTACTGGAGGAAATATTACACCAACTCCTACTGCACCTTTAGAGATTTTATCCCCTATACCTTTTGTTCCTTCTCCAATTTCTTTACCAGTGACTCTTCGCCTCGGTGGGCTCTTCTTTGTTGATTCTTGAACAGTTACGTTTGGAAGAAAATAATTAACAACGCCCTTAATTTCATCCTTCAAATTGAAGGACAAACTTTGTAACCCCCATAAATCAATGTTTGCAATAGGACTATTTTCAGCATAATTAAATGGTGTTACAAAAGCAAATTCCTCGGCTATGGGATCAACACTTGGAAAGCGTGCAATCGCTGGATCATAAAACCGGAAGCCAAAGTCTAACCAGTTTAATCCGAAATCATCACTCAACTCCTTCCCGTTATACTGATATTTATTATCACTACCAATCAAAGGGGCCCAATTACCCTCCATACGCATCCCAAAAGGATAGTAATGATTCTCCTGAAGAATTTCAGTTTCATCCACAGCCCCATCGTTATTAAGATCAGCAAAGTTGACTCTAGTATTGTCCAGATGATCTTTCAAAGCGTACTCATAACAATAGCCGCCGTTACAAGGTACTGCCCGTCCCTCTTTGTTATAGATAGCCTCAAGTGTAGTACCATCATACTCAAAATCATTGATATAATACTTAATGATCCCACTGCTGGTTTCCTTCTTCAGCATATTGCCAGCAGCATCATAGGTCCACTCTATCCAGTCGCCGTTCGCCCAGGTGATCTGGCGGGGTAAGTTGAGGTAGTTATACTCAATGTTACTGATGTCTTTGTGTTGGTCGCTGAGCAGATTACCATTGCTATCGTAGGTATAGGCTCCTATGCCATCTGTCGTCGTCGTCTTGAATCCGTTATCTCTAGGGTAGATATAATTAAACTCACTCACTTGAGTTAACTGATTGCCGCTGTAGGTATAGTTCATTAGGTCGATGAGATTGTATACATCATCGTACCAGTGGCCATTGCGCCGCATAGTCAGGATATTACCTCTTTTGTCATAGCTTGTAGAAACGTTGTAACGACCGAAATTGGTGTAGTTTCCGGCTCCGTGATCGAACTCCGCATAGACGGCTTTATCCATACGATCTAGGAAGTCATAGCGGAAGCCGTAGGCCTGCTCGTTATTACAGCCTACTTGCCAACTCATGGAGGCAATGTTCCCATTCTTTTGCGCATCGGACTGCAACACAGCATTGGATACATCATAGTCCAGCTTCATCGCAAAGAGGTCGGTCGAGGGGTTGGCGGCATCGCAGAAGTCATTGATCTGTGTGAGCCAGCCTTGCACATTGTAGGAGTAGTCGACCGTTTGCAGGAAGTTACCGGGGCTGGTTTGGTGGAGGTTTTTGGCAGTCATGAAGTCCCGGTAGTTGTATTGATAGTCGGCCAATATCACTTCCCCGTTACTACCGATCGTTTGGGCGTCTAAGCTTAGCCGTCCAGAATGATCGTAGTTAGACCGGTTCACCATCAATGTTTGGGAAGCAGAGGAAGGTCGATGTGTTTGATAAGCCCAGGTGATATTATCGGCAAAATCATAGTTGTAGGCGAATACCTCTGCGTTGGGATTAGTTAGGTTGAGATGATTGTTACTTTTTTCGCTGCTAATCCTTCCGTAATCATCATAGCTAAAAGTAGTTTTTATAAAGTCTGTTGAATGAAGAATCCTGTTCTCATTCTCCTTGATTTTACCCAGCTCAATACCTGAAGTACCATATACATTCTTTGTCAGTAATTCAGAAAAATTGTAGGTATGATTACCGCTAGCGGGGGTCCCAATATAGAAGCCAGATTCCAAGCTCCTTCCGTAAACATCGTATTTATTCAGTAACCATTTTCCCTCCGCGGCCATATTGCCATCTTGAGTGTAGGTCAACAGGTTTCGGATATTATAAAGGTAATTAATCGGTACCTGCCCAGGTATTTTTTTGCGAATAATATTGTCCGTTTGATCATAGAGGTATTCATAAATCAGCTCACTATCTGTTAGACTAGCATCGGGTGGGAGAATCGTTGTCAATCTGCTTTTTGCATCGTAGAGATAGTAGGTATCAGCCGTTTGGCTATCGCTTGCATTCGCTCTTCTATCTAGCACTTTTCTACCCAATTTATCCACAAAGCTGATCATCTTATTCCCGTTAGGATCAGTTACTACCGTTTTCATTAAGGTTCCCAAAGGGTACGCGATATTGGTAACGGGGTTAATGACTTCACTAATGAGGTTTCGATCATACTCGGTGGTCGTCGCATACCAATCCGCCGGCGTTTGGGAGCTGACGCGATTCAATGGCCCATCATAAAGGGTCTCCGTAAATTTCCAGTCGCCAGGAATATCAATATATCGGCCATCATCAAAGGCAGATTCGTAAGGAATAAAGACCTTATGTGCGCGTCCTAGATTATCATAAGTGGTTTTCACAACCACATCTTTTTGATCTGGCGAGTACTTAACTTGCACCTGTAATTCCGGCCGACCAAGGCCATCGACATAACTATTAGTTTCCAAAGTTGTAAGACTGCTACCTCCTACGGGAGTAAAGGTGGTCTTTGCATTGATCCAATTGTGAGCGTTAATAGGGCCGTGATAGTGAAAAGAATATTCTCGAATCACATTATTCGCTCGTCCCTCCGTTTTCCATAAACGCATCAATTGATCATAATAGAACGTAGAGACTTGCCCATCGACATCCGTAATCGACTCTAAAAATCTGGTGCCGGGGTAATAGTCATATTCCCAAACGAAATCCTCAAAAGTGCGTTTGGTCAGCTGCCCATTAGCGGTCCATTCGTAATGCTCCGACTCCCACCCTAATGAAGTGAGTTGTTTGATGAAACCATTCGCATCATAGGAATCAATGGTTACATCGAGCAACCACCCCGTCCCAATGAGATTGTCATTTTCATCCCAGGTCTTCTCGTAATTCCAGGCCTTCCAGATACGTGGTTCTGCTCCCGCTCGTAGTAAGTCTTGAAAGGCACCTGTTGTACTATTAAAAAACCTAAAGTGCGCCAAATAGCCATCTACTAGTACGCCATCCACATAGTTTAAAGTCTTGAAAGGCTCCGCAATCAAATGTCTCTCCGTCAATTGACGCTTGAGCGAATGGATCGGATAATCAACGATGTAGGAATAAACCGTTTTGTATTCTTTATCCTCCGAATCTGTTGTGATTTCCTCGGTAGGGAAGAAATGGAAATCCGTTTGTCCATATACATAGTCCGTACTAGTCGTCACCCCGTCCGCATAGATTTCCTTATTGAGCAGTAGTGGCACCTTAGTCCGCATTTGATCCATGTAATAATAGGTGATGGCATCTGGGGTTTGGATTTGTCGGACAAAGGTCTCGCTGTCGATGGTATAGTAATCGGTCAAGCCCCAGTTGTAGACATAGGTTTCTTTGCGCTGAGTCGCTTCTGTATAGTCCCGAAAACGCTTTTCTTTCAAGGTACCATCTAAGACGGTAGGATAAGGGTATTCATACAAATGGGGATGTAAAAACATGGCAGGTAAAGTATCGCCATTTTCGACCCTATCGTATCTCCAATAGCAGTTCTGATCTACTTCATGAGCTACCTTATCCTCGATATAGTATTTGGATTCAATAGAAGTATTATCAGAAAAGCGTTCAACGATGCGGTCATAGGCAATATGATTGCCTTCAAAAGAAGTTAAAGGGGCCAGGCTCTGCTTGTTAGCGGTATAGGTATTGATAATAGTCGTATCGCCACAGAAGGCATACCAATAGACTGGCTTTTGGAATAGCCGCCCACTTGATGTAGCATTGCTGAACTCCTTGATGTATTCATAGCTCTTCTCTTTGACCATAGTGGTTGCATCACTAAAATCTTTGATAGACTTGGTACGTAGGCCTCCAACCGGGACATTGAGAAATCCAGCCAGACCGTTGATGGCACTGATTTCAAAATCCAGCCCCGCATTGGTTGTAGAGAAGGTGAAATTGTATTGTTTGTCAATGGAAAAATTAGGAATTACATCAACTAATAGTCCCTCTTCTTCAAAATCACTTCCATAGGTAAAATTTGGATTGGGGATAAACTCATGAACCTTTGTACCTCCGCATCCTGATTGACCAGGAATATCCTCAAACACTTCAACCAGTACCGCAGGAGGAAGGCCACTGCTTCCCAATGTACCCCCAGCATATTTGACCTTGTAAGACAACTGATACGTTGGATAGTTGGAGAAATCAACGTCACAATCTATGTTACCACCAATTGATCCTATTGATCCGCCAGTGGGCGGGAAAGGATAATAGCCATTGCTAAAGTCCACCACCTTTTCGTCCAAACGTACTACATCTATATTAACTTCATTGGCTTCCAGCTCAAATTCCGTATGCCCACCAGTTGGATAAGTGATCTTATTTAAAGTCCCAATTCTCATGGCTGCTTCATCCGTATCCAAGCCTGTTGGACAATTATCAATCAGGGGCGCACCAGCACAATCCTGAATACCATCGTTCATCTGGCAGATCGCCAAATTACTGGTATGGTTGTTATTGTAGTACCCCCAGTGATCAAAGTCGTCGTTCAAGCGACTAGGAAAATATTTGGGGTAAACTGGACTATGCTCATAATATTCAAATTCATAAGCAGGGATGACAATGGTTTCATCGCAGGATTTTTCTTGGAGGGCCAGAAGCTGTAAGCGTTTGTAGTCTGGATCATAGATTATTGTACTACTGGTTACATCAGGATTATGGTCGATAAGATAATCATAGGTAAAATCAAAAATCTTACAGTAGTCACTCGGAAGCCCGGTAGATCTGTAAGTAATTTTATCAACTTTTAATCGATCAGATCCATGCAAATCCTCTCTTGGCGTGGTATTCTCAAAAAGAATTTCCTCTGTACTAGTATAGATTTTACTGACAAATTTATCGGCGATGTACATTTCCAAAATACTTCTCAAAGCAGGACTGAGCGGTACACCACTTTCTTCCAGATCATTATAAGTATTCCAGTAAAGATGCATGTACCTATTGTCCTCATACTCTAGGTTGATGGCATGCTTTCTATCGGCTGTTTCTATCTTGACCAAATACCAGGTGTTGGCAACCGGAGCATCAATACTTAGCGTACCAGCAGATTTATAAGTGGCAATGGCATTGTTGTTTAAAGTATCAGTAGGATTAACAGTACCAAAAATATATCTGTCCCCATTGGGTGTGGTAATGGTAAACTGTCTCAGACGAAATACATCGGCCGGACTAGCATAATTGACTTCATAGTCTATCTTTAAATCGGACTGGGGAATTTGTACGACTTCTAAGCCATCAGCAAAGTAGAATTTACCACTGTAGCCGCCGAAGTTAAAGCTGAACATATCGGGTTCGGTGTCTCTTGGCCCTAGGAGATCAGTCCAAAAAGGTCCGGGTGCGGAGCAATCTGGCTGACCGTAGATAGCACGAGTCTGCCACAAGCCATTATCGCGTTCATCGGCCGCCTTCCCTCTGATCTGTCGGGAGATCATCCCACCGGCATTTAGGCTCCAGCCGGCTCCGACGCTAGGCGCCACATCCACGACCCTAAGGCCGGAGGCATTATATTGTAATCCGACGGATAAGCTCAGCGGCCCCTCCGTCAGGGTAGCGATGGGAATGCTTATGCCCGGAACGCCGGTATACCCAGAGATACTATTATCGCCAAATTTTTCAAAGGCGGCAGATTCCGGTGGTTTAGGGAAAGTCGGCCCAAGAGGGGTAGTTGGTGCCTGAGCAGATACCATCAATAAATTGGTAAGTAGTGTGAACACCACGAGCGTGATCGTTCTCATAAGTTTCAGTTTATAAGACTTGTTAAAAAATAAATGAAAGAAGTGCTAGAATATGAAGTCAACTAGCCATTCGCCTTGAGTCTTTCAGGTGACTAAGGTTTTTTTTGTTGTTTACATAAGATCAGCTCTACCATGTAGAGGCTAATCCTCCAAATGCGTCGCAATATAAAGAGGCCGCTAATGATAATCAACAACTAGCTGATAAGTGATGAGATTTAGCTGATAAGTGATGAGTTAGGGAAAATCGCTTATTTAATTTTGGCTTCCATCGGGTGCTTGAGGCCTTCATAATTTTTCAACACTGCTTTGACTGACCCTACGGAAACGGGCGATTCAATCATCAAGGGAATGCGATTTTGGTCGTCGCTGACGTACACATTCATCTCGGTCCCTTTTTTGAAAACTGTTCCGGCGATCACCTCGGGGCTAAACTGTAGGGTGTTGAAGCGCCCGCGCCCTTTGATTTTCTTGTTGGGTACCCTTCCTTTGTAATGGACCTTAAGTGGCCAGACTTCTTTGTCCATGAAGATTTTGATGGGAAAATTTTGACCGCTTTCGTAGCCCTGAAAGTTGATATTGCGGGTATAATAAATGATAGATAAGACGTCGTGCATGCACTCATCGATATTGTATTCACTTCGCACGGTCTTCTCTTTGGTCTTACCCCGCATAGATACGGCCTTCTTTTTCTCCTGCTCAAAGCTGACCTTATCGTAGAGACGGTACTTGCCTTCGTGTACATTGCGGATAGAAAGTTGGGGCAAAAGGCTTTCTTTGTCGATATAAGTATCGTAGTAATCTCTGACTTTGAAAAACCATTCGTAGGTCTTGTAGGTGCGGCCGGCGGCGGAGAGGTGGTATTGGCTGCCATCTTCGGCGACGGTGAAGACGACTTCGCCAGCGGAGAGCCAGATGAAATTCCAGTTGTAGTATAATTTATAGGTAATCTGCTCGCCGACTTCGAAGGCAGTGTTCTCCATAAAGCAAGGCTCCGTATTGACTGTCGGAGCGTCCTCGAAGGGGTCATAAGCGGGAGCGGAACGGGTAAAAGCGCTGATCAGCAGAATAATTACCATACATAGGAGGCTGATACTAATTGCTTTTATTCTCATAACCTAATGATTTTAACACATTAGTATTTAGTATAAATACCATACCAAATAACGCTGGAAGGATAAGATTTAGTACCCACAAACTAAAGGAGGAAGCCAGAATCCCCAGCTCATTTTCGCTAAAAATGCCCCAGATTTGTAGGGCTACTTCGCCTCTCACAAATAGGCCCATCAGTGGAGGAAGTGGGATGCTGGTTTGGAGTAAAAAAATGGTAGCAATGCCAGTCAGCGCAGGCAGCGTCGGGATTTGGAAGCCGAAGAACCGCAGCAGCAGGTAGTATTGTAGGGTGTAGACGGTGTAGCGGGCGAGGGCGAAGGCCAGGGTACGGGTCAGCGTTGGGCTGTCGTAGTCCTGGAGGATACTGACTTGCTTGGCGAAGGGGCGCAGATAGTGGATAAAGGGCAGGCGGCGGGCCAGCGGCACCACCAGGTCAATATTGTAAAAGCTGAACACCATTGCCCCCACCAGTACCAGCCCCATAAAGCCCAGGCTGCGCAGCATCAGCGGCTCTAGCTCCAGATAGCTGCCGGCGTAATGGATGAGCCCCAACAGGCCTACGGCCAGCAACACCAGCAATTGGCTAAAGCTGCCGACCAGTGTAGCGATCACGGCCTTCCAGTTGTTCTCTGCCCTGACGAAGAGAATACGCCCCCCGTACTCCCCAATCCGATTGGGCGTAAAGATCGAAAAGGTGACGCCGCCGAGTACGGCCCGGTAGCTTCGCCAAAAGCTCAGCGGCTCAAAATCGCGGATGAGGCCCTGCCACTTGAGGGTTTCGAAGGCCCAGTTGAGGGGCATGAGCAGAGCCGCTAGCAAGAGGTAGCTCAGGTGCTGTCGGTCGAGGCGCTGCCAGAATACCGCTTTGATGTCGCCAATATTTTCCCGGGCAAATACTTGGTAGTAGAGCACATAGCCCAACAAGAGCAGCACCGCTGTTTTGATCAACAGGTTAAAGAGTCGGCTGTTAAAGGGGCGTTTCAATGCTTGGGCTTGTATTAGTCTTGTATTAATGATACATTGCTTCGCAAAGATAGTATTAGATGGCAGATGCAAAAAAATATCGCTTGTTGGGTGTAGACCCGGGTACCAATGTGCTAGGCTACGCCATCATTGAGGTAGAGCAACGGAAGATGCGCTTAGTTGAGATGGGCGTGGTGACGATGGGCCATCTGGGCAGTCCTTACGAGAAGCTGCGCAAAATCTTCGAGCGACTACAAGAACTGATCCGGCTGCACCAGCCGCAGCATATGGCTATCGAAGCGCCGTTCTTTGGCAAGAATGTGCAATCTATGCTCAAGCTGGGCCGCGCGCAGGGGGTGGCCATCGCGGCGGCTATGACAATGGATGTGGGCATCACAGAGTATTCCCCAAAAAAAATCAAGCAGTCCGTCACTGGCAATGGTAACGCCAGCAAGGAACAGGTCGCCGCCATGCTCAGTAATATTCTAACCTGCCAGATCGACAAGCGCTCACTGGATGCTACGGACGCCCTGGCGACTGCCGTTTGTCATTTCTACCAGTCCGGTAGTCCAGTCGCTGGCCAGAAGCGGTACAGCGACTGGTCCAGTTTTCTAAAAGACAATCCGAATCGTAAGGGGTAGCTTAGAGCTGCGCACGAATGCGTGCAGCGATGGCGGCCAGTTCTTCCGGCGTATATTGAAGTTTGGGATTGGCAAAGCTCATATCATTCACCGAATTGATCGGAATGAGGTGTACATGCGCATGGGGAACTTCCAGGCCGACCACCGATACGCCGATGCGATTGCAGGGAATACAGGCCTTCATGGCCTTCGCTACCTGCTTGCTGAATAGCATCAGCTCCGAAAGCAGCTCATCCTCCAAATCATAAAAATAATCCACCTCTTTTTTGGGAATCACCAGCGTATGGCCTTCCACTAGCGGAAAAATATCCAGAAAGGCCAAAAAATCTTCGCTTTCGGCGACCTTATGGCAGGGGATTTCCCCTTGTACGATCTTCGTAAAAATGCTTGCCATTGTGCTTAATCGATTGAAATATCCATAATCTCGAACTCGAGGGTTCCTCTTGGAGTCTCCACCTGAGCGATCTCTCCTACTTTTTTACCCAGCAGGCTAGACCCCATAGGAGAGGTCACAGAGATTTTCTTGCGCTTGAGGTCTGCCTCCGATTCGGCGACCAGTTTGTAGGTGAGCTCTTTGCTATTTTTCGTATTCTTAATCTTTACGTTGCACAGCACCGTAACTTTGGAAGTATCGAGTTGGCTGGCATCCAGCACCCGAGCATTGGCCAGGGTTTTTTCCAGCGTATTGATCTTCAATTCCAGTAGGCCCTGGGCTTCCTTGGCGGCATCATACTCGGCATTTTCCGACAAGTCTCCTTTCTCGCGAGCTTCGGCGATGGCCTGTGCTACCTTCTGACGCCCTGCTGATTTCATTTCAGTTAGCTCTGCGGATAGACGATCGTATCCTTCCTGGGTCAGGTATGAAATTTTTGACATAGTGATAGATTTAAATTAGTGCCTGATTCAGCTCTCACTAGCTACAACCAGCATCATAAATAAGGTATAAAATGTTTTTGTGACTAATCCCGCTCGGTGAATAGTAGAGCGAATATCTGATAACAAGCAAGCAGGTGGTTTAGTTTTCCACGGGTACATTTCATAAAAGGCAAGAACGCTTCTATCGGGAAGACAGAACCGTTCTTGCCAAAATTCTCACTAAAATTACAAAAAAATATAGAAAATCAAATAAGCACGCGCCTATTTTAGTCTTTGGGCAGATTAAAAAATCTCTTTCGACACGCTACAAATTAGCGTGTCAAAAGAGTGTTCCTGATGCTAGAAGCTAGAGGTATCCAGCTGTCTGTTAACACCAAACCATTTAATCACGCGTTCTCCTAACCCTGGTGCATTGATATGGATCAAATAGACCCCAGATGCTACAGGTATTCCTTTATTGTTCTCCAAATCCCATTCTATGGCCGGAGTGTACTGGGTCACTTCGATGCCCGGATTACTGCGGTCAGCCTGTAATTCGCCCACTTCATTGCGCTTGTATTGCCGGATAAACTTGCCGTCCAACGAATAGATGGTCACTACGCACTCAGCAGGTAAATTGGTGATTTTCACTACACGACCATTGGGACTGACCTCATAACCAGAGTAGCCATAGTAGGGATTAGGAACAACATTGATGGCCTTGAGGGCCTGATCGATTTCAATACTCGTTTGCAGCTCCGTCGGCTCCTTCCCTTCGATACTGAAAAGGTAGGTTGGATAACCTTCGCGGACGCCCGTACCTTCCTTGACCTTGTAGCTGTTCTTGACCCGCATTTCGATAACCAAGTCATTAGGGATTAGGCCATCGGCATAAGAGTTGAGCTGCTGGCCAGCTCGCAATAAGGGGAAAGAGGTCCAGGAAATCTGCCGAGTCACATTGTTCCAGCGGCTGCTGTTTCCACTGAGGATAGTACGGATTTCAGCACATTCATCATAAGGTTGTTTGGTGACATAGATGAAGTGTTGTCCTCCCAGCATAAAATTATAAATGGTATTCTCTCCCGTATTCAGGAAAGTTTGACTGACGGGATTCCACATCATATCACGGCCCGTGGGCTTTTCGAAGAATGCGCCGGGGAATCGGCTGCCGTCGTAGGTCGAATTTTCGCCGAAGAAAATATTTAGACGTTCGCCGGTTTCTACATCAACGGCATAACCGGGGAACCAGCCCATACCGATTCCATCGCCATCTGGATCAGGCAGGCCGTCGCCATTATTATCGTCCTTACTGACGGATGGCGCTGCACGAAGTCCAAAGCTGGGTACGCCGCCCTCAGTCTCATATTCCAGCCCTACATTGCTGCTATAGTGATAAGGAGAAGCCGTCTCAACGACTACACAGCGGCTCCATTTCGATTTATCTGAAGTCAGCACCACATCGACATTATTCAGGCTGCTTAGTGGATTTTGGTTGCGAGCCAGGCCCGAGAAAATACTCATCCAGGCCGGCGATATATAAGGATTCATACTTTGCGATACATTATAGTCGCAAAGGCTGTAAGGTACGAAGATACCACTGCCGATGGACGACAACTGCTGATCTGGATCGAGGCGATTATCAATTTCGTTTTGTCCTGTTTTGATAAAATTAAGGGCTCCATCTTGATCCGAGGGGCCTCCTTCGGGAGCAACGACATACCAGGGTGCGTTGGGGTCATCGTAGCGAAGGCCCGCACCAATAGCTCCATTCGCAGGATCGGCAAACGTTCCTGGCTCGCCCTCCTGCTTAATCCCTATCGAAAGGCCGTATTGGGCAATAATCTGCTCGTTTAGGGTTTCAATACCCGTTTCTGACTCGATCACTTCATTAGTGCCCACCTTCGTCAGTTGCCAATTCGTCGGTGTTTCCAGTTCATCATTGTTCAGGTTATCATCGTAAAAACTCAGCTCGTACTCGCCGTCAACGACCGCCAAGGGATTGTATACCTTGACATCGACGGGGCCAGCCCCCGGCAGATAGGTGATTTCTCCCTCCGTCGTTCCAGCAAACATCGCCTCCCGGGTTTCGTCGGACACTGCCAGGTAATTAGCCCCCGTTCCCTCACCATCTAGTCGAGTGATTACTACGCCATCGCCATATTCCGCATTCAGCGTCTGATCGACGATGGGGCGAGGAATAGCAGTGTAATTGCGGATATTGCGTCGACCTTCGAGGTAGGGTGTCCGTTGGCCGCTCAGCTGGTCGCCAATCTGCTGGAAGTCCGCATAATTGTTATAGGCATAAGCCAGTGCTGTGAAGTAATATTTTCTGTGGTTGACCAAACGGCGGTCACCAGTAGCAAATTGGTCTTCTGTAATCACAAAGGTATGGCGGATCCCTTCGTCAGCGCCTTCAACTTGAAGCTCTGGCAGCCAGATTTCTCCGGGGTCACCAGGCCCCGCGTTGGGATTGACGATGGCCTTCCAATTGTAAATTTCGCTCACCCCATTGGCCAGATCAACCTGATAAATCAGTCGTGCCTTATCGGGATCGTCCAATTCGCTGCGGCTGACATTGGGTTCCTGCAATTGGAATAGCTTATAGCCTTCAAAGCGATACTGGCGTTCTTCGGTGGGAAGGAGCGTTGGAGCCCGCAGGTCAACCTCCGAGTAGTTTTCTTCAAAGTTATTGGAGAATTGGTCGTTGGTCAACACTGCCACAAGCTGCTTATCCAGTTCTATCCAATCTACATCTGGGGCGTCGGGACCATCGGTGATCTCGAAGCAATTGTCGAACAGCGCCTGGGCGATGTCATCGGCATTGAGCAGCGGACGGATGTCTGGGCAAGGATAATCGGCGATATTGGGCACCCAGGGTACTCCGATGATCAGCTCGTTGGTGGCACCGGGTTGGAGGGTGAAGGGGCCGGAGGCCTGAATGGTACGGCGGTCTCCCTGGGGAAGGGACTCGCTGCACATCGACCAACCATCAAGATCATTCGGTGGGTCGGGGAAGGCGTAGCGAATGACTTGATTGCTACCAAGGTTATAGCCATTACCACCGGTAGTAAAGGGAGTGCCATCTCGCCAACGGCCAGAGAGGTAGTTGTAGTACTCTTGAGGAACAGCATTGGGGTCATCAGTTCCGGGAGGGGGGTTCAAGCGTCTATTATTGTAATAGGTAAAGGAAGACATCCCAATTTCTGTCCCAGTGGAATCTAAAGGTCCACGGAAATAATCGACCCCCAGTATTGGAATTTCGGTGCAATAAGTTGCTACACCATCTTCGCAATCATCACAGCTGGTCTCGCCATCTAGGGCGTCCATATTATAGACATAAGCCAAACTTCGAGAAGTATCGCAGCCTATGTAATCATCTGTATAGCAGCCCAGATCAGGATCAACCCACATGGCAAAAAAGGTTTCCCGAATGGTCTCAACAGCCCGATTGATCAATTTGTACCGCACAAAACTCATGTCATTAATTTCATCATTCGTCGCGTAGCCAAAGGCTTGTACTTGTACCTCCATTCGAATAGCCTTGCCCATTGTCTCGGTGTGTACGTTTCCTGCATCATTATAAATCCAGAAAATGATTTCATCGGGATATTGCGGTGCATCACAGCCCCGAATTTGAATAATCGGATAATCCCCTTGCTCTGGATCATAATTGCCGTCGGCTACCCCAGGCTCAAAAAAGGGAGCATAGTTAGCGATAGGATCGGGCAGCTCAAAACCATGAATTTCAAAAAAATGAGGATTTCCACGCGCCGGCCAGCCCTTGACATCCAGGGGAATTTCATCTGGATCGTAGGGAACACCCGCAGTGAGGGCCGCATTGTAATTGCGAAGGTGCTGGTCGATGTTCGCGCCAGTCACTTTGAAAAACTTATCCCAGTTGGCGCATTCATCAGCCTCTATTGTTCCTATATCACTTAGTGGCCCTGGCCAAAAATCACGTCGGCCACCGGCTCCGTAGGTCTGACAGGCGACCTTGAGGTTATTACCAGGATCCCTTCCTCCCAACCAGACCGCTCCGGCAAAGATAGAGGAGACCTCTAGCTGGCCGGAGGACGGATCAATCTTAGGAATAACATAGCGGCCGTTCTGCTCACCATCCCACCAAAGATCGCCGCCAATCAGCAAACGAGCTCGTACATTGTTTATCGCCAGGTCGGTTTGGCTTCTGCCCTCGGCACAATCCATCCTATAGCGAATTTTATCGGCATCGCTGGCCTTTTTATAAGACTTGCTGCCCGGCCCTACGTGAGCCTCGGCTGGCCAGCCCCACCCTATCAGCAGGGTAAAAATGAGTGTGTATTGCAAAAAACGCATATCGATTTGTTTTAATGATGACATAGGTATTACAGACCTCCTGAAGTTCATTCAAGAGACATTAGTGTTTCTTCTTGCGCTTATGGCAAAAGGATAGTAGGTAGTCAAGCCGGTTATTCACCAGGCTCGCTATTAGATACAGGACGGGCAGTTAAAGATAATCGGGACAGGAAAGCAGTTTGAAGTGGATAACAGTTTTAGTTCATAGTAGCAAGTTAACATGATTTAGGCAGAGATGATAACCATGTTTAGGGCTTAAGTCAGCTTTCTGATTATGGCCAAAAGAAAGGGAGCAATCTGGCCGAACCAAATTGCTCCCTTTAACTAGCCCAGAGGGCTGAAACTGGCTTTTCGCTTATAGGTTGATGCGAACGCCAAGGTTGTGTGTACCTCCCCAAGGCTCGGTTACGCGGTAGGCATAATCCAGGCCAAAGGTATTTTCACTATCTTTCTTGAGTGGGACTTCGATGGATACCCCAGCACTCAATCCCTGCTCTACAGGGGCGCGTACGCCGCCATCTTCGTTGGAACCAAACTCGTACTTATACGCTCCACGAACCATAAAGATTTCGTTGAAAGCGTACTCGATTCCACCACCAATCTGATCTTGTGAGAAGGAGTTAGAGGTGAAGTTACTCAGCACTGTAATCCGGTGGCGGGCCTCTACGATGAAATCGTAGGACAGGCCAATGTTGAGCATTGAAGGCAGCTCGAATCGCTGAGAGCGCTGGAAGTACGTCAGGGTGTAGGGGAACTGTGCTTCGTTGGGATTGGGGCGCCCCTCGGCGAGACCTTGACCGCGGAAGGTCATCGGTGTTCCGACGTTGCGCAAGGCAATCCCGAATTTGAAGTTGTCCTGCTCACCAGAAACGTATTGTACACCAGCATCAATAGCGAGGCCGAAGGCAGAGAGATCAGCAGTAGACTCTGATACCGCTCTGAAAAGGATACCTACAGAAACTTTATTCTCAAAAGTATGAGAATAACCGAAGCCGAGGTTAATCAATGAGGGAGAGAAGGTTGCTCCCGTCCCTTCGGGCTGATCATCAGTAGTCACGGGAATATCTCCAAGGTCTGTTGCCATCAAGGTAACTCCAAAGGCACCACTGGTACCAATACGCTGAGCAAAACCAAAGGCATTAATGCTAATATCTGTGCCTTCCAAATAACGCGTATGCGACAACAAAAACTCTGTTTTGCTGATACGTGATAGCCCAGCAATGTTCACTCGCATGGCCTCAACTCCACGTATATTAGCCGTATTCAAAGAGTGCAGGCCCGCACTCTTTGACCAGGGATTCAGTAGCAACTGAGAGGCCCCGGCTTCCCCCTGTCGATCAGGATTTCCTGCCGTCGCCAAGGTCGTGGCACTGAAGGTGAAGACTACAGCAAGTATTGTGTAGAAAAACTTATTCATAATTGTGATCAATTTTTAAAGTTAGTGTCCATCCTGACGAGACAATCATCAGGATGGACCGTATTGGACATTACAGGCCTGATGGGTCAAACTGTCTTGCCACACCAAACCATTTTATCACTCTTTCTCCTAATTCAAAGGCATCAATGTGGATAATGTAAGTACCACTAGCCACGGGAATACCCTTGTTGTTCTCCAAATCCCATTCTACCGCCGGTGAAATCTGTGATCTGGTAATACCAGGATTGTTGCGATCATTTTGCAGCATTCCGATTTCATTCCGCGTATACTGACGGATAAACTTGCCATCCAGCGAGTAGATGGTAACAACGCATCTTGCTGGCAGGTTAGTGATCTTCACGGTGTTGGTAAACTGTGAAGTCTCATAAGCAGAATAACCGTAGTATGGATTAGGAACAACATTGATGGCATTGAGCTGCTCGTTGATCTCTACTTCCGTTGCTTTGGCCGTAGCAGTTGTACCCTGGAACCCAAAGCGATAGGTAGGATAACCATTGCTTACGTTAGAGCCTTCGGCTACTTCATAGCGATTATCAACACGAAGCTTAATCACAACATCATTAGGAATCAAGCCATCTGCATAAGAAGTCAGCTGCTCACCAGGAGCAAGGATTGGAAGACTTGCCCAAGTAATCTCACGCAGTGCGAAACGCTTGGCAGAGTTATTACCGCTCAAACGCGTGCGGATTTCCTCACATTCGTCATAAGGCTGCTTGGTTACGTAGATGAAGTGCTGGCCACCGACCATGAAGTTGTAAATGGAATTATCCCCGGTGTTCAAGATTACTTGAGAAGTGGGATTCCACATCATATCGTTTCCATTCGGAGTATTCTCGTATTCATCAGGAAACGTGATACCGCTGTAAGTAGAGTTCTCCCCAAAGAAGATATTAACACGTTGTCCAGTCTCCACATCAATGGCATAACCGGGGAACCATCCCATTCCATCTGGTGAACTTGGATCCACATCTGGACGACCATCGCCGTTATTATCATTTTGGGTTACCCCTGGTGAGCCACGAAGGTCAAACTGTTGAGCATTACCTTGTGTAGGCGGTATGTCTCCTACTGTAGCATCTGTGTAGAATGTATTGGCCGTTTCGACAACGACGCAACGGCTCCACTTACTCTTATCAGATGTCAGAACGATGTCAACATTGTTCAAGTTAGCAAGTGGATTCTGGCTTCTTACTACCCCAGAGAGGCTGTTTTGCCATGCTGGAGTGAGGTATTGAGGATCATTAGCAGATACATTAAAATCACAAAGGGTGTAAGGTACAAATGAACCACCATCAATAGTCGACAGGCTTTGGGTTGGATCAAGCGCCTCATCCGCTTCGCCAAATCCAGTTTTCACGAAGTTGAAAGGATCAAACGGACCACCTTCGGAATCAGGAACACCGACATACCAAGGGTTGCCTTCACCAAGATACTCCTGCTCGATACCAATCGCCCCGTTGTCAGAAGTTGTAAGATCACCAGGCTCTGGAGACTGTACAATATCCACAGAGAAACCATATTGAGCAACAATTTGCTCATTGAAGCGCTCAATGGTTGTTTCTGCTTCAATTTCCTCATTGGTTCCTACTCTGGAAAGCCGCCACTTAACCTCATTGTCCAATTGGTCATTGGTGATGTCTTCATCGAAGAAGGTCAATTCGTATTCTCCATCAAGGATTTCAAACGGATTGTATACCTTAACTGTAATCGGTGCTTCACCGGGCAGATAGGTAATCTCGCCGTTATTTGTACCATTTAACATGGCTTCTCTGGTCTCTTGAGAGACATCGAGGAAGTTACCTCCGGCTCCTTCACCGTCCAAACGAGTAACGATAGGCCCGTCACCATAGTTAGCATTCAGATTGATGTCAACAATGGGGCGAGGGATAACAGTATAGGTTCGGATGTTACGACGACCTTCGAGATAAGGAGTACGCTGTCCGCTCAATTGATCTCCTTGCTGCAAGAAGTCATCGAAATTGTTGTACGCATAAGCAATAGCAGTGAAGTAGTACTTACGGTGGTTGATCATCCGGCGATCTCCGGTTGCAAACTGGTCTTCAGAAAGGCGGAAAGTATGACGCAATCCACCATCTCTAACACTCTCATTTTGCAGGGTTGGCACCCAAATTACTGATGGTGTATTAGGATCGGGATTGGGATTACTAACGGGTCCCCAGTTGAAGATCTCATCAACTCCATTTTCCAGATCGACGATCTCCACGAGGCGAGCCTTGTCAGGATCATCCAATTCACCAATACTTACATTAGGCCCAACAAGCTGGAAGAGCTTATAGCCTTCAAATCTGTACTTACGTTCTTCTTCTGGGAAGATGTCTGGCGAACGCAAATCGAGTTCTTCATAGGCCTCGAAAGCATTATTTGAAGTGATTTGATCATTCGAGAATACTGCAATAACTTCTTTATCCAGTTCAATCCAGTCTACGTCTGGCGCATCGGGTCCATCCGTAATGTCGAAACAGTTGTCGAAGAGAGCTTGTGCCAAGTCATCCGCGAAGAGCAGCGGAGAAATATCAGGACAAGGATAATCCATATCTGGCACCCAGACGACCCCAATAATCAGCTCGTTCACCGCCCCCGGATCGAGACGGAAAGGCCCGGAAGCCTGTACCGTACGACGGTCACCACGAGGAAGGGCAACTTCACACATGGACCATCCTCCTGATACATCAGGATTATCGGTAAAAGCGTAGTCGATCAACTGTGAACTCATCAGGTTATAGCCATTACCACCAAAAGTAAACGGTGTGCCATCCCGCCAGGAACCAGAAAGATAGTTGTAGAATTCCTGTCCAACGGCAGGGTCTTCTGTACCCGGAGGAGGGTTAAGCGCCCCGTTATTGTAGTAGGTAAAGGAAGACATCCCGATTTCATCCCCATTCTCATCCAGCGGCCCACGGAAGTAATCCACCCCAAGAATCGGAATCGACGTACAGTAGGTAGCTGCACCTGCACAGTCGTTACAACTGGCTTCACCGTCCAAGGCATCCTCATTGTAAACATAGGCCATACTACGAGAGGTATCACAACCTACATAGTCATCCGTGTAGCAACCCAAATCTGGATCAACCCACATGGCAAAGAAAGTACTATCGATACTCTCAACCGCCCGGTTAATCAGCTTATAACGCTGAAAGGTCATATCGTTGATCTCATCGTTGGTTGCATAAGCAAAAGACTGTACCTGTATCTCCATCTGGATGGCGTCGGCATTAGATTCTGTATGGATACCACCGGCATCATTGTAAATCCAGAAGATCATTTCATCGGGAAATTGAGGCGCGTCACAACCCCGGATTTCAATCCGAGGATAGTCCCCCTCCGTTGGGTCGTAGTTGCCATCGCCGTTGCGGTCGAAGAAGGCTGCCAATCCCTGAATGGTATTAGGCAATTCGAAGCCGCGGGTTTCGAAGAAGAATTCGTTACCACGAGCAGGCCATCCTCTAACATTCTCCGGAACGTCATCTGAGCTATATGGTACTCCATCAGCAATTGCCGCTTCGTAATTACGAAGGTGCTCATCTATTTCTGAACCCAAGACCTTGAAGAAGCGATCCCATTTTGCACAGGTATCCGCTTCAACCGTTCCAATATTTGTCAATGGACCAGACCAGAAATCCGAAGTACCGCCCGCTGTCCCGTAAGTTTGGGCAGCGACTTTAAGGTTGTTTGCGGGGTCTAATCCCCCCAGCCAAACTGCACCGGCAAAAACAGAAGAGACTTCTTCGGCACCGGTAGAAGGGTCAACCTTAGGGACGACATAGCGAGCATTATCTCCATCCCACCAGACATCACCGCCAGTCAGCAGACGCGCTCTAACATTGTTGATTTCCTGATCAATCTGGGCCGTAGCCTGCGCGCAATCTGCGCGATAGGAAATCTTATCAGGCTTTGCACCGCTAGACGGCTTGCCCGACTTGTTGGGTCCAATGTGTGCGTAGGAAGTGGAGAACCCCCAGAGCATCAGGACCGCTAACAAATAGTACTTAAAATAACGCATGATTAATTTTTTTATCAAAGAGTATGATTAAATGTATCTTGATGATCCTATTCTCTGATTAGAAATCAAATATAGCACCCAGGAAAATTCTTCTTGGAAGGCTATAGAAATTAGGATTAAGCACTCTCCACTGATAAGCATTGAGGAAAGACTGCACATCGCGACCAGTGTTCTGGATAGTAGCAATCTCCCCTATACCGAATGGAGATTCCAAATAACCATCATCCGTTGCAGAACCACTAGCAGGGTAAACGCGAATGATGTTTCTTCTATCCAACAAATTCTGAACACGCAGGTAAATATTCAGCCCCATAGAGCGCTTCTTACCACCTTCTCCCTTGCTAGACAAATCGAAGGTTTTGTCAACACGAAGGTTGAGCGTGTAGTTCCAAGGCAAACGAGCACCATTTATCTGTCCAACAGTTGCAATACCATCTAGTTTAGACGGCTGCAATTTAGCAGTGTAAGGACGACCAGAAACCGCTACCATCTGTAGGTTGACACCAAAATTAGATAGTACATCTTTACCAAAGAGCGTAGGACCATTGTAGCTCTTGCCCTTAGCATAGCGATAATCAAGTGTAGTTACAATACGGTGGCGCTCATCAAAGTTGAGCGGGAACAGCGTACGGATGTTTCCTCTGTTGGTCAAACCCCGCTGAGAAATCGCATCCGAACCAGTACCGTCAGCAAACTGCAAGGTATAATTGGCATTCAATGTAACGTTTCCAGTTCTTCTCAGATCATACTGGAAAGAAAATCCTTTAACTGTACCAAAATCAAGGTTGTCAAAAGAATCGTAAGTGTTGATAGGAGAAGGAACGAACAGGAAGGTTCTGACCTGAATCATATCCCGCAATTCCTTGTAGTAGGCAGAAATTTTTATAGCAGAGGAGTTGCTCAATCGCTGCTGGAAACCAACCTCGTAGTTAATAGTACGAGAAGGACGAAGGTTAGGATTGTCAGTAGGTGTACGCTCGTTGAAGTAGAAATATTGCAGAGCAGATACTCTATTGTTGGACGCTGGACGCTGCACCAAAATATCGTAATTCGCAAAGAAGTTAGCCGCCTCGGAAATAGGGAAAGAGAACGCCAAACGCGGCATCCAGTTAATCTGTGGCTCGTAATCTTCGAAAGAAAGATTAGTGTCAAAGCCGGTACGCTTAATATCTGAATTCTCTGGGTCAGCCAGTTTAGGCGTAACGACCTGTCCACCAAAAATAACATTACCATCGTTGGCAGGGTTACCATCGGGGAAGTACCACTGCTCTCCTCTACGGAAAGCTCTTACCGTATTTGAACCCTCTCCTTCTACATATACTTTGAAATCGTCCTGTACAGCCGGAGGACGTGCCTCGCCGGTTTCAGCGTAGAAGTCCGCAGCATTCTGAATCTCGTAGAGAGAGAAGGGATCTCTCAATACCTTCGTATTGGCATCAAAGCGATCTACACGTAGTCCTAAACGGAAAATGATGTCTCGGAAAGTAAATTTATCTTGTATATACGCAGCAGTGTAAATGGGTTGGTCGGTGGCAACGGGGAAGGTTCGCACCCCATTTGCATCCACAGCATTAAAAAAGTCATCGAAGGTAACATCATTACCTAAGGGATTACCGAGATAGTCGTAGCCCCAGTAGTTAAGCAAATTTTGATCTGTCAATTCCTGAGGAGAAAACATATCTAAGGAAAGCTGATCAGGAGTCAGACCATCGACGTTGACATATTCTCCAAGACCTTGATTGGTAGCTTCTCTCACACGCTGGTAAAACAACAGGCCCTCAGGAGTGTCGGTCAGCGTTCCGTACTGAGGAATCGTATCCAAGCCGGGGAAAGTATTGAAAGGGGCTCCTGGATCAAATACACCAATGATATTGGTCGTATCTACACCAAGGATATTACGATTAGCCTGTAGGCGAGCCACATTCCATAGCCCCCTTGGTGCCAGGTCATAACCTCGGTTAAAACGCTGCTCGTAGAGGATACCAAATTGGATAGAGTGGCGACCTTTTTCGGCAGTACCTCCAGGGACAAGGTCAAAAGAACTACTTACGTTGAGGGTATAAATCTCATTTTCCCGTAAGTTATAGGAGTTGAAAACTTGATTGACATTGGTATGGAAATTCCAGGCTTCGGTCACATTACCCACAAACTGGCCATTCAATGCAACGAAGTCATTGATGTCACCTGCGTCCGAGATGTCATTGTAGTTAGCTAAACCAGGATTTACAGTGCCCGGCGTGTAGCCCAGAAATTCCTGGCGGTAGTCAATATTACTAATCGGGCGGCCTCCAACCGGCGTAGGGCCAGCAACCGGAACCCACTGGTAGTCAAAATTACCGATGTACCCATAATTGAAGAAATTGTCTCCGTGGCGAGGATCAGATCTATCAAACTCCCGCTTTTCATAACCAAATTGTAGGGTATACTGCGCATTCTGAATTAAGGAACTCTTTTTAGCAGCAGCGGCATCACTGCCTTCTGCACTCAAACCACTAGCCCCGCTTAAGCGATGACGGAAACGGAAATTACCTCGGTAGCGAACATCTGTATCCGTAGGATTGTTCTGAGTGTTGAGCAATCGCCAATTCGCACCAGTGAGGCTCCCCCCACCTGGCGTGAAACGGTCTTCTTCAATACTGTAAGAACCCGTAAAAGTCACATCGATAGCATCGCTGAGACGAGCATCAATCTTAGCTGTGAGGTCTACCCGCTCATCCTGCTCATTAGGCTGAAAATCAAGCACCTCTACATCATCTTCAGTAAGAAATTCTGCAGCAGGAATCTTGGTTGCACCGATTCGGCGGATAGGGTTTTCTTCCAAATCAGCCAATACTTCATCCTTCACCCTAAAAATATCCGTACCCGGTGGGTCATCATCCAGACGATGGCGATACTGACCAGAAATACGGAAACCCAAGACGGAAGCACCATCTTTGTTACGGATGATAGGTCCACTTAAGTTACCACTCAGCAGATCGTAGTCGTAGGCGTCAAGGTAGCGAGAAGTCTCTACCTCTAGCGCACCAGTATAGCGGCTGGAAGGCCCCTTGGTGGTGATAGAGATGATACCACCAGTAACGTCTCCGTACTGGGCTTCAATACCACCGGTGATGACCTGAAGCTGATCGATCTCAGACTGTGGAATCAAACTACCTGATCCACGGACTCGGATTCCGTCGATGTAGTAGTCAGTAGCATTATCACGCGATCCACGAACCGTGATATTGTCTCCTTCATCTGCCTGCGAGAGTCCGGCAGCTTGAGCAGCCAATGCAGTAACGTCTTTAGTTGGGAGATTGCGAATTTGCTCGCCGGTGATGGTTTGTCCAGATGTCGTATTGTCCTGCTCGATAAGCGGCACTTTGTAAGCAGTTACAATAACGTCAGAAAGGGTAATCCCCGTTCCTTCATCTCCTGCCCCCAATTCGATATCCAGTTTTGTGGCCTGTCCGGCCTTGACAAGTACGCCGGTAGTCCTTTTCGTGGGGTATCCAACATAAGATACCTCAATGTCGTAGGTGCCAGGGTCAATGTCAATTTTGTAATTTCCGTCAAAGTCAGTACTCTGCCCGGCGACTAGGACGCCGTTTTCAAAGAGAGCAACGTTGGCTCCGATCAAACCTTCACCATCTGCATCGGCATCTTTAATTTTGCCGTAGATGGAGGTTTGAGCCATCGCCATGGTACTAACTAGAACGAAAATTAGTGAGAGTAAAAAATACCGTACCATATAATCTATTTTTAATAATGTTGACGATAAAAGTTCATTCTAGAGAATCGTGCAATGTTAAGAAAATTAAGCTGCTTTTCAAAAAAAATTCAGGACGCCTTGTCAGGCTATTGACACAAAATCATTTCGATTTGGCAGGCTCATTTTCTTGGCTACAAGAGCATTCTGTACGTATTCGGTTTTCCGTAAAAACCGGTCGATCTAATCCTTGCCACGTTTGGCAAACAGTAAGGTTTTCTCTTTAGGTGATCCGATACAACGGTAGTGCAAGTATGCTTATGAACTCGGCGTGATTAGATAGTTCTGATTCTGCTATGATAGAGGGATTGCCTCAATATAGATTGCAAAGTATTTAATTTTACAAGAATTACCTGAACCAACTTCTTGCTATAAGTCAGGTTTCAAAATGCGGTTTCGGATACAATTTATGATCAACAAAGCTTAAACGACAATCCTGGCTGCTTCTTCTTTCAGAATCCGTTCAAGCAGGATGCTGGCCAGTTTTTCTTTCGATTCTTTGGTCCAACCAGCAATATGGGGAGACAGCACAACATTGTCCAAGCTATACAGTCGCTGGTACAGTTGCTGCTCCATTTTAGTAAAGGTATGCGGTTTTTCATTTTCAAAAACATCCAGGCAGGCGCCTCTTAAATGGCCGTTTTCCAGTGCTTTAAGCAAATCCTGGGTACGAACGACAGCCCCTCTTGATGTATTGATTAGCACCAGCCCCGGCTTGCAGGCAGCCAAAAAATCAGCATCGACCAAATGACGGGTCTCCTCCGTCAGTGGCAGATGAAAGCTGATGATGTCTGCCTCGGCAAAAATCTGCTCCATATCCGTCTCTTCTACTCCATCGAGCTGATCGGCATAGCCGGATTTGTACTTGTCATAAGCCAGTATTCTGACAGAGAAGCCATTTAGCTTCTGGGCAAAAGAACTGCCCGTATGTCCGAACCCGACAATTCCCACCGTACGGCCTTCCAACTCAAACCCTCTGTTCTTTTCCCGCTCCCAGATTTGTTGCCGTACCTCCGCATCTGCACGCAGCAGATTATTGGCCAGCACGAGCAACATCCCCAGGGCTTGCTCGGCAACGGCATTGCAGTTGCCCTCTGGTGAATTGTGAACTGCAACGCCCTTCTGAGCGGCGTACGCGCGATCAATGATCTCCATCCCCGAGCCCAGACGCCCAACGAAACGAAGTCCTGGCGCCTTATCCAGCAAGTAGGGATCAACAAGGATTTTACTATTGACAATCAAGCCGTTATAATCACCAATAATCTGGCGTACTTCATCCAGACTAACGGCAGGCCGGTAGTCACAGTCGTAGCCTGCTTGTTTGAGGCCCTGGATTAAAAGCGGATGAACGCCGTCGGTGATCAATACTTTTTTCATGGTGAGGAGAGCAAAGATAAAAAATAATGGCTGGTTCCGAGCAGATTGCCTTATCTTTAGGCCGCATAAATTCGCAAATATGAGTCGCCTTAGTATCAAATTGTTCCTAATCTTTGCCATCGGCCTTTCTGCTTGTCAGCCTAGCACACCTGAGTCCAATACCCAAACGACCACTGCTGCTCCCGAAACGCAATTCGCTGATTTTTACATTCGCTATCTTCAGGAAGAAGGGCAGCTTCGGGCAGAGGCTACTTTCCGCAAAGGCAAATCCTTGAAAGAGTCAGAGCCAATGACTTTCTCCAGCGTATTCTTCGAAGGAGGAGCCATGGAACTGCGCGACCTCAGAAATCGGGGTATTCGCTACAAATCGGAGCGCAGCGGCACTTACAACAGTAACTTCGCTTTCAAAATCCAACCCGAATCTGGCGAGGGCGAGGAATATGAACTAGGAATGAGTCCTGTTGACAACTTTACGGCCACTGTGCCGTTCAGCAAGACTAAGGGGGCAAGCCTCAGCTGGCAGGGCGATGCCTTACAGGCCGACGAACAGCTCGTCGCCTTCTTTGTCGACAAAGACAATAAAGCCCACCTCTTTGACTTCAAAGGCCCCATTGCCAACAATTCGATCGTTTTAGCAGCAGAAAAGCTAGCCGCCGTTCCTTCTGGACAAGGCAAACTATACCTGGTCAAGAAGAGGGCACAAAAAGAAGAAAAAGACCAGAAACAAATCAAATCGCTCATCGAATTTTATACCCATACAGTTGCTGTAGAACTGGTCAATTAGTCTTCAGGATATATTAGCCATTCTTTGATGTTAAGAAATTAGCCGTTTTTCTCTAAATCCTGTAATTACTATCTTACCTTTGCGCCAATTTATTTAAAATCTGCTCGCAAAACGTAACCTAGTTTAAGATGCCTAGAGATCATTCTATCAAATCCGTACTCATCATTGGAAGCGGGCCCATCATTATTGGCCAAGCCTGCGAATTCGACTACTCTGGCACTCAGGCCTCTCGATCTCTTCGGGAAGAAGGCATTGAAGTGACCCTGGTTAATTCTAATCCGGCAACCATCATGACTGACCCGGTGACTGCTGATCACATCTATTTGCTTCCCCTCACCGTCGAAAGCCTGGTGAAGATTTTGGAAGAACAACAAATCGATGCGGTACTACCGACAATGGGCGGACAAACGGCCCTCAATCTGGCCATCGAAGCGGGAAAGCAAGGAGTTTGGGATAAGTACAATGTCCGACTCATCGGCGTTGATCTCGATGCTATCGAACTGGCCGAAAACCGCGAAGCTTTCCGCAAACACGTCATCGAGCTGGGCCTCAAAGTCGCCCCCTCCTTTATTGCCAATTCTTTTTTGGAAGGAAAGGAAGCTGCGCAGAAAATCGGCTATCCGCTGGTCATCCGCCCATCCTATACCCTGGGAGGAACCGGTGGAGGCTTTGTACACAGCGCCGAGTACTTTGATGATGCGCTCCGCCGTGGTCTTGATCTCTCCCCGACCCACGAAGTACTGGTCGAAAAGGCAGTACTGGGCTGGAAAGAATATGAATTAGAATTACTTCGAGATGCCAATGATAATGTGGTGATCATCTGTACGGTCGAAAACCTCGATCCTATGGGAATCCACACCGGAGACAGCATCACCGTCGCACCAGCGATGACCCTCTCCGATACGGCCTACCAGCAGATGCGCAATGAGGCCATCTTGGCGATGCGCTCACTGGGGAATTTCGCAGGAGGCTGTAATATCCAGTTTTCCATCAACCCTGCTACGGAAGAGCTGATCGTTATTGAAATCAACCCTCGCGTATCTCGCTCCTCGGCCCTGGCCAGTAAGGCGACGGGCTATCCCATCGCCAAGATTGCTGCCAAGCTGGCCATTGGCTATTACTTGGATGAGTTGAAAAACCAGATTACCAAAACCACTTCGGCCTACTTCGAGCCTACGCTGGACTATGTGATCGTTAAAATGCCTCGCTGGAATTTTGAGAAATTCCACGGTGCAGATCACCGCCTTGGCTTGCAGATGAAGTCTGTTGGAGAGGTCATGGCCATCGGTCGCAACTTCCTCGAAGCCCTACAGAAGGCTTGCCAGTCCCAGGAGAACAACCGCAATGGCTTGGGCGCGGATAAGAAAGAATGGATTCGCACGGCCGATATTCTCGAACGCCTGGAGCAGGCCAGCGATGACCGCATCTATCGCCTTAAAGATGCGCTACGCTTGGGGGTTCCTAGAAAAACCATCCATAAACTGACCAAGATTGATCCTTGGTACATCAATGAAATCAAACGCCTGGTGGATTATGAGCAGCAACTGATGCGCTACAATGTTGCTGAAGATATTCCGGTGGACTTCTTCCGCGAGATTAAAGAAGTGGGCTACTCCGATGCACAGATCGCCTGGATACTGCGCATCAAAGAAGCCGAGGTGACCCGACAGCGCAAAAAACTCGGTATCCGCCGCACCTACAAGCTGGTAGACACCTGTGCCGCTGAATTCGAAGCACAGACTCCCTACTTCTATTCTACCTTCGATGCAGAGAACGAAAGTATTCCCTCTGAAAAGAAGAAAGTGGTCGTTCTCGGTTCTGGTCCCAATCGCATTGGCCAGGGCATCGAGTTTGACTACTGCTGCGTACACGGACTCCTGGCCATCAAAGAGGCGGGATACGAGTCGGTGATGATTAATTGTAATCCAGAGACGGTCTCTACAGATTTTGATATTGCTGATAAGCTCTACTTTGAGCCTGTTTACTGGGAACATATCAAAGAGATACTGGAATTGGAACAGCCCGAAGGGGTAATCGTACAGCTGGGCGGGCAAACAGCTCTTAAATTAGCCGAACAGTTCCATAAAGATGGCGTTAAAATTTTCGGGACCAGCTACGAGAATATGGATCTGGCAGAAGATCGCGGTCGATTCTCTGACCTGCTCAAAGAACTCGATATTCCCTACCCTAGATACGGTGTAGCAGATGATACCGACGAAGCATTGGCTATTGCCAATCGGGTCACGTATCCTGTTCTTGTCCGTCCGTCTTATGTACTGGGAGGACAGCGGATGCGGATCGTCATCAACGATGATGAGCTGGAGCGTCAGGTGCTGAGCATCTTCAAGCATATGCCAGATAACCGAGTATTGATTGATCAGTTTTTGGAAAGAGCCGGTGAAGCCGAGATTGATGCCATCTGCGATGGGGAGGATGTACACATCATGGGCATTATGGAGCACATCGAACCGGCCGGTATCCACTCGGGCGATAGCTCTGCGGTTTTGCCGACCTACAGCCTCTCTGATGAGACTTTAAAAACCATGATCGCTTACACCCGTAAGCTGGCCTTTGCCCTCAAGATCAAAGGATTGATCAACATTCAGTTTGCAATTAAGGATGATAAGGTGTACGTTATTGAAGCCAATCCACGGGCCTCACGTACGACTCCTTTTATCGCCAAAGCATATAAGGTCCCCTATTTAAAGATTGCCACCCAGGTCATGCTGGGAACACATAAGCTGAGTGATTTTGAAATTCAAAAACAGCTCCAAGGCTACGCTATTAAAGTACCCGTGTTTTCTTTCGGTAAATTCCCGAATGTAGACAAGAGCTTAGGGCCAGAAATGAAATCTACTGGCGAAGCCATTCGTTTCATTGACGACTTGCAGGACCCCTTCTTTAGAGAATTGGTTCGTGAGCGGTCCATGTATCTGACCCGTTAAACCCGCTGTCTGAAGTCGAGGCAGCGTTAAACTTTTTTTATGAAAACGAAAGACGAAATAGTCAAGAATTGGCTGCCTCGCTACACGGGTACTGCGCTCGAAGACTTCGGAGATTACATCCTACTCACCAACTTCACCAAGTACGTCGAACTCTTTGCCGAGTGGCATGGTGTAGAAATTATGGGGAAAGATCGCTCCATGCCTTCGGCAACCGCCGGTCGCATCACCATCATCAACTTTGGCATGGGCAGCCCCAATGCTGGCACCATCATCGATTTGCTGACGGCCATCCAACCCAAAGCCTGCCTCTTTCTGGGTAAATGCGGCGGGATGAAATCCAAAAAGAACAAAGTCGGCGACCTCATCTTGCCCATCGCGGCCATCCGCGGCGAAGGCACTTCGAATGACTACATGCCGCCAGAGGTCCCCGCCCTCCCCTCCTTTGCCCTGCAAAAAGCCATCTCTACAACCATCCGCGAAAACGATCGGGACTACTGGACAGGGACGGTCTACTCGACCAATAAAAGGGTCTGGGAGCACCGCGAGGACATCAAAGCCTACCTCCGCACCCTCCGGCCCATCGCCGTCGATATGGAAACTGCTACCATTTTTGTAGCTGCCTTCAAAAACTACATTCCCTCCGGCGCCCTCCTCCTGGTCAGCGACATTCCGATGATCCCCGAAGGGGTAAAGACCGAAAAGAGTGATAAGGAAGTGACGGCCAAATTTGTAGAAACCCATCTCCGCATTGGCATCGAATCGTTGATGCAGTTGATTAATAATTCCCTGACGGTGAAGCACCTGCGGTTTTGAGCACCTGCGGTGCTTGAGTGGACGATGGACGGTAGACGTGAGACACGTAGTAAGATTTAAAAACTAATGCGGAGCCTACGTACCACTACGAATCACTACACCCCGCCGTCTACCGTCAACCAAAACGCCAAAGGCGTCTACCGTCAACCAAAAGCGCCAAAGGCGCCCCAAAATGAACGATAACAAAACCCGCTGCCAATGGTGCGTCTCCCACGAACTGGACCGCGCCTATCACGACACCGAATGGGGCGTTCCCGTCTATGATGACCGACTGCTCTTCGAAATGCTGAACCTCGAAGGCGCCCAGGCCGGGCTGAGCTGGCTGACCATCTTGAAGAAGCGGCCACACTACCAAAAAGTATTTGATAACTTCGAGGCCCACAAGATCGTTGATTATGATGAGGCTAAAATTGCCGCCTTGCTGGCCGACCCTGGTATTGTCCGCAATAAATTGAAGGTGCGGGGGACGGTTCAGAATGCGCGCTGCTTTTTGGCCGTGCAGGAGGAGTTCGGCAGCTTCAAGGATTATATCTGGCAGTTTGTGGAAGGACAGCCCATTATTAATCGTTGGAAGACGATGGAACAGGTGCCTGTTAGTACGCCACAAAGTGATGCCATGAGCAAGGATTTGAAGAAGCGTGGCTTCAAATTTATAGGGACGACCATTTGCTATGCCTATATGCAGGGCGTCGGAATGGTCAACGACCATACGATAGATTGCTTTCGTTGGAAACCCTTGTCTAGAGAATAGAGGCTAAGAATTGACTTCGACCACAACCTTTCCCATGGTCTGCCCAGATTGGAATAAGCGAATGGCCTCCGGCAGCTGCTCAAACGAGAAGCGATGGCCCACGTGGGGTTTCTTGATGTTCAGCGCCTCTAGCTCAGACAGCAACTCGTGCATGAGCTCCGCCTTTTCATAGAGATAGATGAGGTTGAAGCCCAGTACGCCCTTGTTAAGTTCAGCCAGGCTTTGAGGATCCAGCATAGGGCGACGGAGATGTTGAAAGATCAGCTTGAAGTAATTGGGGCGATTGCCAGGCGAGGCATAGCGGGCCGCCCCGTAGACGATCGAACGCCCTTGAGGAGCCAGCTTCTCGAAGGCGATACTGAAATAGCGGCCACCGATGCATTCCATAACCAGGTTAAGTTCACGGCCGCCAAGGCTTCGGTCGAGATCGGCGGCGAAGCCGTCGCCGCGGACGATCACCGCATCGTAGCCCTCGGCCTTACAAAAGTCAACCTTGGCCGGAGAGCCGACGGTGCCGATGGTGTAAGCCTCGTACTTCTTCGCAATCCGATTGGCCAAAATCCCAACGCCTCCGGCCGCCGAGTGAATCAGTATCGTCTGCCCGCGCTGCAAATCTCCCAGCCTCAACATCCCATAATAAGCCGTCAGCACCTGCACCAGATAAGCCGCTCCTTCCGCAAAGTCCCAGCCCTCCGGAATCGGCAGGACATAGCGCTGATCGATATTGAGGCGATCGGTGTAGGCCCCAAAGCGGGTGACGCCCATAACGCGGTCACCGACCTTCACCCCGCTGACCTCCGCCCCAACCCGGCTGATCACCCCAGCGTATTCCAATCCAGGAGTGAAGACGCCCTTGGGCGTGGCGCTATAGAGGCCAAACATGGCAAAGATGTCCGCAAAGTTGAGGCCGATGGCCCGCACATCAACCGTGACTTCGGTTGGAGCGGGTTCGGGTAATGGGCTGGTTTGGAGGCGAAGGTTGGCCATATTTCCAGCCTTGAGGCAGTAGGCACGTTTTTCCATAGTGGTGTTCAGGTATGCTGTCGAGCCTGTGCATCGATGAGCACCAGACCATCTAGGGTCAGCAGCGGATCGATTCGATCAAACTGGGTAGACAGAGGTTTTAAGACCGAGGACAGCCCTCCGGTAGCAACGACCTTGCAATCGGGTGCCGACAGTTCTTCTTTGATGTATTGTAAAAGATGGGTAACCATGCCGATGTAGCCGAGCATGGTGCCCGCCTGGATGGCGTGGATGGTGTTTTTGCCGATGGCCGACTCGGGAACCTGTAGGGGGACTTCAGGCAGCTGAGCAGTATCCTGAAACAGCGATCGGATGGCGGTTTTGAGGCCCGGAGCGATGGCGACGCCCAGTATGGAGGCTTCAGCGGAGATGGTGGTAAAAGTGAGCGCCGTTCCAAAGTCTACGACGATGCAATGGTCTTTGTAGCGGTGGTAGGCCGCTAGAGCATTAGCCACCAAATCCGTCCCGATTTGGTCGGGGTTAAGCACTTCGAGCTCGAGCTGTGGATAGACTTCGGGGCCAACGATGAGGGCCTCAATCCCATTGGCCTGCCGCAGCATAGCAGCTAGAGGCTGCGTCAAATCCGGTACGACACTGCTGATAATGGCCTGCTTCACATCGCCCAGCTGTATGCCTTTTTCGAACAATTCCGAAACCAATCGGTACTGCCAGGCTTCCGTGGAGGGCGCTTCTCGCGAAGGCACCCGCCATTGGTGCAGCCAGCTTTGACCGTCATACAATCCGAATACGATGTCTGTATTTCCCGCATCGATTGCTAGTAACATAATAGTGTATCAGTTGGTGAAGGGTTCAAGGCTCTAAATTAGGGAAATAAATCCATTTCGCGCCATGAACAGCCCAGCTCATCTGAAATTCGTTGCCCATCGTTACCAAATTGATTTGTTTTGTGTACGATACTCGTTATTGATTATTTTAGACGCTGTTTGATAGATCTTAAAGCCTTATGAAAAAGTCCTTTCTTTATATTTTGTTCCTCCTCCTCTTTGTCAATACGATGAACTTATGGCGAAGTCATTACCCACAAGCAAGCATCGCGTTTTCCAAAAATGGATTGCAATTTACCGAATTGAACAAGACTGAACTTATTCTAAATGCCAATAAAAATGAGGTCTTTATCCTCCACGAGCAAGCACAAAATATCAGCCGCCTTTACAAAGTAGATTCTTACCGCTCTAGCACCAACGGCGTCACCATTTTGACCAATGAATTTCCTTACAACGAGCAAGAGGAGCAAAAACTGGTCGTCAGGGCGATCAATGGTCAGTTTCTGTTCCAGGATACGCTTCGGTATATGCGCTACGAAGATCGGCTAGCACTTATTGAGCCTGCGGAGCAATTTCGGGCCTGGCGTTTATTGCAACACGAAGATCAGGCGGACTTTTTTGCCTTGCTCGACCAGTTTCCCCTGGTTGTCCTTCCGCTCACCTTATTTTTCTTTTTTCTGATTTGGCTATACGACAGTTTGACTAGCCTGCTTCATCCCTTTTGGAAAAAATCCGCTCGGCACTATGTGGCCGCCGCCCTGTTTCTCTTGGCTACTTTGGTTTTGATTAAAATGGCGACTCCAGAGGCATTGGCAGCGAGTAAAGTTTCGGCGCTCGTTCGTATCCTTCTGATTTTTTCGATTAACTATGGGTTGTTTCAATATTTCAAAAATCAAGATTTCTACGGCCAGGAATTTGTCAAGTTTGTCTTTTTCTTTCTGATTCTTCTCAATGTTACCATGGCTTGCTCTCTGCTGGTCAATCGCTTGGACCAAGCGATTTTTGGGACTTCTCCACATACGATGTTGAACAACTACAGTCAAACCTTGCTGCCGCTGGAAGCCCTCCACGCCTTCAGCTTCGCCCTGGCCAACCTTTTGAATAACCTGCGCAAACACATCGCCCGCTTGCAGAGCAGTGAGCAGCAATTGGAATACACCCAACAGCAGGCCCTAGCCTCGCAGGCCGAGCTAAAAGCCCTGCAAGCCAGCATCAATCCTCATTTTCTTTACAATTCGCTCAACTCCATCGCCAGCCTGGCTCAAGCAGCTCCGAAGAAAACCGAGCAGATGGCCCTGGCCCTCTCCGCTTTTTATGAGTATGCCACCAACCGGGAAGAGCAGCACATCTGTACCTTGGAGGAAGAATTGGAGATGCTGCGCAATTATTTGGCGATTGAAAAAATCCGCTTTGGCGAGCGCCTGCAATACCAATTTGATTGCAGTGAAGCCGCGAAAGCCTGCCAGCTGCCCCGGTTTTTGCTCCAACCCCTTATCGAAAATGCTATCAAATATGGCTATAACCCTGATAGCGATCGGATTGAGGTCCGACTGGAAGCAGCGCAGAAGAATGGACAGCTGGAATTGCGGGTACTAGACGAAGGCAGGCCATTCAGTGAGCACATGGCAATGGGCTATGGCCTGCACAGTGTTCAGAAAAAACTAAAGCTGTTGTTTCCGAATAAGCATCAACTGGAATTTATCAATGCACCGAAAAAGCAGGTTTATCTCTGCCTGATTGCTTAATTTTGGACTTATGATCCGATTGGTTATTATTGATGACGAAGCGCCGGCGCGCCTCCGGGCCCGGACCCTGGTCGCCCAATACCCCGAAGTCCTACAGCTGCTTGGGGAGGCCGACTGTGCCCGCGCTGGCATCGAACTGATTGAAGCCCTCCGGCCCGATGCGCTGCTGCTAGACATTCAGCTGCCCGACCAGTCGGGCTTCGAACTCCTCGCCGCCCTCTCCTACCAACCGATGGTCGTCTTCACTACTGCTTATTCGGCCTACGCCGTCAAAGCCTTCGAAACCTTTGCCGTCGACTATCTGGTGAAGCCGCTACGGGCCGAGCGCTTTCAGTTAACCGTAGAACAGTTGCAGCAGTATCGCGGTGCAGCGCGTACGATTGATATGGGGCAATTACAGGATTTGCTGGAACAACTGCGACCACCGCGGCCGCCCCTGGCGCTGCCGATCAAAAAGCGGGATCGAATCGTTTTGGTAGAGTATGGCGATATTGCCTATCTTAAGGCGGAGGATAAGTATGTTCGGGTGCAGTTGCAGGATGGCAGCAGCCATTTGTTGGGGCGAAGTCTTAGTCAATTGGAACAGGAGCTGCCGGAGGCTTTTGCGCGGGTTCATCGCTCCTACATTGTCAATACCGCCCTCATCGGCGAGATTCACAAGTACTTCAAAGGTCGCCTAATCCTACAACTAAAAGACCGGGAGCAAAGCAGCATTATCAGCGGCGCAAGCTACACCGCCGCCATTAAGCAATTAATCGGGTGGACATGAGTTTAATACAACAACTGACCAATGGACTAGAAGAAGCCGGACTGTGGGAAAAGGAAATTACCCTGGGCCGCAACGAGTATTTAAAAGTCAAAGGCAGTACAGACACTCGGCTCTTTTACATCCTCAGCGGCAGCCTGCGCATCTATTTCGAAGATGACCTGGAAGAGCAAATCCTCCGCCTGGGCTACACCGGCGATATTATCACTGCCCTCGATTCCTTCCTCACCGATCAGCCTTCGGAGCTGTACATCCAGATCATCAGAAAGTGTCGCCTCAAGGTAACCAGCAAAGCGGCCTTTTTACAATACATCAATAGCGACCCTGCTCATTTGAATATATGGCTAGAGCTGCAAAGTCAATTCATTTATCAGCAAATGGAACGCGAAAAAGATGTGCTGATCTACTCGCCTCGAAAACGCTATCAGCGGGTGCTGGCCCGCAGTCCAAAGTTATTTCAAGAAATTCCCAATAAGTACATCGCCTCCTACTTGAGGATGTCACCAGAGACTTTGTCGAGATTAAAGAAATCTTGATTTCAATCAAGGATTTGTAAGCTCTAAGCTCCGAACTTTGAGAATACATTAAGAGATGGTGCTTTAGAAGCGAAAAATTCAAATTTAGGGTTCTGGCAAGGCTCTTTTTTGAGTGCGTAGCCGCGCTACGGACGAAAAAAAAGCCGCAGACAGGTTCCAAAAGTTGGATTTTGCAGCCTGAATGACTACCTCCTAATGTATTCTAAGAAAAACATTTGTTTAATCCTCCTCAAAATACTATACAATGAAAGTTGCCAAGCCAAAATTGATAGAAGAACTGATCCGCTACACTAAAGATAATCTTAACCAAGCCGAAGGCTTTCAGCGACTCAATAGCCAACAGCTCAACTGGCGGCCCGGCCCACAGCAGTGGAGCATCCTCGAATGCATGGACCACCTCAATCGCTACGGCGACTTTTACCTCCCCGAAATCGACCGTCGCCTGCAAAAGGCCCGCCCCAGCACTCCTAAGGCGCTCTTCAAGAGCGGCTGGTTGGGTAATTATTTTGCCCTTAGCATGCTCCCCAAAGAGCCGCTGAATAAGATGAAGACTTTCAAGTCTATGAATTCATTAGGAAGTACGCTGGATAAATCAACTTTGGACAAATTTATCCGTCAACAAAAACGAACGCTGGACTTACTCGACCAAGCCAGAACGGTTGACTGGACCAAAACCAAGACCTCCATTTCTATTTCTAACTTCATCAAACTCCGCCTGGGCGATACCTTTCGGGTAGTCATCTACCACAATGTCCGCCACCTCAAACAAGCACAACGGGTGCTACAAGCAGCGCAGCAAGAATTGACGGCTATTCAGTGAATTCCCGATAGTAGACAAGGGGGCAAATGCAACATTTTAATTAGCTCCCTTGTTGTGATGATGTTCTAAACGTCAAAACAACCAGTAATGTCTATAGAATCACAAGTCGAACTGCAAGGAATCATGGCAGCGGGCCACGCCGTAGCCACTGCCCTCCGCGAAATGCGGGAGTACGCCCGCCCGGGCATGAGTACTAAAGAACTCGACGAGTATGGCGCAAAGATTTTAAAAGCTCTGGGCGCCCGCTCGGCGCCGATGAAAGACTACAATTTTCCGGGTTATACCTGTATCAGCGTAAACAGTGAGGTCTGCCACGGTATTCCTTCCAGCAAGCGCATACTACAAGAAGGTGATCTAGTCAACATCGACGTTTCGGCAGAGTTGAACGGATTTTATGGCGACAATGGACAGTCTTTTGTCCTAGGGCAGGATGTCAATAGCCTCCGTCCGCTGGTGCAAAGCAGCCGCGAGATTCTCGATAAAGCCATTGCCAATATCAGTCACGACATACGGATTTCTGCCATCGGTCACTTGATCGAAACGGAAGCCAATAAGCTGGGCTACACCGTCATTCGCAATCTCTGTGGCCACGGCATCGGCCGTCGCTTACACGAGTACCCCAACGAAATTCCCAACTTCAAGGACAGCGGAAATTCGGTGCGCTTCAAAAAGGATATGGTCATTGCCATCGAGACCTTTATCTCTATGGGGGGATCCCTCGCCTATGAATTGGACGACGGTTGGACGATGAAATCAGAGGGGCACGAACCTGTCGCGCAGCATGAGCATACCATCATTGTAACCAACGGGCAGCCCATCATTGCGACTAAGCAGTTGGATTATACTGCCTAGAATTCTCTACCTTTGCCCTAAAATTGGATTTTGAAAAAACAACCGCCATCCAAGAAGGGCCTGCATCCTCGTAATCGCCACCGCTCGCGCTACGATTTCCCGACATTAATCAAAACGAGTCCAGCCCTCGCGGACTTTGTTTTTGTCAACCAGTACGATAGCGAGACCATTGACTTCTCTGATCCGGAGGCGGTAAAGATGTTGAATAAGGCCCTACTCAACCATTATTATGGCATCCAATTCTGGGATTTGCCCCTTGACTATCTCTGTCCGCCGATTCCTGGCCGAGCGGATTATATCCACCACATTGCGGACTTACTGGCGCAGAGTAATGATGGAACCATTCCGAGAGGTAAGCATGTAAAAGTGCTGGATGTCGGCGTCGGTGCCAATTGCATTTATCCCTTAATTGGCCACAAGGAGTACGGCTGGCGCTTCGTAGGCAGCGAGGTAGATCAGGTGGCGTACCGCTCCGCGCGGCAGATTGTCAAGTCCAATAAAATACCGGAAAGTAGTATCGAATGTCGCTTACAGCCAAAAGCAGCTGATATTTTCCGGGGCATTGTACAACCTCAGGAAATTTTCGATCTGACCATTTCTAACCCGCCCTTTCACGCCTCCCTTGAAGAGGCCGAGGCCGGCACCCGCCGCAAACTCAAAAACCTCAGCGGCGACCGCCGCGCACCGCTGATCAAAAACTTCGGTGGGAAAAACAAGGAAATCTGGTGCGAAGGCGGTGAGCAAGCTTTCATCCGCCGCATCATCTGGCAGAGCACTTACATGGCTAACAATTGCCTCTGGTTTTCCTCTCTGGTCGCCAAGAAAACCAACCTCCCCGGCATTTACCGCACCCTAAAAAAGGCTAAAGTCCGCCACCACTTGACTATCGAAATGGCGCAGGGACAGAAGATCAGCCGCATTGTGGCCTGGACTTTTAAGGATAAGAAGCAGCACCGTATTTGGGCGCAGGAGTATTGGCAGAACAAGGAAGCATAAGCTCCCCAAGGAGCATTAACAAAACACTTGTAAATACTGGTGATTTTCCTTACCTTAAGTTGATCACTCAATTAGCCCAGCAACATGAAAACCTTAGAAGATCGGAAGTACAGCTTGGAGGAATACCTTCTGCTGCAAGAGCAAAGCGAGCAGCGAATGGAATTCCACGATGGGCGCATCGTCTATCTAGCCGGCGGCTCTGCCAATCACAGCATTATCATTACGAACCTGATTTATAGGCTGGCACAGCAAGCAGACCATTCCAATTGTATAGTCTTTAGCAGTGATATGCAACTGGCCATTTCTGCTCAAAATCGTTACCTCTACCCCGATATTATGGTGGCTTGCGGAGAGCCTGTTTTCACTACTCAAAATGAGACCCAGCTCAAAAATCCAGTGCTGATTATTGAAGTATTGTCCAAGAGTACGGAGAGCTATGACAAACTCAAAAAGTTTACCTTTTACCGGATGCTTCCGTCCGTTCGGGAGTTTATCACCATTGATTCTCGACATATTGTAGCGGAATCTTACCATCGCAAAGAAGCCTCAACCTGGCAAATTACCACCGTAAGCGATCTGAGTCAAAGCCTCCCTATCCATTCTCTCAACTTCGATCTTCCTTTGGAACAGATTTACGCCAAAACGAGGGGAATAGAACAAGACCCTTTTTTCCAATAAAAAAGCGCCTATCCAGTATCTCCAGATAGGCGCTTTTCGTTCGGCCTCTACCGAATCAGTTTTGTCTTTTAATCCTGCTTGGCAAATACCTTGCGCATCAGGTCGGTAGTACGAGAGGACTCATTGCCACGAATATCTTTTTCCTTCACCTCAATCAGTCCGAACATTCCGCCCAGGGCCTGCTTGGTCACATAGTCATCCAGTTCTGGATTGGCCTTTTTGACAAAGGGGACTTTGTTGTGGGCATTGACGGCTCCGCGCCAGTACTCCCGGGCGTTGAACTTATCCAGCGATTCAACAATGATGGGCTTGAAAGCGGTGTATAGCTGATCGTAGGTAGCCTTTTCGAGGTAGCGGGTGGCGGCATCTTTATTGCCCAGTAGGATATTCATCGCATCTTTGAAGGTCATCTGCTTGATGGCGCTGACAAAAATGGGCTTGGCTTTGACTGCTGCGTCTTCCGCCGCACGGTTAATCTTTTCGATCACTTTTTCCTCTGCATTCTGAAAGCCCGGTACCGACTTGAGTTTATTGGTCACCTTCTGGGCCTCTTCGGGCAGCAGGATTTTGTACGCACTTTTGTAATAACCGTCTTCGGCAGAGAGGAAGTCAACAGCTTTGCCCACACCGGCGTTCAAAGCTTCTTTGAGGCCATTGCCCGCGTCCTCCTGCGATAGGCCACCCTTGTTTAGGGCGCTTTCGGCCTTTTTCATCAAACTTTTAAGCTTCTGTGCCTCTGCGTCGCCTACGACGAAAACGGCCATTAAGAGTACGAGTGTTAATATCTTTTTCATTATTATTGAAATTGGATTTTGAGTAAAACGATGATGCGTTGTGCTTCTGATAACGCAAAAGTAATACCCAGAATTACGCTCAGAAAGGTTGCTGGCAGATATTAACAAATAATTAAGCGGAATGATCGGCTAATAGGCATTGATTAACCGGGACCCTATTGAATTTGGCCAAGGGCCATCCGCGCCTGCGCGTGCTCCGGGTTGAGTGCCAGCACCCGTTCGAGGTAAGTCTTGGCCTCCGAGTTTTTTTGTTGAAATAATAAAATAGCGCCCTTGTTCAATAAGGCTTGCACATAATCTGGATCGAGGGCGATGGCGCGATCGTACAGGGCCTCCCCTTCCTTATAACGCCCTTGGGAAACATAGAAAAAACCGAGGTTACAAAGCGCAACTTTGCGTTTCGGATTTTCCTTCAATACAAATTCCAGGGTACGAATAGCGGGCTCCAATTGCCCCAGTTCGGCGTAGGCCGTTGCGAGCTTCTCCTGAAAATCGAGGTGGAAAGGCATAAACTCGGTGGCCCGCTGGTAATAGCTCAGTGCCTGCGGCAGCTGCCGCAGTTGATAATAAGCCTCGCCGATGCGGTAGGCCGTCCAGCCTTCTTTGATGTCGCTGGGGCTGCGCCCCGCCACCAGCTCAACGATCGCCGGATACGCTAGCCGGGCGAAGTGATAATGGATGCGTGTTTTGAGCTGCGCAGCCATCGGCGCTGTTGAGGCCTCCAAGTAGGCGTAGGCTGAGTCCAGCATCGGCGCTGCCGCTACGTATTTGTCGTAGAGCGCGATGTAGCCCTGGGCCATCTCCAGGGGCTGCGCCTCCTCGCTGGTCAGCATCTCTAGGCCCAAAAAACGGGCGATGGCCTCCTCCTGCTCTGGCGCGATGGCCTGCCCCCGTTGTGCCGTTTGTCGACTGATGTAATGATCGGTGATATTGACATGGGGAATATCCACACTACCAGAAGGGGGCATATGGCAGCTCACGCAGTTGTTGTCGACGGCCAGTCGCTCGGCGGGAGAGTAGCTGCAAGCTTCTTCCCCAGCCTTGGAGGCGTGGCAGCCCTCGCAGGCGCGGTTGTACTGATTGACAGAAGTGACCTCGATGCTTTTGTGGGGATTGTGGCACGTTAGGCAGCTCAGCTCCTCCGATTCCATATAACAGGGACTCATACGGAGGCGGTCGGCCTGGGAAGCCATGATAAATTTCTCGTGCGAATTGGTATAGCGAGGCAGAAAGACATTCATCACTTTGTTGAGTCGCATCCCGGGGCGAAAGTCGTAAAAACTTTGGTCTTCTTTGAGTACGGCTACCCCTTGAAGATGGCAACGCTGGCAAAGGTCCATCTGTAAGTCGCGCGGTAGGTCCGAAGGATTAACGATAGAATAGTCGATGTACTTCGAAGTATCTACGATTTCTCCTGCTGATTTCTGGGCGACATGTAGCTCTCCTGGCCCGTGACAACGCTCACATTCGATGCCTCGGGGCATATCGACATATTTATTCATCGAGCCTTGCACCTGATCCGGTAGATGATTGTGGCAGGTGATGCACTCCGCCGCTAAGAGACGAGAAAAGCGAAGGTTCTCTCCCCGAAATCCTGGTGCCATATCCCAGCGGCCCTCTTGGGTGTAGTAGGTAATTGGTGCCTGAAAGATATAGCCATTATGCGACAAAATATGTGAATTGGTATGCTGGCCAGAGCCAACGATGTAGGTGATTTTCTCTGTCCGCTGATGCACGGTATCCCCGCTGGGTCCTAGTCGAAATTCTTTGATGTACAGACTACTGTCTTGAAAATAGGGCTTGTAGTAAAAATTGGAATTCTCATCGTAGACCACGTCGTGTACTTTGTAGGTCGCCGCACTTTTCTGTCGCGTAGCGTGATCGAAGGAGCGGCCCATGCCGGTATGAATAAAGGTGCTGTGAATGTCTGCGTGGCAGGTCTTACAGGTCTCCATGCCGACGTAGTCAACTTTAGGATCGAGGTTGAGGTACTGGGTAGGGATGGCTTGGGGATTGTTTTCAGGTTCCTGGCTGCAAAAGACCAGGGTCAGGGCCATTGCGCCGAGTAGAATGATATAACGAATACTTGATTTCCTCATCTCCGATGAATTTGCACCCACAGGCTGGCCGGCCTACAGGATTTAGCGCTTTAAGATAAGCATTGCTAGTAAAAGACAATGACAACATCGGGCAGGACGCAATATAACACGAAATGTTTTCAGGAGCAAGTACTAAGCAATTTAGGGACTGAGCAGCCTCCGTTCTTGCTTAATCGATGACATCAAATGCCTTATTGACGAAAAGAAACTTCCCTTCTTTTTGTACACTAGCGGTAATGGTAAATTGACCGCCTCGCTTGGCTTTGCGTACCACTTTAGCCATGTCACCGGTGATGTTCCCACCACTTTTACGCTCCATGTATTTTTTCTTCTTCTCATAGGAAAAGATCAGCTCACTGACGGGGACCTCATTGCCGTAGGGATCGCGGACGGTGATGCGGGCGTCCAGGTTGTCCATCAGTGTTTTACGATTGACCTCCTTGCTTTGCAGGCGGCCCCAGCTGATACTGTAGCCTCCCGAAAGCTCGTCGTAGTCGTCTTTGAGGCTGAATTGTATGGGAAGGTTGAGTTTAACTTTGACTTTACTGCCGTTATCGACGGCGGGCTGCCAGGGCGGCAGCAGGTGGATGACATCGAGGGCGGCTGCGCCGCAACCGCCGCCAATATCGCGCAGCAGGCCAGGGTCTTGCACCTCGCCGTGTTCATCGATGATGAAGCTCACCAGCACCGTACCTTCGATACCGCTGTTGCGCGCTTCTGCAGGATACTCCAGATGTTCGGCGATGAAGTTAACCAGTAAGCGATCAGAGCAATGTCGTTTTTCCAGGGAGCCCTCCTCCTGCTCTTCGCAACCAGCGAAGTAGGGCATCTGCTCCGCATGCACTAAGGCATCAGCCTGACTAAAACTGGTATGGACGGAAAAGATACACAGGAGGGATAGTAAAAGTAGTTGTCTCATAAGGCTTGTTTTTGGAAAACTGTACGAAAATAGTGCCTAAGAGTTGCGTGTTAATTAGTCTGCCCGGCCGATAAATCCGTCAATATTCTACGAATGGCCTGAGCATCAAATTTATTGGGCTTATCAATAAAGCTGCCCTCTTTGTCAATGATAAAGTAACGCGGCAGCACCTTGACTTCGTATTGATTGAGGAATTTTGTGTGGAGATTCCGATCGGCCCGAAGGTGAATGCCCGTCAGGGCCATTTTGTCGATGACGTGCCGCCAGCTCTCTTTATCCGTATCCAAGCTGACGTGTAGGAAAACGACTCCTCTGGCCTCCATGTCCATCTGAAAGTTCTGGATTAACGCCAGTTTGTTCAAGCAAGGATGGCACCAGCTGGCCCAAAAGTTGAGATAGACGGTTTTCCCTTTAAAATCAGCAAGCGCCACTGCATTGCCATTGATGTCTGTCAGGCTGAAATCGGGCGCCTGGGTGCCTTTGGCAAAGCGAAGAGCCTTTTCGTACGACTCCACCACCCGCTCTTCGTAATCCACATAATCCCGACTCTTCGAAAACTGCTCGTACTTGTCAATGATCTCCTCCACCTTCCCGGCCTGGAAAGCTTTAACAATTAAGCTGGATTTGACAAAAGCTTCCGGAGCACCACTTAATAGCTGCCCCGCCAGGTCAAACTGGCTAGCGTAGGGACTGGCATCTTCGCCAGCGCGGCGGTATTGGTGATTGACATAGGCCAGCAGAAATTGGCGATACCAGTAATTGCTAATCTGGATATTATCAAGCGGAACTTCATCGAGGAAGGTAAAAAAGCTGTCGTCCAGTTGGTATTTATTTTTGTAAATATCGCCATACAGCAGCATATGGTAGGCCCAGTTGTAGAGCGCTTCGGTGCTGAGGTACTGCCCAAACGCTGTGCTCATCGTGCGCTCTGCCCCTTTTTCGTTTTCAAAACTCACCGTGGCAATGGCCTTTTCCCGACGCATCAACAGGTTACGGCTGAACTGCTCCGGGTTGAGCATCAGCATCAGCTCATCCATGCTCGGACTGTTGACGTACCAATAGATGCCCGCCCGATAGCGGGTCATTTTAAACTGGTCCAGCTCCGGCGGATTCTCGCGAAAGTAGTCGTACAGTACGCTGTTGTTATAGCCTCCGCTGCCCGAAAAGCTCAGGTCATAAGGGAAAGCCCCTCCATCGCAATTGATGATGAGGGTATCCTGTGGTTGCAAATAAATCAAGGTCTTTTTGTGGTCATAGGTCAGCGTCGCCAGCAGGGGCTCTCTAGTTTCTACATTGAAGCCGAATGTACCATCTTCGTTGAGCTGAGCGGTATAAATATCAACGCTATTATTAAGGTAGAGATAGTTGAGCTGTAATTCGATGGTGCTGGCCGATTTGGCGTTGTTGACTTTTCCCATCACCAAAGTATTGGCCAGTAAGGCTTCGATGGATAGAAAAAATAGCAGTGTTAGTAGTGTGTAAAACCTATTCCTCATAAAACGAGTTTGTCCTGTGCTGTAAACAATAAAAAGATGTAAATACTGTGCCAATTCGGCCTAATTTGTAGAGGGCAAGGGTATGAACAGGTGATTTTATGGCGACTGTAGATCGCTCGGAACTGGAACGTAAAGGTAGCTAAAAATATTTCCTTCGCCGCTCAACGAAAAGAAGGATTAAGGATAGTAAATTATACTGTATCTTGGGCCAGGAATAAAACCAAATACCTTATGAGTTCATCTGAAAAAATCAAGGCGGACCAGGCCCCCAAGCCAGTGGGGCTTTATCCGCACGCGCGGCGCGTTGGCCAGCTGCTTTTTTTGTCGGGTATCGGCCCTCGGGACCCACAGACCGATGGCGTGCCGGGGCTAGAGCGCAGCGCAAGCGGTAATTTTACCACCTTCGACTTTGCGGCGCAGTGCCACTCGGTATTCAAAAATGTGCGTACCGTCTTGGAGGCTAGTGGCGCGAGATGGGAGGACCTGGTGGATGTCACCGTTTTTCTAACCGATATGCAGCGGGATTTTCACACCTATAATAAGATTTACGCCGAGTACTTCAAGGACAGTCAGCCCTGCCGTACTACCGTAGGCATCGATTCTTTGCCGACGCCCATTGCCATTGAGTTGAAGTGTATTGCGGTGTTGCCAGAATAGGCAGACCTAGTTCATCTTGAAAGGAGCGACGAGTAAGAACTCGGGGATTTTCACACTGAATTCTGAATCATCATCCCCTTTAATCATTAAATAGGTGCCGTACATTTTGCCGACATCTGTGGCCAGGGGGGACCAGGAGACATAGCGATGAACTTCGCCGGGTTTTAGAATAGGCTGTTTGCCGACTACGCCCTCTCCTTCGATTTCTCGGGAGCGGCCATTGGAATCCAGAATATGCCAGTACCTCCTCAGCAGCTGTATAGGAAAATCATTCTCATTAATGATCGTGATTCTGTATGCGTGGATGTATTTGTTATTCATCGGATCGGAGTGTGTAGCCTGGTAGAAGGTCTCTACACTTACACGAACGCCGTTGGTGGTCAAGGTTTCCATAAGCATTGGATTTAGTAACTACCCGATAAATTTGCGTACAATTCGTTCAGCCTCAGTTAACGATACCTCTAATATATCATTAACCAGTACAATATCAAATTTGTTCTCATATTTTAATTCTTCTGCAGCCCGAGCAATGCGCTTCTGTAAACTTTTGGCATTTTCTGTCCTTCGGCCCCGTAATCTTTCAAATAAAATTTCGGGGGAAGGAGGTTTGATGAAAACGGCCAGCGAGTTATCCGGATAAGCTTGTTTGATGTGGGTGGCCCCTTTGACTTCGATGTCAAAAATGATGGTTTTGCCCAGGGCCCAGATGCGTTCAATTTCACTCTTAAGCGTTCCATAGTACTGCCCATCGTAAACTTCTTCCCACTCCATAAAATCGCCATTTTTGACCTTCTCTTCAAATGTTTCGGTACTGATGAAATAGTAGTCACGACCATGTTCTTCTTTTGGTCGCCGTTCGCGGTTAGTTGCAGAGACAGAAAAGGCCAATTCTTCGAATTGCTCAATTAGATGTCGAACAATGGTTGTTTTTCCAGCTCCAGAGGGGGCAGTAAAGATGATGAGTTTTCCCTGTTGATTCGTCTTCGATACTTTTGTTGCCATTTACTATTTAAACTGAATTTGCTACCTGTTCTTTGATTTTTTCCAGTTCATCCTTCATTTTAACCACTACGCGCTGAATGTCTGAAGAGTTCGCCTTAGACCCTAGCGTATTGATTTCGCGCCCCATTTCCTGGCTGATGAAGCTGAGCTTACGCCCCTTGAGGGTATCCTGAGTGTCCAGCTCCTCGACGAAATATTTGCAATGCTGCTCGAGGCGCACTTTCTCCTCTGTGATGTCGATTTTTTCCAAATAATACAAGATTTCCTGCTCAAATCGGTTGGCATCGATGTTATCCTTACCGACGTACTCCTCCATATTATTCAATATCTTGGTGCGCAGGCGCTCCGCCCGTTCCTTTTCAAAAGGCGCCACCTCCTTGAGCAGAGAAGTAATATTAGCAATCCGCAGCCTACAGTCCTTTTCCATTGCGTGCCCTTCCTCCTTGCGAAAGCGCGTGAAGGCATTCAGTGCACTACGCAAAGCATTTCTAATGGCCTTCCACTCCTCCTCCTCAATAGTATTTTGCTCAGAAGCCACTACATTGGGCAATTTGAGGATGGCCTGCATCAGATCGCCAGAAGGCATTGCCAGATCATCCGTCAGCTGGTTCAGCTCGCGGTAGTATTTGCGAAATAGAGCCTGGTTCAGCGCATATTGGCCATCGCCGTCCATAGATTGTACATCAATCTGGACATCAATTTTACCTCGCTCGGCCGTTTCGATGATCAGCTTGCGCATCTCAGGCTCCTTACTTTTGTAGTTCTGGGGCAGTTTGAAGCGCACATCGGTAAACTTGCTGTTCAGCGACCTCAATTCAATGGTAATCGTCTTATCGTCAATAGATTCACTCGCCCGGCCATAGCCAGTCATAGATAGGAGCATACTTTACTGGTTTACATTGGTGATCTGTATCCGTACTAAAATGCTTGTAGGGGATGCACAAAGATAGAATAAAAGCTAAGGTTTCCATCTCCCGAGCAGTTATATCCCTCCTCTACAGCCAGCCATTTAGCTCATTCTTTATAAAACATTAACGAGCAGGCCACTAACGAATAGTCAAAAAATTAAATAAACATTATAAAAAGATGTAAAAACTTGAGTATAAAAGAAAAAATTCTTTCAAGAAAATGGTTTTTTAT